>JBCBOO010000005.1:0-71109 GCA_039821235.1 Planctomycetota bacterium
CGCTTGCAGTCGGTCTTTGAGCCCGTCGCACGCATGAAACGAACGCTCTTTTTGGAAGGCGTCTGGGCGGTGTTTTCATTCTTTGTGGTCAGCGCAACGCTCTGGTTTCTTGTCCGGCGGATCGGCCGCGATCCCGCTCCACAACCGACACGCCGCCCGCTGGCTGGTTCGGACTCGGCCCCGGAGCCTCCCTCTCCGTCCCCCGCCGCCTCACAGCGAACCGGTACGACCGAGACTCTTGCGGCACCGACCAATCCCGTTACGCCCGTCGAAAAGTCGCATCGATAGATTTACGAGTGACCGCGATCTTGGGGGGCGTCTACAATGGATTGAATGTCGCGACCAAACGCGCGAGGATCGGCGTCCAGGAAGGCCGCATCGCGTCCATACGACATCCCGCCCCTTTCCCCTCCTTACTCGCTCCAACCAAATCGAAAATGAATCGATTGGCACTCCTAACTCGACGTCTCTGCATCATCGCGTTGGTTTTGTTCGCCGCGCATTGCTCCGCCAGAGCGGAAGATGCTGCGACCACAACCGACGCGTCCGAGAAAGACGCGACGACCATCGAATACAACCGCGACATTCGTCCGATCCTGGCCGACCTTTGCTTTGCGTGTCACGGAACGGACGAAGAGTCTCGGGCGGCAGGGCTTCGATTGGATGAGCGCGAAGAGGCAATCGACTACGGGGCGATCGTGGCAGGAAACGCCGACGAAAGTGAGATCATCGCTCGCATTCGTCACAAAGATCCCGAGTGGATCATGCCACCTCCGGAAACCAGGAAAACGGTGACTGCGGAACAGCAAGCTCTGCTCGCGCGGTGGATCAACGAAGGTGCCGAGTACGAGGACCATTGGTCATTCGAAACTCCTGTCGTCGCAAGCGTGCCCAAAGCGAATGTGGCATGGCGCAAGAATCCGATTGATGATTACGTGGCCGGCAAGCTGGAGGAAATTGGCTTGCAGCCCGCTGCCGAGGCCGACGCGAGAACACTCTTTCGGCGACTTCACCTCGACATCACCGGCTTGCCGCCGTCGGCGCAGGATGCGTCGCGATTTGTCGAAGAGTACGCCGCCGGCGGAGAAGCGGTGTATGAGGAATGGGTCGATCGTTTGATGGCCCTGCCAACGTGGGGCGAACATCGCGGGCGATACTGGTTGGACGCCGCTCGGTATGGCGACACGCACGGCATGCATTTCGACAACTATCGCGAGATGTGGCCTTACCGTGACTGGGTGATCAAGGCCTTCAATCAGAACCAACCGTTCGATCAATTCACGCTCGAGCAACTTGCCGGTGACTTGTTGGATGATCCGACGGAGTCACAGCTGGTCGCCACCGGTTTCCAGCGGTGCAACATGACGACCAATGAAGGCGGCACGATTGATGAAGAAAACCTAGCCAACTACGCAGCCGATCGAGTGCAAACGTTTGGTTGGGTGTTTCTGGGACTGACGACGAATTGCGCCCAGTGCCATGATCACAAATTCGATCCCATCACGGCGAAGGACTACTACTCACTGGCCGCTTTTTTTCGAAACACCACGCAAGGACCAAAAGACGGCAATCAGAAAGACGGTCGCGGGCCGGTGCTCACACTGCCCTCGGAAGATGATCGACCACGATGGGACGCCATTCCGGGTGAGCTTGCGGAGACCGAAAAGCGACTTCGTGAAATCCGAGCCGCCGAGAAAGCACCCGCAAAAAACTGGATCGAGCAGGTCACACTGGAAGAGATCGAATCACAAATCCCGTCTGAGAATCTCAGTCTCCATCTTCCGCTTGATGAAGCAAGCCGTAATGAGCTTGCGATCGGGGGCCAGATCAACGGAACCATTCAGTCGCCCAATGAACTGACTTGGAAGACCGTCGGCAGCCGCGAGGGTTCGCTCACCTTGACGGACAAAACGCCGGTCTCGCTTGGCCCGCTCGGACAGCTCGATCCTCATTCCTCGTTCACACTGACGACGTGGTTGAACCTGCCCAAGCAAGGCGGCGGCGGAATCATCGCGAAGATGGATCCAAAGAAAGACTATCGTGGATGGGATCTGTTTCGCGAAGGCAATCGGCTGGCCGTCCACCTGATCGACCAGTGGCCACAAAAGGCCATCAAAGTCAGCTCGACGCAGTCCGTCATTAAACCGGGGCAGTGGCAGCACGTCGCGGTCACGTATGACGGCAGCGGTCGCGCCGGTGGCGTCAAGATCTACATCGATGGCAAGTCCGTGCCACTGCGCGTCAATAGCGACAATCTGAAAGCAGAAACGGGAGCGTCATTCCATGTCGCTGCTCCTTTGCAATTGGGGTCCCGATTCAACGAGGCTGCGATGACGGGGCTCTCGGTCGGATCCCTTCGTATTTTTGAAGGAACACTGAAGCCGACGGAGGTTCGCGTCATGAAAGACAGCGAAGAGATTCGTCAGCTCGTGTTGCGACGCTCGGCAGAGCCCGACAAAGAGCTGGAGCCGAAGCAGCGACGTGTCATCGAAGACTATTATCTATCGGTGAAGGTGCCTGAGTTTGGGACGCTTTCCGGAAAGGTTGCCGCGCTCAAATCCGAGCGTTCGGCGATCGAAGCACGCAGTCCGATCACGCACATCCAGCGGGAGAAGATGAACTCGCAAGCGATGGCGAACATCCTGGTCCGCGGGCAGTACGACCAAGTCGGCGAGCCCGTTACCGCAGGCACGCCGGCCGCACTGCATCCGATGAACCGCGAGGATCCCAAGAATCGATTGGGACTGGCGCGGTGGGTCATCGACCGCCGCAACCCACTGACCGCTCGGGTCACCGTCAATCGATTTTGGCAAGAAGTCTTTGGCCGAGGATTGGTACCAACGACGGAAGACTTCGGTGTGACCGGAATGCTGCCGGCAAACCAAGAACTACTCGATTTCTTGGCCGTTGACTTTCAAACCAATGATTGGGACGTCAAGCGATTCTTCAAGCAAATCTTCACAAGCGCGACCTATCGGCAGGCTGCGATCACGACGGACGAGAAGCTGCTGAAAGACCGGGACAACGCATTCCTTTCGCGAGGGCCGCGGTTCCGTATGGATGCCGAGATGATTCGTGATGCGGCGCTCGCCAACAGCGGCTTGCTTTCGAAGAAGATGTTTGGACCGGGTACGAAGCCGTATCAGCCCACGGACATTTGGAACATCGTCGGCTTGCCCGGTGGCGACACGCGAAATTACAAGCAAGACGACGGTGAAAACCTTTACCGAAGAACGGTCTACAACTTTTGGAAACGGATGGCACCGCCGCCAAGCTTGGAAGCGCTCAATGCGCCGAGCCGCGAAGTCTGTGTGGTGCGGCGGGAACGCACAAATACGCCGCTTCAAGCACTTGTGACACTCAACGATCCACAGTTCGTTGAAGCCGCCCGGCACCTCGCGCAAAACACGTTGGCGACGGCATCTTCCGGAGACGAATTCGTCGAGCAAGCCGTCTCACGCGTGCTTGGGCGATCACCGGAGCCGACGGAGCGGCTGGTGTTGCTGGACAGCTTCGCGGAGTTTCTCAGTCACTACGAAGTCCGACCCGACGATGCGAAACAACTGTTGACCGTGGGTGAAAGCCCCGTCGACGATCGTTTCGAACCCAAGGTCCTGGCAGCCTGGACGCTTGTGTGCAATCAAATCATGAATCTCGATGAGGCGCTCTGCAAATGAATCCGTTCGATCAATCTCGCTGGATGCAGCGACGTGAATTTTTTGCCAGCGGTCGAAACGTGCTCGGAACGGCTGCCTTTGCCGGCTTGTTGGGGCAAACGCTGGGATCGTCAATCGCCGATGCATCGAATTCCGCCGGCGCCGTGCCGACTCATTTTGCACCGCGTGCAAAGCGAGTGATCTACCTCCACATGGTCGGCGGGCCTTCGCAGATGGACTTGTTCGACTACAAGCCTCAGATGAAGGACTGGTACGACAAGGACTTGCCGGAGTCGATTCGCAACGGGCAACGGCTGACGACGATGACCAGTGGGCAATCACGGTTTCCCATCTCGCCCACCAAGTTTCCGTTTGAGCAGTACGGCGAGTGTGGGATGTGGATGAATCGTGACCTGCTCCCGAATCTATCCAAGAAGGCCGACGAGATCTGTTGGATGCGTTCGCTGCACACCGAAGCGATCAATCATGAACCGGCGATCGCGGCGATGCAGACGGGAAACCAAGTCACCGGACGTCCCTGTCTCGGTTCTTGGGCGTCCTATGGCTTGGGATCCATGAACGAAAATCTGCCCGCCTTTGTGGTCTTGGTCGCGGTTCCGTCGAACCGTGAACAAGAACAAGCGATCTCCGCGAGACTTTGGAGTGCCGGTTTCTTGCCAGGCGAGCACGCCGGGGTTTCGTTTCGCAGCAAGGGCGATCCGATCTTGTTCATCAATAATCCGCTCGGAGTCTCCGATGCCCTGCGCCGTCGTTCGATCGAACGTCTCAATGAGATCAATGCACTGACGCACCAGCGTTTGGGTGACCCGGAAACGCTCACGCGCATGCAGCAGTACGAGATGGCCTTCAAGATGCAGGCGAGTGTGCCTGAACTGACCGATCTCACGACCGAATCGGATCACACGTTTGAGCTCTATGGGGAAGACGCGAAGAAGCCCGGAACGTTCGCCAACACCGCGCTGATGGCACGCCGACTCGCCGAGCGTGGCGTGCGATTCATTCAGGTCTATCACAACAACTGGGATCATCACTCCAACGTGTCCGGACGCTTGCCCGACCAGTGCCGTGACATCGATCGCCCGAGTTACGCTTTGCTGGAAGATCTCAAGCAACGAGGCATGCTGGACGACACGCTCGTGATTTGGGGTGGTGAGTTCGGCCGTACGATCTACACGCAGGGCAAACTCTCGCGTGAAAACTACGGCCGTGACCATCATCCACGTTGCTTCACCATGTGGATGGCCGGTGGGGGCGCCAAAGGCGGCACGATCTACGGCGAGACCGACGAATTCAGCTACAACATCGTTAAAGACCCGATTCACATTCGAGACTTTCACGCCACCGTCCTGCACCTACTCGGCTTCGACCACGAGCGTTTCACCTACAAGTTTCAGGGCCTGGATCAAAAGCTCACCGGAGTCGAACCGGCACACATCATCCCCGAACTGATCGCATAACGTTTAACTCCAACAACCTGCGGGGCGTGAAATCGATACTGGCATGAAATCGGCGCGAGATTGATTTACACTCCGTAAATCCTTCCTCCCCAAAAAACCGCTTCGTTTCGGAGACGCCCCGCCATGTCCAAAATCACACGTCGCCAATTTCACGCCGGCACAACGGCCGCTGCCGGTTTGGCAATCGGATTCCACACCAGCACCGAGGCGAAGGCCGCGGCCGGGCCAAACGACAAAGTCGGGGTGGCGATTGCCGGGGTAAACAGTCGCGGCATGGCACACGCGGGCGGGTTCAACAACGACGCACGGAGCGAAATCCGGGCGATCGTGGATATCGATGTCAAAGTCGCCGACAAAGCGGCGTCCAAGATTGGCTCCATGCAAGGAAAACGGCCGGAGATCTACAGCGATTTTCGAGAGATGTTGCAGTCCGACGAGATCCAAGTCGTCACCGCAGCAACACCCAATCACTGGCACGCGTTGATGGGTGTTTGGGCCATGCAGGCCGGCAAAGACGTGTATGTAGAAAAGCCGATCAGCCACAACATCGACGAGGGGCGGGCGCTGGTTGCCGCTGCGAAGAAGTACAACCGAATGTTCCAGACGGGAACGCAGTGCCGCAGCAGCCAGGGCGTGATCAATCTGGTCAAATTCCTTCAAGACGGAGGCATCGGTGAAGTCAAGCTCGCGAGAGGTCTCTGTTACAAGCGTCGCAAGTCAATCGGAATGCTCGGCGACTACGACATTCCGGCAGGGGTGGACTTTAATCTTTGGAGTGGACCGGCCACGTTCACCGACCCCAAACTGACGCGGCAACGTTTTCATTACGACTGGCACTGGCAGCGGCACTACGGCAACGGCGACTCCGGCAACCAAGGTCCGCACCAGACCGATGTCGCACGATGGGGGCTCGGTCTAGAGCGTCACCCGAACCGAATCCTCACCTATGCAGGACGTCTCGGGTACCAAGTTGAACGGAAAGACCCTTCCTACATCGATGCCGGTGACACCGCCAATACTCAAGTGTCGATCTACGACTATGGAGACAAGACGCTTGTCTTCGAAACACGTGGCCTGAGCGTCGATGGCAGCCGTGATGAAGAAATCAACAAGCTGTTCGGCAAAGACAAGGGCAATCGAATCGGCGTGGTTTTCTACGGCACCGAAGGCTACGCCATCCAAGGACCGAGCTACGAAAACGGTGCGGCCTTTGATTTGAAGATGAACCCGACTCGAAGCTTCAAGCATGACAGCCGCAAAGAAGGCCGCCTCAATGATGTCCACATGAGTAACCTGCTCGATGCGGTGGATTCACGTGACGCATCCAAACTCAATGCCGATGCAACATGCGGTCACCTGTCCGCGTCCATCGCCCACCTCGGCAACACGGCGTATTACGTGGGCCAGGAAAACAAAGTGTCACCCGATGCGATCCTCGCCGCGGTGGAACAGTTCGGAGGAGCCGATGACAATGCGGCGACCGTGAATCGAACGCTCAACCACCTTCGTGACAACGGTGTGGATCCCACGTCCGAGCAACTGTCGCTGGGGCCGATCCTGGAGTTCGACCCGAAAACAGAACGATTTACCAACAACGACGCGGCCAATGCAATGGTGACGAGAGCGTATCGAGACGGATTCAAAGTCCCGGCCCCGGAAGCCGTCTAGCTGCAGCGTCTCGGCGGACGATTTCGTGCATGACGTCGTCCGCGGGTGTGCGTCGTCTGGGCTTGAACGCATCGGATGACAGGGAATAGATCAATGCGGTGTGCTGGGATTTCCTTTCGGCTATGATCCTGCACCTGCATGATCGCTGTTCCCTACCTGATTTGAGTTGATGACCATGTCCCCGGCCAATGTGAGTTTGCTGAATGCGGTCGTTCTGATCGGTGTCGGTCTGTTCGGCTATTTCTCTTCCGAGGATCCGTCCCCGACGGCGTTCATTCCTGTCGTGTTTGGCGGCATCTTGCTGGCTTGCAATCCTGGCGTCCGGAGCATGAACAAGGTGATCGCACATGTTGCTGTCTCGGCAACACTTCTGATCTTGATCGGGTTGGTGATGCCACTGCTCGGAGCGGTCAAACGCGAAGACTCGGCGGCGATCATCCGAGTGGTGGTGATGCTCGCGACGACCGCGTTTGCACTCGCTATCTTTATCCGCAGTTTCATCGCGACGCGAAAAGCGCGGGAGGCTGAGTCAGGCTTGGCGGGCTAGTGCTTCATCCAGATTTAACTTTGGGGTGACACGAGTCAGCCTCGCCGGCACGCGGGTGTCATGACGTTGGATCGAGCCATCGAACTGAGAGCAAGCAATCGGCAGCAATGAATCTCGAGCAATTTACGCAGCATGTTCTCACGCTCTTGCAGCGGGAGTATCCCACCCGCGGATTCCGCTCGGGCGAAGAGTTGGGCGTGATTACCGACGGCGTCGCCACGTTCGGCATGTCGAATCTGTTTGCCCAGTTCCAGCAAATTCAGGCTCAGCAATCCGAACTCGATGAGAACGAGTTTACTCGCGCGATCATTGAAAAATTCGGTGACGCGATGCGGATTGTGGATGAGGCCGAGTCACCGATCCCAGAAAACTGGGACGAGGCCCGAGAGAAGCTGCGTGTGCAGTTGGTCAATGCACGGGTGGCCGCTCAAGGTCAAGCGATCACGTTTCCATTCTCCGACGACGTCTATTCCTCATTGGTCATTGATTGCGACCGTGGATACGCCTACGTCAACCAAGATGACCTGGAGCGGTGGGGGCTGTCTGCGGTCGATGCCATTGAAATTGGAAAGAAAAACGTCGTTCTTGCTCAACCCGCGTTGCCGATGGCGGTCATGCGGGGCGATTCTCCTTTGGTTTCCATTCAGACCGGCGATGGGTACGACGCTGCTCGCGTCTTGATCGAGCCGATTCGAGCAAGGATCATCGCCGAGCTGACCGGCGACGAAGACGGGGTGGTCTATGCGGCCGTCCCCAATCGGGACTTCCTGATCGCATGGCCGACCGACTTGGATGCGGACGTACACCAGCGATTGTGCGACACCGTCGCTAACGACGCTCGAAAGCGGTCCCACCCGCTTAGCGAGCGGATTCTTCGCCTGTCAAAGCAGACCATTGAGATGGCGTTTTAGAAAACTGGCCTTGCCCGCGAATGAGACGGCAAACTAGAGAAAGGTGTGCGCCTCCCGCCTGATCGATCTCTCGCCTTGCCACGGATGTTTCACGCCCACCTGATTCGTGATCGAACGCCTTGGCAAACGCCCCCCGTTTGCCCTGGCCAACGCAACACCCTGCGGTATCGCCTGCGCGGCGCTTGGGTCCGGACGATGCTTTGCATGACATGCCTCGTCGTTGCGGGTTGCGGCACCACGAAGCAGCACAGCGCGACGGAGCAGCTGGTCGTCAGCGACGCGGTGGATCGCAGCATCCAAGACTTGGATTTCCGGCCACTTTCAGGACGAAAGGTCTACCTGGACACTAGTTACCTGCGTCACGTGAAGGGACAGGGATTTGTCAATTCAGAATACGTGATCAGCGGTCTTCGCCAGCAGATCTTGGCGGCGGGCTGCCTGATTCAAGACGCTTCCAAGGACGCCGACATCATTATCGAGGCAAGAATCGGCGCACTGGGTTCGGACAACCATTTGGTGACCTACGGGATTCCCGAAAACAACGCCTTCAACAACGCCGCTCAATTAATCCCCAACGCACCTTCGCTGCCCTCCATTCCGGAGATCGCGGTGGCACGCCGGGATGCTCGCGAGGCGGCCGCGAAAATCGCCGCCTTTGCGTATGACCGCGAGACTCGCAAACCCGTTTGGCAATCGGGAATTCGGCATTCATTGGCATCCGCCAAGGACACGTGGGTGATGGGCATTGGTCCGTTCCAGGGAGGGACGATCCGGGAAAAAACCAAACTCGCCGGCAGTCAGTTTCTGTTCGGAAAACGCAGCCCCGGCGGATCGGTGGCGGAAAATTTTGAGCGGCCGGCCGTGGACTTCACCGCCGAAACGCGGTTCAACCAGGGCTGGCCGGAGCTGAGCGTTGGCGGACTGGGTCCCGATCTGCTCGCCTCCGACCCGGAGACGCCCGATATGCCGCTTCCACCGCCGCCTGCGGAGCTCGACGGAAAAGACCCTTCCGTTGACACATCGTCGGAGGCCGAGATCGCGGAAACTCCGCCTACGACGAAAATACGATGATCAAGTTCAAATGGTCCGCAAGCATGGAACCTCAACCGATCACACCGGGTCCCGGACAAGAGTCGGTCTGGGACTACCCAAGACCGCCAAGGCTGGAGGCGGTGTCCAAGCGGGTGCGGATCATCGTCGATGGCAAGACCATCGCCGATACGACGAACGCTTTTCGAGTGCTGGAAACCAGTCATCCGCCATCGTTTTATCTCCCGCCTCGCGATGTGGATCACAGCCACCTCCGTAGCGAACGCTGGGGAACCTTTTGTGAGTGGAAAGGCCAAGCCCATTACTACTCCATCGTGACGTCTCAGCGGGTCATCAAGCGAGCAGCTTGGTGCTATCCCACGCCCACGGAATCGTTCGACGAAATCGCGCACTACCTATCGTTTTATCCCAGCAAAGTTGACGAAGCTTACGTGGGGGATGATCGGGTGGAATCCCAACCGGGAGACTTTTACGGAGGCTGGATCACGCCCGAGATCGTCGGTCCGTTCAAAGGCGATCCGGGGACGATGGGATGGTGATCGTTCCGCGAATGGAGGATCGTTTGACCGGACCGTGTGTGCGGCTGTCGATGGAAACCGGAACGTTGTCGCCAACGACGAAGTACTCGTCCTCGGCAAGCCGAATGGGATAGTCAATCGTGATCTGATCATCCCGGTATTCGATCTCTCGAAAAAGACGAATCGCGTCGCTCGGGTCCGGTCCAAGTCGTCCGCCGTCATGAACGGCGATCGGTGTCGACGGTGACATCTGTTCGCGAATCGCTTGGGGAAGCAAATTGGCGTCGTCACAACGGATGGCGTCGCGAGAAGAATAGGAAACGACGTGACCGGACTCCGTTGAAAGCGGTGTGCTTTGTTGGGACAACATGACCGTCGCGGTACGACTGGAGAAGAACGCGATGCGGTCTGGGAATCGCCGCGGGCGGTTGGCGACTCGGACAATCAATGTATCGATCGGGTTGAGTTGTCGCTGCACCGTTTTGTTGGAAGGATAGTCATCCACCACCGGTCCGGGTTGTCCACCACGATGGGGATCGTGGTGAGTGTAAAGCAACCATTCGGGAGCGTGTTTCGGACGATGCCACATCGGAGAATTGCCTCGTACGGGAACGAGTGCCGGCGGGACGAAGTACGATCCGCTCCATAGGGCTTCTTTATGAAGGTCGCGCGACCAACTCTGAAAGAGAGCGAAGAAATCACCGAGTCTTGTACCACTGTTCGTCAACCGTCCTTCGGAAACGGAAATGGCATCTCCTGGCGTGCCAACAACACGCTTGACACGTAGGCCGCCATCCTGCTCGATGGCGACCAATTCACCGAGTCTTAGCGTTTGGTCGATCCGAAGTGGACGCATTCGGCAAATCTGCCCCTGCCGAAGAGTGGGTTCCATTGAAGTCCCGAAGACCCGAAAGAGCCTGGCTTGGCTCGAAGATGGCTGCGTTTGTTCCTTCGCCCCCCAGCGATAACCGAGGAAGACAACGACCCCCAAAACCAAGGAGAACGCCAAAAAAGCAATCGATCGACGGTTGACCATTGGATTCAGGGGGCGGCCCAGTGTGGGGGAAGGAACTTCCTGCTGACGGTTTCGGAATCCGGTCGCTATAATCATCGATCGAATGACCGCACCGTCCATAGCCAGACTAGTTGATTTTGATGCCTGATCCGACCACCGCCCCGACTGCTACACCGCCGGCAATTCGAACGGAAGCGACCACAGAGGACTCCTCTGCCACGCACCCGGGTGCAGACAAGGGAATCCAAGTTGGAATGGAAACACGCGGGCGCATGGGTCAAGTCGCTGGTGTTCGAATCCTGGGAACGGGAGCGTATGTTCCAGAAAACACGGTCACCAACGAAGACCTCGCGGCGCTCGGCTGTGACAGTGACTGGATCATCCGCCGAACGGGCATTCAGGAGCGCCGTCACGCGACCGATGATCAAGCCACCAGTGACCTTTGCTATGAAGCAGCCGTCCAATGCTTGGACAATGCCGGGGTGTCGGCCGACGAAGTCGACTTGATATTGGTTGCCACGATCACGCCGGATCACTTTACCCCGTCGACGGCGTGTCATCTTCAACGACGCTTGGGCGCGGTCGCTGCCGCGATGGATATCGGAGCCGCCTGTGCAGGATTCATGTACGCGATGACGACGGCGGCGCAGTTCATTGCAATGGAGAACGCAAAACGCGTCCTCGTGGTAGGCGCGGACTTGATGAGCCGACTGGTCGACCCGAATGACAAGAAGACGTACCCATTGTTCGGCGATGGAGCCGGCGCCGTTTTGATGGGGCCCAGCGAATCAGCGAGCACACCCAACCAGGATGGCGGAAACGCAGTTACCGCACCCGCTACCGGCATTCTCTCCTACCAATTGGGCAGCGAAGGATGCGGCGGAGAAATGCTGTGCATTCCCGCCGGTGGAACCCGTTTGCCGCTCACCGATGAAACGAAATCCGAAGGGCTCCAGTACCTGCGGATGGATGGCCGTAATGTTTTTAAGTGGGCCGTTCGAGTCTTCGCCGAGAGTGCCGCCGACGTGATGACGGCGGCGGGCGTCACGTCCGACGAGCTGGACTTGGTCGTCTTGCATCAAGCCAATCAACGAATCATCGATTCGGCGGTTTCGGATTTGGCCGTCAGTTCAGACAAGGTCTTTGTGAATCTAAATCGTTACGGCAATACGTCGGGTGCGAGCATTCCGCTGGCGCTCGACGAAGCCGCTCGAGCGGGTCGTTTGAAGCCAGGCGATTTGGTGCTGCTGTGCGGTTTCGGAAGCGGCCTCGCCTGGGGCACGGCACTCTTGCGGTACTGAGAGATTATGAACGTGGAAGAAGTCATCTGTAACAACTGTGGAGCATCATTGGATGTCACGGAGGACACCAACTACGTTTCCTGTCGGCACTGCGGTTCGCGTTTGGTTGTGAGACAAACGGAAAACGTCCGCTTCACGGAAGTCCTTTCGGAGCTGAAAGAGCAAGTCGACAAACTTACGCAACAAAACGAAGTCGAAGCACTGGATCGTCAGTGGGAATCGGAAAAGGAAAGCTACATGGTGACCGGTAAGCACGGGCATCGCAGCTTGCCAACCCGAACTGGGAGCGTGATCGGTGGGGTCGTCATAGCTGCCTTTGGCATCTTTTGGACGATCGTCTCATCCGGTATCGCGGGCGGATTTGGCGGACCATTCACTCTTTTTCCACTCTTCGGCGTCATCTTTGTCATTGGCGGAATCGCAATGTCCGTCCACAGCTACAGCAAGGCCGTTGCGTACGAGAATGCCCAGCGGCGTCACCAACGGCGACGTCGAGAATTGCGGCGCCGATCAATAAGTAAGTCGAGCCTCCCAGTGGATTCAAAATGAATCGATGGCAGGGAACGGGTGTGCCCGCCGCGTGGGAAAACACGGCAAAATCGCTGCTCGAGCGCGGCTAGAGGTTTGCGGGGCGACTATCCTTTGTCAGCGCCCGCCCACACCTTCCTTCCCGCCTCCAATCACGCAGGACTGCCGATGCCAACCGGCCGCTTGCTCTCTCAGTTTCGTTCGTTCCTCACTTTGCCATTGCTTTTCTCCTGTTGCTGCCTGCTTGGAAGCGGGCAAACGCTGGGGGCACCTCCCAAAGACCCCAACAAAGCCAGCCCCGTGACCGCAACGCGCGTTCGCACCGGCACTGCGGGAGCTTCCTTTGAAATGCTGGGAACCGTGACGCCTCGGCGGACCGCGACGATTGGGTTCGCTCTGCCGGGCCGGGTTCAGTCGATCGACGCTGAACGTGGCCAACGCGTTGCGTCCGGGGAAGTGTTTTGCACGTTACGTACTCGCGTGGTCGAAATCGAAATCGCGGCCGCCAAAGCCGAACTGCGCCTCGCGGAACAACAACTCGCCGAACTCGAAGCGGGATCGCGTGCGGAAGACATCGCGGAAGCCAAAGCGAGGATGGACTCCGCGAAAGCCATCGCCCGTCAAGCGAAGAGCCAGCTCACTCGCGTGATGCGGTTGGTGAAATCCCGGGCCGCTTCGGTCGATGAAGTCGACGTGGCAACCGCCGAAGCCGACTCGTCGGCGCGGTTGCTTGACGCGGCCACGATCGTGCATCAACGCTTGGTCGCCGGCCCGCGAATCGAACAGGTCGCCCAAGCGAAAGCACAAGTCGACTTGCGTCGCGAACAAGTTCGATTGTTGGAGGACCGACTCAGCAAACACGAGCTTCGTGCTCCCTTCGATGCCAACATCACGCAGAAGTTTACCGAGGCCGGTTCCTGGGTCACGGCGGGCGCTTTCGTCGTTGAGATGATTGAACTGGATACCATTGATGTCGAAGTCGCCGTGCCCGCCTCCCAACTCGCCAACCTTCGCGTCGGCCAGTCGATTCGGTTGCAAACCGATCGCGAAACCGACGCATTGCTGATTGGCAAAATCGACCGCATCGTGCCCGCCGCGGATGCACGCTCGCGAACGTTTCCGGTGATGATCCGCGCGGAGAATCGCATCGAGAATGAGCTGCCACTTCTCCTGAGCGGCATGCTCGTTCGAGTCGAACTGCCCATCGGTCCGGAGTCGGAGTCGCTCTTCGTTCCAACGGACGCGATCGTACTGGACGGTGCTCGCCAAGCCGTCTTCGTGATCGAGGCTCCGTCATCGGGAGGCGAATCGACGAAAGGATTGGTGCGAAAGGTGCCTATCGAATTGGGTGTCGCGGATGGGGATTGGGTCGCTGTGAAAGGAGATTTGAGTGCCGGATCTTTGGTGGTCACACGCGGCAACGAACGCTTGATCGCGGGTCAAAGTGTGGAGGCGACCGCGGTCGACGGATAAGCGAATGTTTCAATGGCTCATCTCGAATCCGGTCAAAGTCTATGTCGGCGCCATCCTGGCCGCACTCTTCGGGGCTCTTTCCGTCAGCGTGATTCCCAAGCAGCTCGTTCCGGAGGTGGAGAATCCGGTGCTGACGATCGAAACGGAGTGGCCCGGCGCCAGTCCGCAAGAGATCGAACGCGAAATCATCATCGAACAAGAGGAACAACTCCAGGGCGTCGAAGGACTGGTCAAGCTCTCGTCCAGTTGCCGCGTTTCCTCCGCAGAGATCACCCTCGAGTTCGAACTGGGGACCGATATTGATGACGCGCTCGGCCGGGTGAACTCCCGTTTGCAGCAAGTCCGCGAGTATCCTCTCGATGCTCAGGAGCCGGTCATCGAAGCGTCGAATGTGGCGGATCGCCCCATCGCTCGATTCGCCCTCACCCCGCGTCCGCCCTCGGCGGAACAGATTGCCAAGTTTCAAGACGAAAACCCGCGTGTCGCCGAGTTGCTCGAACCGGCTCGCTTGGCCGCGAACTCGGCCCTACGCGTCTACCGTCTGCAGATTTGTCTGGACGCACATTCCGAGCTTTATCCGGAACTTGACTCGTTAAGACCTCCTGAAATCGATCTCGAAAGGCTTCGTAAATTCTCGGTGGACTTTGTGGAACCGCGGTTGGAACGCGTCGCGGGCGTTTCGGATGCGCGCACCAACGGTGGACGCGAAGAAGAAATGCAGATCATCGTCGATCCGGCGAAACTCGCCGCTCGGCAAATCACGATCGCCCAGGTTCGTGACGCACTCAATCGACAAAACAGCGACTCCACCGCCGGCGATGTCTCGCAAGGCAAACGGACGTGGGTGATCCGAACACTGGGACGTTTTCGCACCCCCGAACAAATCAAAGAGCAGCTCTTAGTTTCCGATGCAAACTCACGTGTTTACATCGGTGATGTCGCGGACGTGAAACTGGGTTACAAGAAGCGCGAAAGCATCTCGCGGCGTTACGGAACGGAGAGCATCGGCCTGAGCGTCAGCCGTGTCTCGGGTGCGAATGTACTCAAAGTCATGGAGGGTCTTCGCGAGGCCGAGCGGGAATTGAATGAGGGCTTTCTGGCACGTGAGGAACTGGAGCTGTTTCAGTACTACGATGAAACGGAGTACATCGAGTCGTCGATTCAGCTTGTCCTTCGCAACATGTTGATCGGCAGCGCGGCGACGATCGCGATCTTGATGCTGTTTCTGCACTTCGGTCGGCAAACGATGATCGCATCGGCGGCAATCGCCGCCTCGGCCGTCGCATCGGTCTACCTCTCCCCTTGGTTCTACGCCTTGACGTTGGCGTTGATCCTCTTCGCGGGGTACCGAATCGCACGCGGTGCACTGGTGGCAGCTGTCGCAATTCCGATCAGCATTTGTGGCGCGTTTCTTTGCCTGACGTTGCTCGGCCGTTCGCTCAACGTGATCTCTCTGGCGGGCATGGCATTCGCCGTTGGCATGTTGGTCGACAATGCCGTGGTGGTGCTGGAGAACATCACACGACGACGGCAAATGGGCGAGTCCGCTTGGGTCGCCGCTTCCAAGGGCGTCTCCGAAGTCTCAGGCGCCATCTTGGCGTCGACACTCACGACGATTGCGGTTTTCCTGCCGGTGATCTTTGTCGAAGCCACCGCGGGGCAACTTTTTCGTGACATCGCACTGGCGATCAGTTGCGGCATCGCATTTTCGATGTTGGTGTCCTTCACCGTTATCCCAACCTCCGCGGCGGCGTTACTGAAAGCTCGTCGTAATCAACACCAAGACAATGTTGACGGTGATGGATCAACCACCGCGACGGTGCCCTTGCCGCTGCGGGGATTGACGGGGCTGATCCAGCGGCTGGCGACTGGCCTGGTGCAACGCATCGTTTCACTCAACCGGTTTATCCTCGCGTCACGCACGCGTTCGATTGCGGTGGTCCTCCTGATGACGGGAGCCTCGTTGGGCATCAGCTATTTGCTTTGGCCCAAAGTGGAGTATCTGCCGACCGGCAACCGAAACTTCGTCTTCGCTCGGTTTTCGTTGCCGCCAGGCTACAACATCGATGAACTGTCCGAGATCGGAGCGGTGGTCGAAGAACGCTTGCAGCCGTATTGGGATATCGATGAAAATGGAGGGCCGACCAACGGCTCGGATGAACCCGCGTTCGATTACTACTTCTGCTCCATCTTTGATCGCAGCCTTTTCATGGGTTTTCGGGCCCGCGAAGACGAACGGGCCGGTGAGCTGATTCCGATGGTCTTGGAGGCCGGCAAAGGTCTTCCGGGCATCCGTGTTCTCGCCTCGCAGTCCAGCCTGTTCGGTCGCGGGCTTTCGGGAGGGCGTACGATTGATGTGGAGATCTCCGGCCCAAAACTGGATCGCTTGGTTCAGATCGCGGCCGGTGTTTTGGATGACGTCGATCGCTTGATGCCCGGTGCTCAGGCGTCCGCCGAACCGGGGTTGGAACTGTCCAGCCCCGAGGTCCACTTAAAACCCAAGTTGGTCGCCGCAGCGGAAATGGGCATCAACACCACGGACCTCGGTTATGTGGTCAACGCCCTGGTCGATGGAGCCTACGCGGGCGACTATTACGTCGGCGGTGATAAGATCGATTTGACGATCCGAGGTGAAACCGATGCGGAGGCACCGAGCGAAATCATGTCGCTGCCGCTCGCAACCCAAGACGGTGAGATCATTCCGCTGATGTCGGTCGCCGAGATGCAATATGCCAGCGGGCCGGAAAAGATCCAACGACGCGAACGACTGCGGTCCATTACGGTCCAGGTGAGTCCGCCCGATGACATGCCACTCGAAGCGGCGATGGACTTGATCAATGATGAAATCGTCGGCCCGCTGGTCAGCGATGGCACCATTGGGAACGAGTACTTCGTCGCGTTATCCGGGACGGCGGACAAACTGCGTCAGGCCTGGGATGCCCTTCGGTTCAATTTTTTACTCGCATTGGTCATCACCTATTTATTGATGGCGGCTCTTTTCGAGTCCTGGCTGTATCCACTCGTTGTGATTTTGAGTGTTCCGCTGGGAGCCGTCGGAGGGATTGCGGGTTTGTGGCTGCTAAACTTGTTCGTCAACCAGTCATTGGATGTGTTGACGATGCTTGGATTCATCATCCTGATCGGCACCGTGGTGAACAACGCGATCCTAATCGTGCATCAATCATTGGTGCATATGCGCGAAGAACACTTGACGCCCATGGAAGCGGTTCCGCGAAGTGTTCAAACACGTATTCGCCCCATCTGCATTACAACCCTGACGACGGTGCTGGGCTTATTGCCCTTGGTTCTGTTTCCAGGTGCCGGCAGTGAGCTGTATCGCGGATTGGGGGTGGTGTTTTTGGGCGGCATGGTTGTGTCGACTTGCTTCACACTCGTCTTGGTCCCCGTCGTCTTCGTCCTCTTGATGGACTTGAGGCGATTGCTCAATCTTTCACCCGAATGGGAACGACAATCGGCGGCCGCCACGAAGGAACCGCCGACACCGACCCTCCGCTCGGCAAGCTGATGTTTCCGCTTCGTTGCACGGTTCGCGGATGTGATCTCCCATTGACGGCCATCGAATCGGGCCTTCGATGCGAAGCCGGTCACAGTTTTGATCGCGCCCGCGAAGGCTACTTCAACTTGAGCCAACCGCAGGACAGTCGCAGCAAGAATCCGGGCGACAGTGATGAAGCCGTTTTGGCTCGGCAGCGATGGATCCAGCAGGGCCATATGGTCACCTTCACTGATTATCTGGCGGGCTGCTTTGCAGATTGTCACGTGGACGACAGCACAGTCGTGGATCTCGGTTGTGGTGAGGGGAGTTTTGGGAAACAACTGTTTGCAAACAGCACGAACGTCGAAACGTCGACTCAGTTTTGTGGCATCGACCTCTCCAAACGCGCGATCCGTCTTGCGGCCAGGCAATGGGACGGAGCCACATGGATCCTGGCGAACGCGGATCGAACGTTGCCGGTTGTCAGTGAAAGTATCAGTTGCGTGATGTCGTTGTTTGGTCGGCGGCCACTCTCCGAGGTCCATCGCGTGCTTCGTCCCGGTGGCCACGCGCTCTTTGCCGTCCCGGGAGAATTCGACATGATCGAGTTGCGTGAACAGGTGCAACAATCAGGGCAGCGACGAGATCGCATGTCGGCCATCACCGCGGAGTGCGTTGCAGCGGGACTCTCGCCGATCAAGCGGTTTGATTGGCGGCACCAATGCACATTGGTCCAAGCCGAGCTGCAGGACGTGATGGCGATGAGCTACCGAGCGTTCCGCCACTCCGAGCAGGCTCGACTCGCGGTGCTCGATCAAGCCGAGGTCACGCTGCACGCCGAACTGTTGTTGCTTCAGAAAGCGGCGTGAAACCAGATTTCCATCAGCGCAACCACTTTCCGTCCTTCGAAAACAAATCCGTGAGAACCAATTTGGCCGACGGTAGGCACAGCGGCAAGACGGACCGCTCAACCTGTCGATGGGATGAGCGTGTCCGGGGCCCTGCGGATTCATTCGGACGATCCTTCCGCTGATTCGCTGAATCTGACCCATGTGGCGATCGAAATCGCCACGGTTGACCATGGCTGAATACTGGGCGTCGCGAAACAGCGTCCGACGCTGACCGAGCCACTCGCCATCCGCGTGTGACTTTGGGGGGGCCTGGCAATCGTGTAGGATGCTCGCTTTGAATCTCGCCCCTCGCTTGATGCTCGCATGTCCGACACCGCTTCCCAAGATCCGAAATCGAACGACCCCTCCTACGTGGTTGTCGCGCGGCGTTATCGCCCGCGGAATTTCGAGGAACTCGTCGGCCAGGAACACGTCGGCCGGGCGCTGACCAATGCCATTGAAACCGGCCGAGTCGGTCACGCGTATCTCTTCACCGGTGCACGCGGGGTCGGCAAGACCAGCACGGCGCGGATCTTTGCCAAGGCGCTTAACAACCCCGGCGGTGCGAGCGCCTCATTCGACGCGGCGACGGATGTCGCACAAGCGATCGATTCCGGGGAAGACATCGACGTCATCGAGATCGATGGTGCCAGCAACCGAGGTATCGACGAGATCCGATCGCTCCGAGCCAACGTGGGCGTTCGCCCCAGTCGATCGCGGTACAAGATCTACATCATCGACGAAGTTCACATGCTAACCCAGGCGGCGTTCAATGCGCTGCTGAAAACGCTGGAGGAACCGCCGGAGCACGTCAAGTTCATCTTCTGCACAACGGACCCGGAGAAGATGCCGATCACGGTGCTCAGCCGTTGTCAGCGATTCGATTTCTCACCGGTCGAAGTCCCCAAGATTGTCAAACGGCTCCGAGAGATCATCGAAGCCGAGAATGCCGAGGCCGATGAGGTGGCCTTGGAGTTGATCGCCCGACGCGCGGCCGGATCGATGCGTGACAGCCAGTCGCTGCTCGAACAAGTGCTCAGCTTTAGTGATGGGCATCTGACCGCCGATCAAGTCCACGCGATGCTGGGCACGGCGGATGATGAGCGTCTGCACGCCCTGGCCCAGTCGATGGCGGACCGCGATGCGGCCGCCGCACTCAAGCAACTCGATGAGGCCATCGACGCCGGCGTGGATGCGGGTCGCATTGCCGAACAACTGCTCGGGTACTTTCGCGACTTAATGGCCGTCTCCGTTGGTTGCGATCCGACGTTGCAACGCCACACGGCTGCATCGATGCACGAGTCACTCGGCACGCTGGGCAAACAATGGGGACTGCAAACGGTGTTGGCCGTCGTTGCCATGATCGATGAAACGCTTGTCCGCATCCGGCACAGTGTTTACGGACGTGTGCTGCTGGAATCGACATTGATCCAGATTTGCAATCTGCCCGATCTCCAAGCCATTGCCGATGTCGCCGCGGCCGCCTCCAGTGGTCAGTCGTCTCCTCCGGCGCAAAAAAAAAAGCTAGCCGCTAGCCCGGCAGCGAACAGATCCGATATTGCGTCTTCGCCTGAAACGCCATCGATCACGACATCGGACACGGCGACATCAGACACGGCGACATCGACAACGAACACGGCTGCTGCTGAAGCGAAACCAGCCGCACCAATCATGCAGAGCACACCCGTGGTGGAACCGCCTGCGCAAGTCCCCGAGCAGCGAGCAGCGGCAGCGGCCCCGGCGGCAGCCGAACCACAACCTCCCGAAGAGCCAAGTCCCGCGATGGCTCCGCCTGCCGAGCAAATTGCATTGACCCAGGCCAACCTGGGGAAGATCCTGGACGCTGTGAATTCCCAAATCCAACAGATGACCGCATCGATGGTCTCACTCGCCGAGATGCGGGTGGCCGGCAATGATCGATTGGAGATGAAGTTCCCGGCAGACGCTCAAATGGCGATGAAGCGAATGGACTTGCCCGAGCACCGCGGATCACTTGCCGAAGCGATCGCGACCGTCGTCGGACATCCCGTCCATCTCAATGTCTCGGCGTCCGCGAATCGAAAGGCCCCCGCGGAAACGCCGATCAAAACGACTGCCAAGCCGACGGCAAAAGAACGCATGGAGCGAATGCGTCAGATCGAAGCCCATCCCTGGGTGCAAACCTGCGTCGAGACCTTCCAAGCCGAGATCGTCAAGGTCGACCAGGCTTCGTAGGCACGTCGCTTTAACAGGCCGAAAGCGGTTGTTGATTTCACAACCCGAAGCGTGAGCGAGGGATCGTCGCTATCCCTTGCTAACGCTGCGGGTTACTAAATCAACCGCCCGTTCGCCGCGGCGTTTGGAGTTAAACTAAAGACTCCTCCCCATTCTCCTATTCTCCCGCCGAACATCCCATGCAATTTCGTTTGCTCACCATTGTACTGCTTCTCACATCATTCCTCGTCGAATTCGCACCATGCGAGCGGCCCAACTTTTTGGTCATCGTCGTGGATGATCAGTCTCCGTTTGATTTGCAGCTCTACAACGAACGTTCGATTCTCGAAACGCCGACACTGGATTCACTGGCCGCCGATGGCGTGGTGTTTGACGCTGCGCGCCACATGGGATCTTGGTCGGGCGCCGTCTGCACGCCTTCAAGGCACATGATCATGTCCGGCCGGACCGTCTGGCACCTTCCAAATCGTGGACGGAAACTGGCGAACCCGAACGGAAATGATCCCAAACTCGTCCCCCCGGGACTGGAGAAGAACACGCTTGCGGCCGTCTTCAATCGTGCGGGTTACGACACGATGCGAACTTGCAAGCGTGGTAACAGCTACGAAGGTGCCAACCAGCAATTCACGGTTCGTCGTGACGCTTCCAAACGTGGCGGGACGGATGAAACAGGCAGCGCGTGGCATGCCCAGCAAGTGCTCGATTACTTGGACGAACGAAGCACCGCCGACAGCGAGAACCCATTCCTCATTTACTACGGTTTCTCACACCCGCACGACACGCGTGACGGCAAGCCGGAGTTGTTGGCCAAGTACGGTTCGGTCAATCACACCGACCGCAACGTTTTGCCTCGGGAAGATACTCGCCAACCCGCTTTGCCCATCAACTACCTTCCCGAGCATCCGTTTCATCATGGTCATCCGGGGCTGCGGGATGAAGTCGCCGTCAGCGGCGTTTGGGAGAACCGCGATTCGGCGACCATTCGGAATGAACTGGGGCGAGAATTCGCGTGCAGCGAAAACATCGACATTCAGATTGATCGTGTGCTTGATAAGTTGCGTGAGCAAGGTGAACTCGACAATACCTACGTCATCTACACGGCCGACCATGGCATGGCGATCGGTCGCCACGGTTTGCAAGGTAAACAAAATCTCTACGAACATACCTGGCGTGTGCCGCTGATTGTTAAAGGCCCCGATTTGCCAAAAGGCGTCCGAGTCAAAGGCAATGTCTATCTGCTCGATCTACTGGCGACACTCTGTGACTTAGCAGACATCGAAGCCCCCGCGACCAACGAAGGCCTGAGTTTCAAACCGGTCTTGGAAGGCCGCGTGGAAACCGTTCGTGACGTGATGTATGGGACGTATTCGGGCGGCACCAAGCCCGGGATGCGATGTGTCTTGAAAGATGATTGGAAGCTGATCAAGTACGACGTGCTGGATGGCAAAGTACGAGAAACCCAGTTGTTCAACTTGAAAGACAACCCGCATGAATTTCTCGCCCAGCACTCGTCCGTCGAACCCGCGATGTCCAACGGACTGCAATCAAAGCAGGTGAACTTGGCAGATGATCCCAACTATGCCAACAAGCGACGCGAGATGGAGAAGCTGTTGCGGGAAGAGATGCAGCGTCTTGATGATCCCTATCGACTGTGGGATCAAGGTGCGGAATGAATTTCGACGGGTTCGCCCGAGCGACTCGCATGACCCTGCATCATCCGCAGGTCGGCTTCTTCGGCAAAGAACCGGAACGAACCGTCGGCGAAGAGAAAATAGGCGCCACCGACGTGGTTACTCGAGAATCCGCCAACAAAAAGCGGTGTGACGGCATCGGATCCGACGCTCGCGTTGATCTGATGGCCCGTTGTTCGCAGGGTGGTCCGAGTTCCACTGTTCCATTCATCGGGAGTGCTTCCATCGGGAGCCGAGAACTCGATTGCCTTTTCGCCCAACAAAAACGTGTAGGCGCGTCCGTCGGTGATTTCATCGTAGGAGAACGCGCGATTGAGCACCAACAGGCCATCGCCGTCGGTATCGATCGGCCGCTCAGTGGAAGATGTCACACCGGCGTAGCTGGATGCGTAATCGCTGAGCTCTCGTGATGAGGCACCGCAACGAAAACTGGGGACGGCGGTTTGTCCGATCGCTTGGTTCGTCTTGGAGTAAACGCTTTCATCGAAGTTGATCTCGTTCGCTTTGCTTTCTTGACCAAGAAACGGCAAGAGTCCTTCGGCCCAATTGTGGTGACGGCCTTTCGGCTCGCTGCGAATCGGTGACGTCGTGTTTTGTGTTCCGATCGGCAACACGCCGTACCGCAGCACGTAACTTTCGGTCGCGAGATGAATCGCACGCAAGTTGTCTTCGCAACCCATGCGTCGTGAGGACTCTCGGCTGCCACCGACGCGAAGCAGGAACAGCGCGAGCAAGACGCCGGCTAGCGCAATGATCACAACCACATCCAGCAACGAAAGGCCATGGCGCGCTTGCGGCGAGCGGGTCGCACGGTTCGTCAATGACAGTCCGTCGCCGTTGGTGGTATTCATGATTCAAGCGTCAAATTATTGCGATGAACGACGGATTCATAAGGGCAGTGTCCGAGGATAGCAGCGATTTGGTCACTCGTCGCTCCGCAAAGACGCGTGAGCGCGTCGGAAGAGTAGTTGCACAGTCCCCGCGCCACATCGGCTCCCGCGTCCGTCTGGATCGCAATGACCGAGCCCGCTTCGAAGTTGCCGTCCACGCGCGTCACTCCAATCGCGAGAAGGCTTCGTCCGTGATCTCGAAGCGCTCGCGCCGCTCCTTCATCAACGATAAGTGTGCCTTCGACTGCGGCCGAGCCTCGAATCCATCGACGTCGACCTCGCAACATTCGTTCATTTGGCAAGAATAGTGTCCCCACATCTTCGCCTGCCAAAATCCTATCGAGGACTCGGTCATCACGGCCGGGACCAATGATGACGGGATGTCCGCAGGAGGTTGCCAGTTCGGCCGCCGCGAGCTTGCTGGACATGCCGCCCTTGCTAACGGAATTGGCCTCGTCATTTGCAAAGTCGTGGATGGACTGATCGATGGTTTCGACCAGCGACAACCGCTTGCTGTAAGGATTGGTCGGCGGGCCATCATAAAGGCCATCCACGTCGGACAAGATCACCAACAAACAATCGTCCAGCAAACCTGCGACCTGAGCCGCCAAGCCGTCGTTGTCACCGAACGTCGTCCGAAGTTCCGCGACGGCAACGGAGTCGTTCTCGTTGATGACGGCGATCGCGTTCATCTCCGCGATTCGCGTCAGAGCATTGCGGACGTGCAAGTAACCATCGCGTTGACGTAGGTCGTTGGCGGTCAGCAAAACCTGTGCGGCGTGGCGGCCTCCCGTCGCGAGTGCGGATTCATAGGCCTGGATCAAATCGGCCTGCCCAATCGCCGCGACCGCTTGCAGCTGACCGAGTTCCGTTGGGCGACTTTCCAGCCCCAGTTTGCCGATGCCCGCCCCAACGGCTCCGCTGCTGACGATAATCGTCTGACGACCGGTGTCTGCGATCGCGCACAAACCCGCCGAGAGAGCTCGAACGCGGTTTCGGTCCAGTTTTCCCTTCGCGTCTGTCAAAACACGCGTGCCGACTTTCACGACCACGCTCTCCACACCGTCGATTGCCTGTCGACGTCGCATTTTTGGGTCGGTTAAATTCAAAGGCTTCGAGCGGGGTTGGCGGAATTCGAACCTTAGAGCATCTAATTTCTGAAAAACGCGTGCGCCCCACAACTGGGCGGTTCGACAAATCTTGCTCCATTTGGACAATAGCGTCTGAGTGGAACGGCGACGATACTGTCTCCGTTTTTATTCCCTCAACCCCGAAATCTTCGAAGGGCCCAGGCGGCATGAGCGAGTTGCATCACGAGTGCGGAGTCGCGGCGATCTACCATCTTTCGGGTCGCGGGCGTAGCCCGATCTGCACCGACGAAGGGCCTCGACAAATCTCGCGGTTGCTGCCGCGAATGTTGTTGGACATCCAGAATCGTGGCCAACTGGCCGCAGGAATGTCGACCTACGATCCCGACCGCAGCGGTTTGCTGCTGACTCGCAAAGACGTCGGGACGGTCACGGAGGTCTTTCGGCTCAACCACCGTGCCAAGTTCGAATCCATCATGCGGACGCACGTCGGACGTGCTGCGATCGGACACGTCCGCTATGCCACGTGTGGCCAAGACGATCGAAACTACGCCCAGCCGTTTGAGCGGAACCACATTCATAAACGAAAGTGGTTCAGCTTTTGCTTTAACGGCCAGCTCGCGAATTACGGGCTACTCAAAGAACGCTTGCTCGCCGATGGTGATCATCACCTCGCGCTCGATACCGATACCGAGATCATTCTGCACGAGATCGGACGCGTACTCAGCCACTCGACCGAACGCATCGAATGGATCGATGTCCTGCGACAAGTCTCCAAGGGATTCGACGGCGCTTACTCGCTCGCTCTCCTGACCGCCGAAGGTGAAATGATCGTCGCGCGAGACCCGCTGGGCGTCAAACCGATGTGCTACGTTCACGAGGGGCCCCTGTTCGCCGCGGCCAGCGAAAGCGTCGCGCTACTGAATCTCGGCTTTGAGACGGACCAAATTCGTTCCCTGCCTCCCGGCCACGCGATCATAGTCGATCCAAAGAAGGGCGTTCGCATGGAACAGTTTGCGACCAGCGATCGAAAGGCGCACTGTTTCTTTGAATGGATCTACTTCGCCAACGTGGCCAGCACGCTGGATGATCGCAGCGTTTACCTCAGCCGAACGCGCCTGGGGGAAGAGCTCGCCGAAGCCGAACATGCCGACGGGCGTGTCCCACTGAAAGACCCCGACACGATCATCGTCCCCGTGCCGGACACCAGCAAAGCCGCCGCCGATGCGATGGCCTACAAACTTTCGATTCCATGCCGCGAAGGACTGATTCGAAATCGTTACGCGGGACGAACGTTCATCGAGGGCGGACGAGCGCGCAAAGCCAAGGCGGCCACCAAATACACGCCGCTCCGTGAAGTCATGGAAGGCAAACGTGTGATCTTGGTCGAAGACTCCATCGTCCGCAGCACGACCATGAATGTCTTGCTGGACCGCATTCGTGAAGTCGGCGGCGCGAAAGAGATTCACGTTCGCGTGGCATGCCCGCCCATCGTCGCGCCGTGCTTCTACGGCATCGACATGAGTACGATCGATCAATTGATCGCGCCCAAGTACTTTGGTGTCGATGGCGAATTGACCGAAGCATCGCAGCAGAGGCTCGCCGATGACCTGGGCGCCGATTCACTGCGCTACTTGCCCGTCGAAGCAATCGCGAGAGCGATCGACCTGCCGCCTTCGGAACTCTGTCAAGCCTGTGTGACGGGTGAGTATCCGACCGAGTGCGGCCAACATCTCTATCAAATTGCCTTGGACAATCGAGGCAACAAAATCGACGCCGGCCGCACCTACGAACAGCTCGCCGCCGCCCTCCAAGAAGGCTGAGAACTGCTTCACCCGTCGCCGCAAGCTCCACACTGGCAGGCAATCCTTCGGTTCCCCAACCGTCGCCGCATGCTCCGCAGGCGGCCTGCCACTGCACCCGTCGCCGCACGCTCCGCGGGCGGATTCCCTCCGGTCGCAAGTTGGTTCCGTAGGCTTCCACCACCCCAAACACAAGCCGCACCGGCGTTAGCCGCGGTTCTTTCGACACGCTTGCTTAGGCGGCCCTTGAACGTCGGTTTTCCGTAAACGTGCTAAGTTAAACTGTTAGAAATTTAACGAATTGATCTTGTCGCCCGCTGCCAAAGTGTTAAAAAAGAAACACTTCAGTCATCACGGGAGGCCGACGCCATGTTTCGTTCCAAGCTCTCGCGCCGCGAGCGAGAGATTCTCGAGATCATCTACCAACTCGGAGAGTGCACGGCAAATGACGTGGTCGTTGCACTCGACGAAGACCTCGCCAATGCAACGGTGCGCACCCAATTGCGTGCGCTCGAAACCAAGGGCGCCGTCAAGCACCGCCGCGACGGACGCGCGTTCATTTATCGTCCGGCCGTACCTCGCAAGAATGCCGCCGCCGTCGCCTTTCGCAAGGTACTCGACGTCTTCTTTCGCGGGTCCGTCGAAGACGCATTGGCGACTCACTTGGCTGACCCCAAAACCAAACTTTCGCCGGAGCAGGTGAAGCGACTTCGCAGATTGTTGAGCGAGCATTCGAAGGGAGAAAAGTCATGATTCGCGAGTCCGCCGCGGCGATATTGCGCTGGTTCGCCAGCCATACCTTCGGAAGTTTGCTCCTGCTAAGCCTCCAGCTTGCACTGATCACGGCGATCGCATGGTGTCTCTCAAGACGACTGTCTCGACAGGACGCGAGTCGCACCCACGGAGTCTGGCTGGCAGCGATTACCCTTTCTTTGTTGTTACTCCCAGTGACGGTCATCGGCATCGGTTGGCCGATCACGCTTGCACCGGAAAGCTCGGCCGGGCCGCGCGTCGTCGCATCGATGCGGAGCAACGTCGAGGCATTCGAGTTCGCCGGCACACCAATGGTCACCGAGACGATGAAGGCTTCACAGCCTGCTGCGCAAAAGGCTCGAACATCGAAGCAACCAGCTCCAATCGTTGCGGAATCGTCTCCGCCAATACGAGAAAACGCAGCCGCGTTCCGGATGATGCGTTGGTCCGCACCAAGCATCTCATCGCTGGTGGTTTGGGGCTACTTGATTGGGCTCTTCGTTTGCTTAGCCCGGCTAGTCCATTCGATCATGCGTTTACGGCTCCTGCGTGCAAAATCCATCCGCGTGGGCGAATCCATTCAGTCTGACGCCGAGCATTTCGCCGGTTTCTTGGGTTTGGTTCAAGTGCCGTATTTGTATCGGTCGGTGGACGTTGAGATGCCGATGGTTTGTGGCATGCTACGCCCTGTTGTCTTGTTGCCCCTGGACTTTGAAACTTGGAGTCGCGAAGAGCGTGATGCCACCTTGCTGCACGAGCTCACACATGTCAAACGCAAGGATGTCTGTTTCCGCATGTTGGCTGCGGTGAATCATGCCGTGTATTGGTTTCATCCCGTCAGTGGATTCCTAGCCCGTCGGCTTTCTGTAACGCGTGAATGGGCGACCGATCGCGATGTCATCGAAGTGTCAGATCGAATCGGACTGACGCCGCTTTCGTATGCCGAAAGCTTGGTCTCGATCGTGGCTCGCTGTTGCGCCCGGGCTCAACTAACCCCAGCGGTTGCCATGGCAGCCAGCGATGACCTAGAGCATCGATTGCAACTGATGATGAACCCGGTAAAAACGCAGCGTCGTTTCCCCCGCCTTGCCGTCGCTGTGCTCACCGTGGCCGCGGCCGTCAGCCTGATTCATTTTCAAGTCTCAGACGCAGCGCCACAACCTCAGGAAAAACCATCACGTGAAGACGAGTTGGTGGTTGAACATCCGCTCAAGCCAAGCTTGGCAACGATCGGTACGGAGGATAATGATCTGCTTCACTTGGTGCTCAGTGCTCCCGTCGCCAACTTCAAAGACTTGCCAGAGGACCGAACCACAACGATTGACGTTTCTGGAACCGTGGTTTCCGCGAGCGGCAAGCCCGTACCCGGCGCGATCGTTTTGCTCCGCGATGGCCGGATTCGCCAAGAGGTCTACCACAAGAGCTTTCTCTGCAGCGACGAGCACGAACAGCTGGCACAGATGGATGATGTGATTGCGAGGACCGTGTCGGATGAGTTGGGACGTTTTCGATTTGATGAAGTTAAATTGCCGAGTACACGGATTTTGAAACTGTACGACTGGTTTGGCGATCTGATGGTCGCGCACGAATCACTTGGGCTGGGCTTCCTTCCGCTCCAGAGTAAACACAAGGAAACAAGACAAGAGTTCGCTGGTTTACAACTGCGTCTACAACCAACTTCAACAATCGAAGGCGTGTTCCGATCGACAGAGGGTGAACCACTTCCCAACGCTCTTGTGCAAATTAGGGAACTCACGGGAATCGACGAAGAAATCGAACCAATCATCGACCGATTGAATCTCCAATTCAGTCGACTCACACCTCGCATCAGAACCGACGACCTCGGAAGGTTCCGATTCAAATCAATTCCTCATTCGTTGGTCACGCTGGAATTCTTCCACGAAGACTCGGCAAAAGTTGTTGGTTCCATTCAGTCTTTCGATCAAAGTGAGGGCTCACTCGATCTTGCAAAATCGCGAACTCTCCCGTTCAATATCCAGAAATCACCCGCTGAGTTTATTGCCGATCCCGGTTTAATGGTTCGCGGACGAGTGGTTGATGATCAAGAAAATCCAGTCAACGGCGCGTGCTTTTCATTTATCGGAACGAGGATTTACACAACGGACCCCACGGGATGGGCTGAGTTTCGAGTCCCAACGAGTAGCCTTCAAAGCTATCAGAAGAAGAGAGAACTTGGAGTTGAACCGACGATCTCCCTGTTCGTCACGTCAAAGAAAGATCTGAGTTTCTTACCGTCGCGACTCAACGTTGCGCTATCGAAGGTCGAAGCCGAACAGCCTTTTAAAGTCACCTTGAGACGAGGATATTTGGTATCAGGCATCATCCTGGATGATGCAGGAGAACCACTCGATGGAGTTCGCATCGATCCCACCTCCGAGGACCCTGGTGTTCTTGGCCTATCGAACCGCCAAGGTCGCTTTCACCTCCGTCTATCACCGGATGTTCACAAACTAGTCTTTCAATCCAGCCGTGAGGATCTTCAATTGGCGAGTCCTCGAGAAGCCTATGGAGACGATCATGCTGGTTTCCTCACGCGGACGGTCGATTTGACGGACCGAAAGCCGTTCGAGTTTGACGAACCAATCATCGTTGCCCGCGTCAAACCCTTCCAAATTTCCGTGTCCCTTCCTGATGGCCGTCCGGCAGCAAACGCCGAACTCCGATTGCGAGACGACCCGACTCAAGAGAGTGCTTGGGCAACCGAGAAATCAGCCGTTGTGATCACTGACGTTAATGGCACGGCAGAACTCATGCCCAAAGGTGGACTGTCCAGCTACGCTTGGGTCGACGCCCATCTGATCATCGGTGATCTCGGGTACAAATCACGGATGAAAGTCTCAGACGCGAGCGGGCAAAAAATCAACATGGAACTCTCGCAAGTTCCGATCCTGGAGGGCCGTGTGACCGTGGAAGGCAATCCGGTTGCTGGAGCACGCTTGCAAATCAGTGAAAGTCGTGCGGTTCGCGAACAGATTGGAAATGTCTCAACAATCATAGGAAACGAAAGCAACATGGACTTTGTCACAACCGATGACCGAGGAATCTACCGGCTTCCGGTTTCGAAGCAGAAAGAGTTATCGGTTGGGTTGCTGTCGCTACCCGGCGAGAGCCTCCGTCCATCGATCGGGTATAGCGCGAAGAGTGGTGCCACGGGAATCGTGAGGGTCAAAGACTGGCAAGTCCTTCGAGGCCGGGATACCATCCTGGGACGAGTTGTCGACCAGCAAGGCTTGCCGGTGGAAGGCTGCCGCATCCGCTTTAAAAGGCAGCCCGGAATCACGCCCAGTCTTTGGATCGGCCATCAAGCGAACAGCAAGTTCGTGACCGATGTGGACGGGCGTTTCGAGCTGCGAAACGTGTTACAGGGAGATCACACCATTACCATCGAAGAAAAATCCGATGGTCGGTCCTATGCTCAACGAACCACCGACGCAACCATAAAAACAGGTCAACCCGAAACGGTCATTTCCATCTGACAGACCATCAGGGTATCAACCCGATCCCGTTTGGATTCTCGATGTCTGCCGATCAGATGACGGCGGATATCACTTGCTCGAAATCGGTGGTTTTAGCTTCGCCAGTCTGTGCGGTTGCGACAAGGATGCAGTGGTGAAGGCTGTCTCTTCTGTCGCCGAATCGAGGCATGCGGCAAAAATCAAGTAGCCTTCGATCGAGTATATTGAGCGTTGCGATCGGAGGGGGGATGCTCGCTTGCGAAGTTTTTGGTCGCGGATCGCTTCCCTCAGTCAACACGGCTCGCCGATAATCGACTCCGAAGAGAAAACAACCACTCAGAAGTTTCCCGATACAATCTGGTGAGGAAAGGACGAAGCACAATAAGTCTCGAAAGCCCACTTAGTTAATCAAGAGCATGGAAACACCACTGGGAGCAATTGCAACGCTTGGTGAATCCGGGTGCATCGGGCTCTCGGCCTGTCACAGTCGATGTAAACCAGTTTCGAACCGAACAACCCGGCATCACGCCGTCCGCGCTCGGCATCGTCGTCTGCCTGTCCGATTCAGATCATCGCGCAGGGTATGCGTTTCGACCGAAAAATCTTGATCGTGCTCTCGAAGATCTGCTGCCCATGAGATGGCGAATACAGTGACCGGGGATTTTTCGTTAGAATCAGGTTCCCCGACTCGAACGAGATCACCAGCTATATTGGCAACGTTGAAGCAGCCTCATGAATGCGTGGAAACATAGCGTCTCCTCTGCAAGCTATTTCGGTGGCGTCGCGGAGGACTATCTTGAGATCCATCGATTCATCGATTCCAGCAAACTCTTCATTTATGACGCGAAGCATCGGTGCCTCCTGCACCATCTCTTTGGCATGGAGCTGTGCGAGGAGATATTTGGAATGACGGTCACGACTCGTCAACGCCGGCAGGTTCCGACTCGCGAAGTGGTGGCCCAGCACCTGCGGGAGGATCTCTCGAGTCGTGTCCCAACTCTCCATGATTGGTTTACGGCCAACGAAGACAAGTTAGGAGCGATCCTTCGATTGCCCGAGAACATTGCGGAGGATCTGGAAGCGTTCGTGCTGCGGCCGTATTTGCGATCGGGACTTCGGGCCTCCATGATGATCACCTACTCTCATTTTGGTGTTAGCATTGCGCACCGGATGCACGGCATCGAATTTGCGAAACGGCTTTCTGGAGTCTTGCCGCCGCACCACCGCATGCACATTCTATTTGGCAATCTAAAGTTGACTCAAAAGTGGCAGTCAACCATCGATCACAACGCGTTACACCGCATTAATCAACAAATCGACAAGGAGACATCGCATGCCGGCGAAATCACTGACGTCCAAGGTGAAGAAGATGTATGGTCCTCTCGTGGCCGACGGAAAAGTGGTTGAAATGAAATGGGATGGTGGGGGCGATGAGTGCCTCTTCACAATCAGCATTGATCAACAAGAACAAGACTACGACCCTGACTGCCCGTTGAGTGAGTTAGTCATTGAAGTGCTGTCCATTCCAAGTGTCGGTGAGTCATTCATGAGCGGGACGGGCGTGCTGAAACTGGAAGGCGAGTCCCTGCTCATTCACCATCGTTCGCGGGTCTACGGAGCTTCCTGGGATCATATCGATATGAGCGCTCCTGGTTTTGAACCCTCTGAGTTCGATTGGGATGAGAATATGCGGGACGTCGACAAGAACGTGGAAGAGACGGTCGTCCTCTGCAATTAGGTGCCGGGTGATTCGCCGTTCGCGTCCTAACGCGACAACGCCTCAGGCAATCGCGTTCCATGCAATCGCGCCCCATGCAATCGCGCAACGGGCATTCGCGAGACGGGCGATCACGCACAAGCACGCTCGAGGCAAACATTGAAACCGTTTCCAAACTCGACAATACTGTTACCCAACAAGCCCTTTGCCGATCACGCTCTTGACCGAAGGATTGCGATGTCCTGCCCCAGTCACACCGTCTCTCGAAGAAAGGCCCTCACTTCGGCTGCGGTCACCCTGATCGCGTTGCCGGTCATCGGATGTACACAGGAGAGTAAGACCACGGAGTCGGTCGACGAAGTCGAAATTGACACGATCACCCACACCAGCCTCCACTCCGGAAACACCATGCAAATTTACTATCTCGAAGTTGTCACCCAGGACGTTGACGCCGCATGCAAGCTCCATTCGGCAGTCCACGGTGTGACGTTCGGAGATCCTGACGCCAGTCTCGGCGGAGCCCGAGTCTCCAAATTGAAGGACGGTGGCATGATCGGAATCCGGGCGCCGATGCATGAAGCCGAGAAGACTGTTACGCGGGCGTACACGCTGGTGAAAGACATTAAGGCCGCGGTCGAGGCTGCCTCCGAGTCCGGAGCGACCATCGCCGTTCCCCCGATGCAGCTTCCCGGTCACGGAACCTGCGCGGTCTTTATCCAAGACGGCATCGAAGCCGGGTTTTGGCAACTCTGAACACGATGGGGCGGATGGTCGTGAGCATCGTTGATACAGTCAGCAACGGGACAGACAGGCTGGAAGCCTGATCCTACTTTTAGAATCGATTGATGGTCGATTGACGTTCGATCATTTGCATGAGTTCGGGGCTTGGCTGGTGAAGCTCCATGACGCGTTGCTTTCCCGGGGCCGCGAGGTCCTGGACGATCACGGTGACCTTTTGTTCTTGAGGCGCCGCCGCTATCTGCGAGGCCGGTTCATTCACGCTGTCTGTTGATTGGTAAAGGTGCGCCAGCTTGACTCGATCCAGTTGCCAATACACGCTTCCGGGACCGGTGTAGATCCCCACATCGCCTTTGTAGTCGGCTGCATTGCATACGCCGATCAGTCGGCCAAGATTGTCAAACAACCCGCCACCACTGCGGCCATCGACGGGGGCGCCGGCGATTTCTAAGTTCGACGCGCCAACGTGTTGGTTGTACTTGTTGATCCCGGTCAACCGAGTGTCGCGACGCGAGGGATCGTCCCCGTGATCACAGCCGAAGCTGAACACGGATTGTCCGGATGTGGGGCGTTGTCCGCTTGGTAGCACTTTGACGGGTCCAATGTCGACTTGAGGTCGGATCACCACCAGTGCGATATCACGCTCATCGGCGTCGTAGTCGATGACTTGTCCTGGGACGGTACGAATCTCCCCGCCGTAGAAGAGGTCGACTTCGATGCGTGCTTGTCGTTTGGTTTCGCGAAAGAGGTGGCCACAGGTCAGCACCAATGATTCCTCTCCATGCCGATCGATGATGGTTCCTGTGCCAACGCCAAATCCGTTTCCATCATGAACGCGCAAGCGAACGGTTGCCGCGCGAGCTCGTTCGATGGCATGTCCCACCGCTTCACTCGGTAGAGGCTCGCCCGTCGATCGGATCGAAGGCAGATTTCGCTGAGCGGTAACGCCGGCGGCCGCAATCGGAGCGAGCCGTGTCTCGGGTGCCGCTGGTGCGTTGAAGGAGGTGTCAGTGGCGATCAAGGGTCCGGAAGCCCCGAGTGCCATTGCATTGCGAATCGATGCTGCAGATTGAGCACCGACGAGGCGGGTGACTTCTTTGCCCGCAGACCAAACGACGAAGGTGGGGACTTGGCGAACTCCATGACGCCTCGCGAAATCGGGTTCTTGATCCACGTTCACGGTGCGAACCGGAGTGCCCTGTAACGCCAGGTTCTCGATTACCGGAGCCATTGCGACGCAGTGCCCACAATGGTCCGATTTGAAAGCGATCAAGACGGGGGATTCGGCGTCAGATGTATTTGCCCCCGCAACCATGGTCACGACCACAGCCAAGCAGGCAAACAGTTCCACCGGGCCTTTTGGGCCGAACATGAATCGGTTCACGCTGTCTCTCCCTGACGAATGCGAATAGTATCAATCGAATCCATTCGATTGGGAAACAGAACGTCGCGGTAGCGAGCCACCTGCCGTGACGCAGGCGCGGGCTGTGTCCGACCAGATCCTGAAAACCTGGCGGAATCCCGGACTTGAGCTGTTTCCGGATGAACTGTCGGAAAAGCTGAGAATCGCAACAACCCCAAGTCGGGTGACGTCCATGGGAAACAGTGTGAAACACTCGGGATTTCGTGTTTCACGACGGTCGCTACAATCCGACTCGTCACGGCGGCTGCCAACCCTGTTGTTCGCTTGGCGTTCGCTGACTCCAAACCCACATCGCCCTCCCCACCTGATATGACGCGACGAATTCTGGTCACCAGCGCGCTGCCCTACGCCAATGGCCCGATCCACATCGGGCACCTGGTGGAGTACATCCAGACGGACATTTGGGTGCGATTTCAAAAACTCCGGGGCAACCGCTGCACGTATATCTGCGCCGATGACACTCACGGCACCGCAATCATGATTCGAGCCCGCAAGGAGGGCCGGAGCGAAGAAGAGCTGATCGCCGAGATGAGCGAAAACCATCAGCGCGATTTCGACGGATTCCACATCCGATTCGATCACTACGGCAGCACCAATAGCGAAGCCAATCGTGAGCAGTGCAACGCGATTTGGACCAGTCTGCGTCAAGCGGACTTGATCGACGAGCGTCCCGTGAAACAACTGTTTGATCCCGAGGCTCAGTCGTTCCTGGCCGATCGTTTTGTCCGCGGCACCTGCCCGACTTGCGGCCGCGAAGATCAGCCGGGTGACAACTGCGTTTGCGGGGCAACCTACTCGGCGACCGAATTGATCAACCCTCGCAGCACGCTCAGTGGAGCGACTCCGGAGATCCGTGAAGCCGTTCACTTGTTCGTCCAATTGGAAAAGCTGCGCGGGTTCTTGAGTGAATGGGTCGACCAGTCGGGTGCGTTGCAAAGCGAAACTGCGAACTATCTCAAAGGCTATTTCCTTGCCGACGATCAACCGCTCAAGGACTGGGACATCAGCCGTCCCGCGCCGTACTTTGGTTTTGAAATTCCGGATTCACCTGGCAACTACTGGTACGTCTGGTTCGATGCACCGATCGGGTACATCGGCAGTACGGCCGAGTGGTGCAAAGCCAACGGTGAATCCCTTGATGATTGGTGGCGCAGTGAGCAAACGGAAATCCATCACTTCATCGGAAAAGACATCCAGTATTTCCACACGTTGTTTTGGCCGGGCATGTTGCATGTCGCGGGATTCCAGTTGCCGACCAAAGTCCACATTCATGGTTTTTTGAATGTGGGTGGCATCAAGATGTCTAAATCGGTCGGCACACTGATCTCCGCCGAAACGTATTTGAAGCACGCCGATCCGGACTTCCTGCGTTACTTCTACGCGACCAAGTTGACACCACGCGTCGAAGATCTCGACTTGGGCATCGAAGAGTTCGTCGAGAAAGTCAACAGTGATCTGGTCGGCAAAGTTGTTAACTTGGCCAGTCGTGTCGGCAAGTTCGCGAAGCTGACTGGATTGGCTGAAACCTATCCCGATGACGGAGGCTTGTTTCAAAAGGCGGCGGAAGCGGGCGAGAAGATTGCAGACGCCTATGAGGCCTGCGACTTCAGCCGTGCGATGCGATTGATCATGGAACTTGCCGATGCGGCCAACCCGTTCGTCGAACACGCCAAGCCTTGGGAGATGAAAAAGGACGAAACGCGACAGGACGAACTTCGAGAGGTCGTCACCGTCGCGCTCAATCTCTTTCGGCAGCTCGCAATCTACTTGGAACCTGTGCTGCCGTCACTTGCCGACAAGTGCGCGGCCTTACTGGGTGAACCGCTCACGTCGTGGAGTCAAAGTCAGACGCCACTGCTGGGAACACCCGTTGCAAAATTCACTCGCATGATGGAACGCCTTCAACCGGAGAATCTTGAGAAGATGATCGAAGACAGTAAAGAAGCCGCCGAAGCGGAAGCAGCAGCCGCAAATCAGCCCACGTTTGACGACTCGCCACAACCGCTGATCGACGAACCGATGGCCGAAGAAATCACCATTGATGACTTCGTCAAAGTGGACTTGCGTGTTGCTCGTGTGATCGAAGCCGAACAAGTCCCCGAGGCCAACAAGTTGTTGAAGCTCAAGCTGGGTTTGGGCGGCGATGAAACACGCCAAGTCTTCGCGGGAATCAAAGCGGCGTACCAACCGGAAGACCTGGTCGGTCGACTGGTGGTGATGGTCGCGAACCTGAAAGCTCGCAAAATGCGATTTGGGTTGAGCGAAGGCATGGTCTGCGCTTCCGGGCCCGGCGGTGAGGACGTGTTCTTGCTCAGCCCCGACTCGGGCGCCCTTCCGGGCCAACGTGTCCACTAGCGCTTCGTCAAACGCGACCCCAACGTTAAATCTGGTTGTCGCTTTTTGCCTGCCGAGGCCAAATCTTCTGGCAACCTTAGTTCCCCTCGAGCCCCCTCGAGGGCGTCCCGGTTGCCGCGGCAAACCACGTGCACGCTCAGGTGACAGGCGTTGGGAAACGATCTGGCGGATATTGCCTTCTCTTTTGCGGATTTCTTCTAAGAATCCGACGGGACGATCGTCGTGCATATCGTTCCGCCGTGCGGCTAAGCTAGATGATCTCGTCCGGTTTCTTCCCGGTGATGAGCTTCCGCTCCGTCACGGCACTTTCTCGCGAACCGCTCCTCGCAGACGCAATCTGTCATGATAATCAGCAACACAGGGTCTTCCCCCGGCCGACCAGCACGCTCGCTCCGTCGCAACTGGAGCTGGCACTCGATACGGATCAGTCTCCTCCTGAGCGTGCTTCTCGGCATCTTCCTCGGTTCCACGAAGGATTTGATGGCTTCTCCGATCGGATTGATGGAACGTTTTGCGCTCGCCGAAAACCGAGCCGCATTTTTGTCGGAATTGATCCCCGGCAGCGATGACTATTACTTCTACCACTGCCTGCACTACCAAAACACGTCCGAGCTCGATCGCGCCGAAGCGATTCTGAAAGACTGGTCAGCCGTCCGCAAAGGACGCCAGACTTCCTTGATGCGATCGATGCTCGATCGACAACGATTGCTCACGTACGACAACGCCCCGGACCAAACGGTCCGCTATCTGGTCGATCGTTTGGGTATTCAAACATCGCATGGCGCGCCAGGACGCAAGGGAACCCGGCGATTTGAAAGCGAAGTGGCAAAGGAACTGCTTGCGGCAAACCGTTTGGTCGTCGATTCGCTTCGGTCGAACAAACGCCTCTCACCGTTCGGGATGCAACTGGCCAGCGAGATGTACCGTCGCGGTGAAACGCCAGCCGGCATTTCACTCAAGGATTTTCTCAAACGCGTCGACGGTGCCTACCTGAGGCAATTGGATCAGTTGGTGATTGCAGAGCTCCGTTCGCGTCCGCAGCGGGAACAGCGGTTCGGAGATCTCAATGCCCATCGCTACCTGACGCTTGAAGAAATCGAACGCGTGGGACAAGCGGTCACAAGCGTTCGAGATGACAACGATTATGTCAACGCTCGAATTCGAATGCTCCGTCCCGGGGAGGACGCCAGCCTGGCTCAACAACCTTCCGTACGTCTGGAGTATCTGCAGCGACTGGAGGCGTACACGCGAACACTGACGCCGGCCTACAACTCGCTCAAAGCAGCGGCAGCTTATCGTTTGTTAGAAGCAAACCTGCAAACCGGAAAATGGGACCGTGAGCTGTTCCTCCGTTACCTCGTCTTGCCACGTCAAAGTCCGGTCGTCAATCCGTTGTTGCTCCGCCAAAGCAACCGCGTGTCACTGACGGCCGACTATGAAAAAATCGCAGTGCTGCCGCCCATCGGGAACGAGCAACCGCTGGTGGACACCTATCTGGAGCACTTCCTTCGGGACGCGCGTGATACATCTGATTTTGCACGGTTCATTGCGCCTGATTATCTCCGGCGCGTCTTCGCACGAACCAAATTGATGGCGGGCACCCAGGGCGAGCAGACGTACTACAACATGCTGACGCCGCAAGAAAGGCGTGAACTGCGTGATCAAGTTCAATTGACGTTCGCCCCCAACAACCCGCGTTTCTTCGCCGCCGATGCACCCGCCGAGCTATTGGTGGATGTCAAGAACGTGGATCAGCTGGTCGTCCGTGTCTACGAAATGAACTCGTTGGCGTACTACCGGACCAATGACAAGTTGCTGGACACGGATGTGGAGCTGGATGGTCTGATCGCGACGTATGAACAGACATTGAAGTACGACCGGCCTGCGGTTGTGCGGCATCGCGAGCGGATTGCAATCGAACCGGCACAGGGACGAGGCGTTTGGATTGTTGACTTGGTCGGCAAAGGGTTGCGGACACGAGCCATCATTCGAAAGGGTGATTTGGAAACCGTGCAGACGCGCACCGGCAGGGGTTTGGGGTTCACGGTGGTGGACGAAAATCGCCAGCCGGTCGCTGGAGCCAAGTTGTATGTGGGCAACCAAGAATTCATCGCCAACGAGAACGGTCAAATCTTGCTGCCGATGGTCAACAAGCCATTGACCCGACGCGCGATCGTCTCGGATGGCAAGATCGCGAAACGATTGTTGTTCGTTCAGCCGGGTGAATCGTATTCGCTCAAGGCGGCATTCTTCGTCGATCGAACGTTGCTGCAAAGTGGCCGCCAAGCAACGTGCCTGGTACGACCTCGTCTGACGCTCGGCGACACCCCCGTCGACCCGGGAATGGTGGAAGAAGGTCAGCTGCATGTGACGGCAACCGATCTGGATGGCATTCAAGTCAGCCAGACGTTTGGCGACTTGAAACTAACTCAGGACGACGAGCTAGCGATCGAGTTTCGCGTACCCGCGCGAACCGCCAAGTTGACCTTTGAACTGACCGGACATGTGGTGGGTCTGTCGGACCGCCGCAAGCGTGAGGTCGCGGCCTCCGACTCGGTTGAACTCGCGGGCATTCGCCGCACCAACCAAACGGCCGATGCATTCCTTACACACGACGGCAAACAGTACGTGATCGAAACCCGCGGCCGCAGTGGTGAAATCATTCCGGCGGCGACGATCCGTTGCCAATTCAACATGGAACTCGGTGATCTCCAACCGACGACGACGCTGCAGTCCGATGAACGCGGCCTCGTGCGCCTCGGCTCGCTCGAGGGTGTACGGCACGTTCAATATGGCATTGCCGGTGGAACTCAACACCGGACCGACCTTCGTAATGACCGGCAAACGTGGCCCATTTCGATTCATTTGGCCGCCGGCGAAACGCTTCGGTTGCCGGTGCTGGATCGCGACAACGTCGAGGCCTTTCGATTGATCGAATTGCGGTCTGATCAAATCCAATCCGACCAGTCGGGACGATTGGGACTGCGAGATGGATTCCTGCTCACCAGCAAAATGCCGGCTGGTGACTACGCATTGATCGATCGCATGACGGCACGCCGAACACTGGTTTCCGTCGTCGATGGGCCTCGGTTGGGTGGCGTTTTGGCCGGCGCTATTCGACATCGTGAACAGAATTTCGTTGCCCCCGTGACGATCCAGGACACTGTCTTCAATGCGGATGGCAGCTTGACCATCCGGCTCGGCGGACAAACCGATCTGGCACGTGTTCACCTGATCGCCTCTCGATACTTTGGTTCACAACATCCACTGGACGCATTGGACCTGGGCATACCAGGGTTACAAGGCCGCGAGTTGTCGCTTGACCGCAGCGGCTACATTAGTGACCTGCGACTTGGTGACGAATACGAGTACGTCTTGAGGCGTCAGTATGCCGCCAAGTACCCTGGCGTGATGCTTGCCCAACCCGGGGTGATCCTGAATCCTTGGGAAACGGAAACCACATCCAACAGTTCCCAAACGGTTGCCGATGGCGAAGCTCCGATCGCATCCAGCGCACCTCGCGCCCCACGCATGCGTGCCGATGGAAGTCGCGAAAGTGCTCGTCAATCGAAAACCATCGGTTCGGACTACGACTTCTTGGTCGATGCGGGAACGCTCGCTTCGGGATTGATCCCCGACGACGACGGAACGATCACGCTGCCGCCGGAATTGATTGACGGTTTACCACTCTTACGTTTGGTCGTCACCGGTCCCCTCACGGTGTTGCAAAAGACCCTGACGCGGGAATCCGATCCGACGAAAACACAAGATCTGCGACTGGCGAGTACGCTGGACGTCGAGAAACCCTACACCTTTGATCGCGGTGTCGTACTCGTTGGGCCCGACAAGCCCCTGGATCTCGACACGCTGGGTTCCGCCCAATTGCAAGTCTACGGGAACGTCGGCTCGCTCTTTGAGTTGTATCAAACACTCGTCGGTGACTCGCGATTCGGTGAATTCGCCGTGCTACGAAATTGGAACGCGTTCTCCACGGAGCAAAAGCTAAAATACTACTCGGAACTCGCGTGTCACGAACTGCACCTGTTCTTGTGGGTGCATGACCGAGCCTTCTTTGATGGCGTCATCCGTCCGTACTTGGCAAACAAGAAGGAAAAGCAATTCATCGATCATTGGTTGTTGGGCGATTCAGTGGAGGACTACACCCAGCTCTGGCGGTACCAACAATTGTCGGCTGCTGAACGGGCGTTGCTTGCGATGGCTGTCCCGGCGATGCGCGACACTGTGCGGCGAGATCTCGGGGACTACGTCGAGTCACTCGAGCGGGATTTCGCTCGCCAACGAGCCCTCGTCGAAAGTGCGATCGCCTTCGGTGGCCTGGCAGCTCCTGCAGAGGCGGCCGACAAAGTCATGTTGATGGAATCGATGGATATGATGATGGACGGTGCTCTCATTCAGGAGCCCAAAGCCGAGTCTCGAGCTCAGGCCGGCCGAATGATGAAGAGTCGGCAACTTTCTGCTGGAGCAGAAGTCAGCCGCCTGGGGCGTCTCGGTGGACGCGTCGGTAGTTTTGCGGGAGGCATGGGCGGCGGTGGCGGAGGGAACTTTGCGTTCTACCAAGCTTTGGATGCCACCAAGCAATGGGCCGAAAGCCATTTCGATCGCGTCCGTGTTGTCGGCGGGGCCCCTGCCGATCAACTGATTCCTATCAACGCTTTTTGGCGTGATTTGGCGAACACCGACTGGGAGCGTGGCGATGGAGGTGTTCCATCGATCGCGGTTTCCGAAGCATTGCTACAAAGTGCGGATAATCGACATGCCGCACTCATCTCGCTCGCCTTCTGCGGTTTGCCGATGGAGTCCGGCCAAATCGGACTGCCCTCGCGTCCCGAGACGCTTTACAAGCCGGAACACTCCGTCGCATTGGTGACCAAGCGGCTCATGTCACTTGAAAAAGGCGATGAGCCTTCACCGATTTTGATCGGTCAGCTTTTCCGCCCGTCGGATGCCAATGAGAAAGACCCCTCGTCACTCAGCGATCCCAGTCAGTTTGAAACGGGTCAGGCTTACGTCGGAACAATCGTGCTCTCCAATCCGACCGCCAAAGAACAGACCGTGGAGCTGTTCTGGCAGATTCCAGCGGGCAGCTTGCCACTGGCCGGCAGCCAAGTCATCGACAGCATGACCCTCAAGCTGGCCCCTTTCGCCGTCTCCTCCGCAAAGTACCAGTTCTACTTTCCCGCGACCGGCAAGTTCGCGCACTATCCCGCGACCGTGTCCCAAAACGGTACCTTGATGGCTCGGGGAAATGAAAAAACATTTGAAGTCGTCGAACAGCTCGACGATCCCGGCGTCACTTGGCAAGCGATTGCACGTGATGGTGATGCGGCAACCATTCAGAAATACTTGGCCGATGCGAATGTCCACGAAATCGACTGGGATTTGATCCTTCACCGACTTCGTGACCGAGACGTCTATGAGGTGGTGGTCGACACACTGGAAAGTGCTCGATTGCCACGGGCAGACATTTGGGCATATGGTTTTCATCATCGCGATGTGAAAGCGATGAGGCACTTTGTCTCGCTCCGCGATGACTTGATCGGCAGTGTGGGTCCCGTGTTGCGTTCCTCGTTGCTGGACGTCAACTCGATCGAACGCGGCGACTACGAGCACCTCGAGTACGCTCCCCTCGTTCGCGCACGCATCCACCGCCTGGGAGACGAAGACGAGATTCTGAACGACAAGTTCTTGTCCCAGTACCAAGGTTTTGTCAAACGATTGGGATACCAACCATCGGTCAGCAATGAAGATCGTCTTCCGCTCGCGTATTACTTGCTGATTCAAAACCGAATCGAGGAGGCGATGGCGGCGTTCGATCAAATCGACTCCGAAACGGTGTCCACCAAGTTGCAGTACGAGTACATGCATGGTTACCTGCGGTTACACCGAGGCGAATACGAAGCGGCGCTCGCGATCGCAAAACGCTACGCATCACATCCCGTTCCACGCTGGCGTTTGCGTTTCGAAACGATGGCGACACAAGTCATCCAGCGATTTGAGTTAATGGATGTCGGGCAATTGGCATCCGTCCAAGACGGCAAGAAAGCGATCGACGAGGGACCGGTTTCAACCAAAGCCGCCGACCTCGCCATCGCGGATCGAGAACGCGCCAATCGCGATGGCTCGGCGGCAATGCCGGAAGTCATCGCCAGGGTGGAAGACGACACAGTGCGTTTGGACCACCGAAACGCCGATGAAATCGAACTGAATTTCTACGGAGTGGATTTGGAGTTGTTGTTCAGCAAGGCTCCCTTCGCCCGCGCCGATCTCCAGCGCATCGCGATGGTCAAACCGACGAAAGCGGATGTGGTGACTGCGGAATCCAAGACCGGAACGACTCGTTTCGTGGTACCGGAGTCTCTTCGCAGCAAGACCCTCTTGGTCGAAGCGGTGGCCGGAGCTTCTCGAAGTACGACGCTGTATTACGGTGGCGACCTGACGACGTATGTGAGCGAAGCATTCGGTCAGTTGCAAACGACGGACAGCAAAACGCGTCGTCCCGTTGCGGGAGCCTATGTGAAGGTCTATGCCCGCTACAGCGATGGCGATGTACGCTTCTACAAAGACGGCTACACCGATGGACGAGGACGCTTTGATTACGAAAGCGTCAGTGCCGGCGAAGCGGCCGGTGCCGTTCGCTACGCGATCTTGGTCTTAAGCGAAAGCCAGGGAGCAACGCTACACGACGTCGCACCACCGCAACGATGATCCGCGAATGTCGAATCATCAACCCTTTATTGCAGTCACGGCGGCGAACATCACTCGCCGCCGTGAATGAACTCAAGTTCGTGCGAAGGGGGTGACGGTGCCGGTGCTGTCGGCGAATCGTTTGAGATCCAATCCCATCAACTGGGCTTGGGTCAGCCAGAGATTCGCCAGGGGTGTACCCTCGGGCAGATTGATATGCTGCCCCGTCCGCACTCGGTCTCCGCCTCCGGCAACAATGATCGGCAAATCGTTGTACTGGTGCGTGGAACCATCCCCGAGACCCGAACCATACGTGAACAGCATGTTGTCGAGCAACGAGGAGCCGTCGGCCTCTTCGATTCGATCCAGCCGGTCGACCAAGTACGCGAACTGCTGCATGTGAAACAGATCGACTTTCAACAAGTCGTCAATCATCTTGGTTTGATTGTGTGACATCTGATGGTGACTCCGCGGCTTATCGAAGAGCCCCTCGAACTTATACGGCGTATCCCAACGTTCAGGCCCGACCATGAATGTCGTCACATTCGTCAGGCCGGCCTGCAGGGCGACGACCATCAGATCGCCCATCAATCGAATGTATTCCCCTCGCGGCATGTACGCTTCCGGTGGCTCATCGAAATCCACGAGAGACAACTCCTCGCGCATCTTCTCCAATCGATCCATCTGTTTTTCGATGGTTCGGATGGAGTCAAAGTACTCGGCGAATTTCTGTTGGTCATGAGAGCCGAGTGACCGCTTCATTTCCGCGGCGTCTTCCAAGACGAGACTGGTCACATTTCTGTAACGATCGATTTCCCGGGTCGAGAAAAGGCGATGGTACATCTTGCGTGGATCACGGATCGACGGAGCAAGGTGCCCGGTGCCGTACCACGAAATATTGTCGAAGTAGATGGATTCCTTGTTATCGCGATGACTGTTGCAACTGAATTCCAGGGTCGAGAATGGGGTTTGGGTGCCAATACGATCAGCGACCAAATGATCCAGTGTGCGGTTCAGGGGCCACGCCGTTCCCTCGATGGTATAGGGAGCAGCACTACTCAGGTAACACGAGGCACACTGCGCGTGGACATCGGTTCCTTGCTGGAACGTGCGATCCATTCCGGTGATCAGATTGATCTTTTGCTTAAAAGGCTCCAGCGGCTGCATCGTCGGCGTCAACTTCGTGAGCGGTTTGACGCTGTAGAACGGGTTTTGTTTTCCGAGCGAACGCATGACGTTGCCGAGATTCCCCTTCGGAATCTTGTCGTTAGATTCGCCGGGGAAGAAGCCACGCCGAACGACTCCGATCGGAACGTAAAAATGTGCCATGCGAAGTGGAATGTCGGGTTGGGCGATTCCCGCGCAGGCACTTTCGAGCCATGGAAGTGCCAAGGCCGTGCCGCCAAGGCCTCGCAAGAACGTTCTTCGATTGGGTTGTAGGCTCATGGCTCAATCCGCCGCGTGCGTTTTCATAAGGAAGGGTTCGCTGAAGATGACCTGTCGCAAAAGGGTTTGCATTCGGTAGCCATCTTCGGCGGTTTTCTGCGTGATTTGATCCAGTGCCGGTTGGTCGGCGGCTCCGAGCTCACGGCCCAGCGCGAAGGACAGGAGATGCCCTGCCAGCCCCCGTGTAAAGCGATCCTTTTCGGCCAAGACCGCGTCTTTGAACTCGACGACATTTTCGAACGAGTGGCGGCGAAAGAGTTCGCCCTGCATGTCGACCTCACGGCCATTTTCGTACTGGTCCCGCCACTTGCCGATCGCGTCGTAGTTTTCGAGTGCGAATCCGAGCGGATCAATCTGCTCGTGGCAGCCTTTGCAATCCGACCTTTCACGGTGCTTGGACAATCGCTCGCGAAGCGTCAGGTTGGCTTCGTCCTCGGAAGGTTTTTCATCCAGCGGCGGTACATCCGCCGGCGGTGGCTCAGGCGGATTGTTGAAGATCACCGTGGCAATCCAGGCACCGCGTGTAATGGGCTGCGTCCGCTCGGGACCGGAGGTCATCGTCATCACGGCGGCGTTCGTAATGATGCCGCCCGACCGGCGATCGGTGATCGGCACACGCTTGAACGGAAGCACGGTGACTTCGTTGCCTGCTTTCCGTTTCACCGCTTCGGGTGAACTCGCAAGCGAGCCATACGCCTTCTCAAGCCGAACCGTTCGATAGGAGAACCCGGGATCAATCAAATCCGTAATCGGGCGGTTTTCGATCAGGACCGTCTCAAACAACAGCAAGGGTTCGAGCATCATGTGCATGCTGTCGCGGTACTTGGAAAAGTAGAAATCCGGATACTTTTCACGATCGGGAACCGAAGACACGATCCGGTCCAGCTGTAGCCACTGTGACGGGAAACTATCGCAAAAACGTTTCAGCTTGTGACTACGAAGCATCCGGTTGATTTGATGACGGAGCGTTTCCGGCTGCGATAAACGAGAATCCTCCGCAACGCGAAGCAGTTCTTCGTCGGGTGGTCCTCCCCACAAGAAGAACGAAAGCCGAGCGGCGAGTTCAAAGTCATCGACCGGTTCCGACGCATCCGAATGGGCCTCCGTATTGGATCCGGGCTGATCGAAGAGATACAAGAACTTGGGTGATGCGATCGCAGCGGCGGCGACCGATTTCATGCCCGACGTGAAGTCCACGCCGGAATCGATCTGCGACGTGACGAACTGCGTGTATCGGTCTAGCGTTGCTTGAGAAACCGGACGTCGGAACGCGCGTGTGAGGAAGGGACGCAATCGATCTCGCACTTCGGCCACCAGATCCTGAGGATCGCTTGGCGGCGCAAAAAATGCATCCCAAATCCCGACGTTGCGGCGAGTAAAGTCGGGACTTTGCGTGATGGAGTCTCCCAGTTTCAAGAACGACTCCATTAACAGAGGCGAGAGCGATAGGTGATCGCCGCGGTTGTCAAATCCATGTTCCGCTCGCAAGTCTTGCGGAAACGCGGCGACACCTGCAAGCCGCGGTTCGATCATCTGGGATTTGCCAAGGGGCCGACTGCCGACGCTGACCACGTCGGCCATCTTGCCCGTTGCAGGTTTGAAATAACCTCTGTGCTCTCGCATCATCCGCTCGGGCAACGTGAAGACGATACAGCGGAGATCGAACAGGTCATCGACCGCATTGTTGTATTGAAATCGATTCATCCGGCGAATCGGTGTCCGTCGAAAACGCGGCCGGTTTCCTTGATCACCCGCTAACACCGACTTGAGTGCGGAAATCACTCTGGCTCGGTCTTGATCCCCGAGTTCGGGTTCCTCTTCGGGTGGCATCGCGTGCAAATCAAGGACGTCGATGACTTGGCTGACCAATTCCGCGTGCTCGATGAGATCCCGATGTGTCGTGTTCTCATCGGCGATGTCAACGAGTTCGATACCGGAGTCGCTCTCGGCCGCGTGGCATTTGACGCAGTGCTGTCTTAGGACCGCAGCCACTTCTTGGGCCGAGTCAGACGGTTTAGCCAGGGCAATGGCCGATGACATGCACGCAATCGCAACGAAGGAGAACGCGCACGAGAAGGGGTGTCGAGTCATGGCGGAGGGAGGTCAAGGCGGGATGGGCAGCCCCATCAGTATAGCCGTTCTGACAGTTCACATTCCCGAAATTTGCCGCTCAACTTCTCTCACCGTGGGAGAGCGGTCGCTTTGCGACCGGAGAGACGGTTTACGCGTTGACTCGCGTGACCCTCTTTGACGTGTTAGCGCGTCGTTTCTCCCGGAGGGAGAAAGTCAGTCACCGAGTTCTCTCGCTTGGGAGAGACGGTTTACGCGCGGACTCCGAATTGCGATTACGAATCGTCGTCGGGTAAGACGCCTCCGTTTTCACGTGCACGACGAAGATCGGCTTCGAGCTCACGGATGACCGTCGGGTTAATCTGCTTGCCCAGCATTTCGCGTGTTTCTTTAAACATCAGGTCGACTTTGCGGCGCTGGTTCGCATTGCGACCGATCTCCTTTAGGAACATGCCCTGCTTCTTGCCCATGTCATCGGCGAGTTCTTCATTGGTCGGTTGCTTCTGAAGTGCATTGAGCAACTCTTCGGCCTGCTCCATCTGACCTTTCTTGAGCCGCAAGCGAATTCGCGCCGCGAGCAACTTTCGGATCGCGACCAAGTCGATGATCGCGTTCTGCACGCCCCGAACGTAGGCTTCCGCCTGCAGACGCATGTCATCGCCACTCAAGTCGGCGACTTCCATGGTGGTCAAACCGGGAACGATCGGCAGTCGCGCGAGAACGGCGCCACCATTCTTGACGTACAACAACCGCATCGGCTGATCACTCTTTTCGATTTCCAACCGTCCGTTCCAATCGGTTCGCCCGACGAAGGTCATCGACTTGCTCTTCAGTTCGCGTTCGTAGAGTTCGTAGCCGATGAGCGGACGATCCTCGCGGCCCTTTGCGTGAAGCCTGAGAAGCGTCGATTCGTACTTTGGCCGTTGCATTCGTGCCATTTTGAAGGTGCGTTTGTTCTTTCGCCCCTGGAGACCACCGGCCATTCCGGCGTAAAGGTCCATGCTCACATTAGCACCCTTGCGCTCGGTCGCGATGAGGTGTGCCCAATCAAGCGCTCCGATCAGGATGGGCCTTCCATTTCGATCATTCTTGCGCACCATCGGTTGCAGTGCCGCACCGACGGGAATGTTCGCGGGCGACTCCTCGTCCATGATCAAGTTCCCGGCCCGAAGCATGCCAACGGCATTTTTCATCCCCGCATCGTCGATTCGCAGCATCGGAGAGAACGCCTGCGTGACACAGAACCCGACGACGTTTGGCAAATCCGATCCCGAATAGAAAGGCGCCGACTTTGATTCGCCGAAGGAACGCATCAGCGTTTCCATTTCCGCCGCTTCGACGCGTTTTCCGGAGGCATCGTTGGAAATTCGGACCACGAAAATCTTGTCATACTCTTCAACCGCCGAGGACACCAACTCGGTGACCGGAAGCACGATGACTTTTGCTTTCGGCTTTTGGAACGCGCCCGCTTGGCCACGATTGACCAACAGGGCCTCGGTACCGGCTTCGCTCCATTTGCTTGCCAGGGCAACGGCATCGCCATCGATCGGCTGAAATTTATCCGCCGCACCACGGAGCGTCGCGTCGCCCTTTTCAGCCGCACGTCGGAGCACATCGGTTTGGAGACCACGGGTGGTCAACACGCCGCCGACGTACTCCGGAAAGTTCTCGACCGAAGCAATACGGATGGCGTTTTCGTGATCGTTCTTCACAGCGATCACGGGATCCGATGCGGTAATCGAATCGTAGGTCAAATTATCCATCGATCGAAACGCGGCCGTCACCACGGGCGGCGGCGCATCGGCAATTGTCGTCCGCCAGATCGAATAAAAATCTCGATCCAAATAGTTCGACAAAGGCTCACGCAAGGTATCGGCGTCGACGGTGCTGTCTCTCGAAGCAACCCAAATCAAGACGCGGTACGGTGAGTAATCCCAGGGATCCTCTTCAACGACCTCTTCGGATGAATCAGAAGCACTCTGTGCGACGACGTGGTCGGCCCAACCGAGCAGCGCAGCGCCGATCAGGAACATCGTCGTCACAAGGCCATGGAATCGAGAAAAGCCTTGGTGGAACCGTCGCGAGTTGGTATCTGAGTTGTGGATCGTGGATTGCATGATCAAAAGTTGAGCCTCCAGTTCACCGCATTTTGGTACAGCGAAACAATGTTGTTGCCCATGCCGATCAAGTTTTCTCGATAGGCGTAGGAATCGATCATTTGCCACAACGGCAAGACTGGTAATTCGTGGTGCACGATGGAGTGAAGAGTCAGCAACCGTTCGCGCAGCTCACGCCAGTTCTTGGCCTCTTCCAAACGTCGCAATCCCAGGCCGACCAACTGATCTTGGCAAGCGGCCAAACCGTCTGGACCCAATAACCGTCGTGCATCGATGATGGGTTCCCAAATCGCCGCCGACACGTAGCAGATATCGGCCGTATCCGGATCCGGAAAACTACGTCCGACCGGCAGCTGCACCAATTCGACTTCCAGGTCTAGCAGTTGCCATTGGCTGCGGATCGCTTCACAGGCAACACGTGAAAGGTTGTCGGCAGGAAACGCGAGGCGTAACGGACGCACCTTTGGTGGCGGCAGCTCCTTTCGTTCCGCCTCGGCGGCTTTGAGGTTCTTGCTCAGCAGCACCAAGAGCTTTGCGAGGCTGGGTTCGAACCGGCGCGGTAAAATGCTGGCGTCGTAGGCGTAACCCAAGGGATCATCCAGATCGATGCCGGCGGGGAACGGTCCGGAGAGGACTTTGCAGCCGGGCGTTTCGCGGTTCTCAAGTAACTCGCCTTGCAAGATGTCTTCGCGGTTGATGCCGTACAGTAACGCGCGACGAAAATTCTTGTCTTGCAAGAACTCGTGATCCGAGCAAGGCACCAACATGTGGATCGTTGGCAGTTGGTACTGTGCGACTTTGATGCCACGTTGGCCTTTCAAGCGAACCGCATCTGCGGGGAAGAGTTGGTCGAGCACATCGACTTCACCGCTGACGAGCTTGGAGACCGCCTCGCTACCACTGGTGCATCGCACTTCAATGATCTCGCGTGGCTTGCTTTTGTTCTGGTTGGTTTGCCGTGCGAAATCGGTGAGCACAAATCGCGACTCGTCCTCGGTAACCTCCGCCAATTTGTAGTCGCCCGTCGCACCCCCCTTTTCACCACCGAACCAGCTTGCATCGACGTTCAATTGCAAGAGACATGAGGGCAAGACGTGCGGGCGACGAAGAACGCACTGCACCCGCCGAGGACCATCCAGCCCGATGCCGGTGACAGAAGCCGCCCAAGGTGAAAAGTAGACGTCGGATCCGGGCGTCGCTCGGAGCGCGAGCTGATCGGCCAAATAGTCGACTTCGATCCTGTTCAGCGGAGGAGGCAATCGGGAGGTTTCAACAACCAAGTCCAGCCCCAAGCGATCCGGAGTGGTTTCGATGTCTCCGAAGAGAAAGTCGTAGTCGCCACCCTCCGGGGCAGCCCCCTGGATTTCGAACAGGTTTCGGTACAACAGGCGCCCGGTTCTACGAGTGCCCCAGTTGTCCAACCGGACGGGGTTGTAGCTTCGCGACGACTGCAGGACTCCAACGGTCACCAGCGGGTAAGTCTCGGCGATCTTCTTGACCAACTCCTCACCGCCTTGGATGTCAGGCTTGAGATACAAACTCTCTCGTGCGAGTGTTCGCGCGATGCGAAAGTCCTTGCGTTTGACCGCGGCCAACGCCAATTCGCGTTTTTCCATTGCCATCCGCAGGAACTCACCATCCCACTTCTCGACGGCATCCAAGTTGAAGTTGGAGTAGTCCCTTTTCAGCCGCGACAGCAGTTTCTGTGCGGTGTCCAAGTCACCGTCGTCGACCATCGCTTGCATCAACGAACTGGTGGTCGCACTGATTGCTTTTAAGACGCTGGTGCGTTTGTAATTCGGGTCATAGCGATGCAGTTCCTCCAGCATTGCCAAAGATTCGGCACGTTGCTTTCCGGAGGCTCGCTGAATCGCGTTTCGCCATAAGAACTCCGAGCGAAGTTCCTTGAGTCCATCGCGCCGGGGATAGTCACGAATGAGAACGGACAAGAACGGATACGCTCCCGAGAAATTGGAGGCCGCGATGCGGTCCGCCGTCTCACGTTCCAGACGCTTCTCCCAGAAGTCGATCGATTCGATATCGCCCCATTTCGCGATAAACTCTTTCGCCTCAATTCCGAGGATGGAAAAACGAAGTGTTCCCGCCAAAGACGTCGGCATCGAACGCATCGGTAACAGCCTTGCTTTGACCCAACCGCCGCCTGACTTTTGCGTGAAGAAGATAATGTCGTGGGGATCTTCTTGCAGAAGCCCCAGTCCCGGGTCTTCGGGTCGTCCGGTATCACCGTACGTTGCCAACTGAGCACTGGCGCTAAGCGAAAGGCCGAGTACGATCACGCAACCGCCGATCATGTGAGCTAAGAATCGGTTCATTGGTTCGCCCCCGTTGGAATATCGAGCACATAGACGACACCTTCTTCGCCGGGCACGAGCAAGCGGTTTTGCAGCACCATCGGTGCCGCGGAAAAGGGTTGCCCGAGTTCGGTTAACCCCAGCCTTTCACCCGTGACCGGATCGAACACGACCACCCAGCCGGAATCCGAAACGACGATCAATTTGCCATCGTGCAAGACCGGATCACCGACGGGCAAGCCTTCGGGCACCGAGACGGCGAAGGACTGCTTTCCGCTCGTATCGATTCCACGGAGGACTTTGTCATCGGTCAGAATCAGCCCGACGTCACCGGCCGGGGCGGGCCCCCAAATCACACGGCCATCGAGCAGCAACTTGAATTGCTCTTTCAGCGTGGTGATGTTCCGCCCGATGACGAAGTCGGATGCGGGACCGCTTGTGGCTGCCATGACCGTTGTTCCGACGCCCGCAAGCCGTCCCAACGTCGGTGACTCCAACATGGTTTTAGCGAGTTGATTGATTCGGTCGCCGACACGCAACCGGTACAGACCGTTGCGGCTGTCGGCCAAGACGACTTGGCCTTCATCGTCGGGAAGCCGTACGGCGTTGGTCCAGTCGACTTTCCCGACCGGATTGCTGACCGGTTGAAACGGGCTGCCGAACTGTTGTCCGGTTTGGTAATTCAAGACGACGGCACGACCGTTGTCCAGCGGCAGGAACAAGCCTCCGCCGGCAACCAATCCTCGTCCCGTCGGATGGCCCGATGCGAGGTTCAATGCCACCAAGCGAATTTTTTCGCTTCGCCGTGTCGGATCGTAGACCGCGATTTGTTGGTTGCCATCGTCGCCGGCCTTGTTGACCAAGACGGCTCGCTTCTCATCAATGGACATTGGATCTTCGAAGCGCATGATGACGCCGACCGATCCCGCGTTCTCGATCGGAGCACGCGTGGCCCCGCTGCTGATCGCCGAGCGATCCAACTCGAAGAGCGCCGCCTGGCTGGTGAGTGCGTGAATGCCGCCTTCTGCTTGACGTAACATCACCACGGGGGCGCCAATGTCGTTTCGCCAGAACTCTTCGCCGCTCTTTGGATCGACGGCGGAAACGCGAATGCCGGAGGTACCCCGGAGTTGCCTCGCATGCACGAGTGCATCGCCGATGGCGAGTGGCGTCCCGACGAACGAGTCGCCTTCATTCTTGAACCAGTCGGGAACAATTCGCCCGCGGCTGATTTCGTACCGGCCGATTCGCGACCCCGTGGTCCAAATCTGGCTTCGCCCGACGGTCATTTCCGTCCGAGTCGGCTTGGAGTAAGACGCGAGTTGTCTCGCGGCGATGGTTACCTTCTCGCTCTCGCTCGTGACTTCGACGTCAAACGCCGCGATCTCACCAAGATCCGTCAGCACCACCATCCGGCGACTTTCCGAGACGATCGGAGGCACCACGACGTTGCCTTCCATTCGCACGGGGTCTTGAGTCTTGCGAATGTTCAATCCCTGCTTGTCCACGCCCAAGATGTGTACCAAGCAGTACTCGGGACCTTTGTTTTCAATCACAAAGACGTGTTCAAGCAGCGGTGTCGGGGGAACAGCGATCGTCCCACTGCCGTGACCAATGTAGTAGCTCTCAATGCTGCTGCCGTCGCCGCGACTGAGCAAATACAAGTTGCTGTGATCGCCGGGTTGGTAACAGACTCCCGCGCGAGCATCGATTCCGGGGCTAACATCCAGCGTTTGCGGAATCTGTTGTGCCCATCTCGCATCTCCCGTCGCCGCATCGATGGAATAGACGCGCCCCGATTTCGTCGTGAGGTAGATTTCATCTCGGCTCACGATTGGTTGATTAAAGGGTTCTCCGATTTGAACTCGCCAATCGACTTTGCCCGTCCGACCATCACAGCGTTGAATGGACAAACCGACCGACTCGCTCAACAGAACCGCCGTCCCGTCATCGAGTCTCATTGGACGATGGGCAAGCGTACTGCCGACGTAACGTCGCCAAAGCAGTGTTCCATCTTCACCATTGAACGCGACCACGCTTCCTTTGGTGGGGAAGAAGAAGACTTCGCCTTGCAGTTCGGGAACCGAACGACCGCTGCGTGCGGTCAATACGATTGGCTTGATCGCTGTTTCCGCTTCGGGCTCGACCAACTCCGGCAACTTGGAGGTCGATTCGACCAGTTCCTTTTGAATGTCGCTGGCACGATTGATCAATTTCACCAAACGCTCGTTGTCGCCCAGTTCGGGAAAGTCACGCAGCAAACCGAAACGCACGTCGAAGGCAGCCTTGGTTTCTCTGTTTTCCAGCAACGAAGTCATCTCGGACACCGCCGCGTCGAGTCGTTCGTTACGTTCGATGTCACGGAGGACGCGTGCGCGCTCCTCCATGATGCTTTTCAGGCGGCCGGACAGCGTGGTCCGCATTGCACCGGTCATGTAGTTGGGGTTTTCCGTGAGTACGAGTTGCTCATCGAGCAACGCGATCAACTCTCCCTTGGCTTTTGTCTCGCTCTTTTCGGAAGCCTCACCGACGATGTTCTCGGCCACGTCGACCAGGAGCGCCGCCAAGTTACCGCGTTCCGTGTTCAGCCCCTCTTCCTCTTCGATCGTCGGCAAAACTTCTTCGGCCAGCTCGGTGGCGACGGTGACATCGGCCATTCCTTCGGCACGGTAGAGCCTGGCCATCGTGATTCGAGTCCGAGCGAGAGAACTGTGTTCGTTGCTATCGCCGAACTCCTTCAAAAAGCTCTCGTAACTTTTCTGCGCACCGGTGTAATTCTGATTGTCATAAAGCCCATTCGCTATTTCGATCTGATCATCCGCGTTGCCACGGCTGAGGACAAAGAAAAGCAAGCCTCCGGACAGCAGCAGGAACCCGATGATGCCCAGGAATCCGTAAACCTTGAACGAGTCCCATTGGTTCTCGTCCGGCTGTTTCTTGCTGGGACGTTTGGGGCGATCCGGAGCAACCTCGGCGGCAATCGCTTCGACGGGAACCGCTTCGGCGACCACCTCTTCGGCGAAGGTGTCTTCGACGATGGCTTCGACGGGAACGGCCTCCACCGCTTCGACTGCGACGACTTCGGCCGAATCATCGAGCACGGCCAGGTCTTCGTCGATCGCCTCGCCCACCTCTTCGGCGTATTCGCCGCTTCGGAGTTCACCGATCAACTTGGTCGCTTGAAAACGTGTCAGCTGACCGTTGTCGACCAACAACTTTGCGACGGCTTCCGGGGTGACTTGGGCGCCCCCTTGGTCCAGTTGTTCACGGAGTGCTTCGATGATCTCTTGATCCAGAAGGCCGCGGCGTTCCAGTTGATCGATCAGTTCGTTAGCGAGCATATTGAAAAAAGGTTAGGGCTAAGATTCATTGAATGAAAGTCGGCGGAACAAGTGCTTCACACGCTGTGAAACAACCGACGAAAACCCGCCAATGGATTGGTTTCAAAACGACTTGATCGTTTTCTTCACAGTGACTTGCCAAGAAGTATTCGGACGACAAACGCCGTCAGAACTCCTCGACCTGCGTGACTTGCGTTTCGGCAAACCCCGCGATGGTTCCCGCGTCCATGGCGTCAACCAAGTACTGAAGTTTGCACAACTCGTGAACTTTGATGACCAGCTTCGCATTCATGTCCGCACGAGCACGCTTGAGTGCCGTGATCAGATTCTGTTTTCCGGGCGTCTCATCTTGCCAATCTGCGGCAAGGACGAGGAACGAACCGAACTCATCCACCTGAACTTCGATCTGGTCGAGTTCTTCGGGCGGGTCATCAACGGAATTTGTACTTGGTGCATCGGACTGCTGACGAGGCATTTCAATCGACTTTTGCAGACTGAATGCGGCCGTGACCATGAAGAAAATCAAGAGTAGGAACGTGACGTCCACCATCGGCGTCATATCCAGTTCTTCTTCTTCACGCTTCTTGCGTTTGAATTCATCGGCGAAGTCGTCGTCATCATCGTCGTCCTGGATCAAATCTTCTGAACGCTCCAAATCACCGGATGAAACCGGCTCCGTGTGCGCTTCCACTTCGACCGGGATCGCCTCGGCTTCGACGGCAGCGACCTCCACCGCTTCGACTTCGACGGCTTCGACCGAAACCTCATCGTCGGCACCGGGCAGTGGCGGTGGACCACTTCCGAAATCGAGTTCGGGAACGTGATTGACGGTGTCGCATTCGGGGCAACGAACGCGTCTGCCGGCCAACGACTCGTTGACTTTGTTGATGGCACCGCACTGAAGACAAGTTACAGAGATTGGCATCTGCTTGGCTTATTTCTCTTTCACGGCGATAAATGTTGATTCCAGATCAGTGAATTCGTCTCCAATGATCTTTTGAATGCGAGTCACTTCTCCGACGGAGACCTCCCCGTCGCCCATGATCATGACATGGTTCTTTTCTTCGCCGATCGTGCTTTTCAATTCCTTGGACACGTACTCGACGATCTCGGCCGCCTGGGTCGCTTCATCGCTACTGAACTCCGTCCCGTCGTAGCGTTTGACGACGACTTTTTCTTTGTTCAGTGGCTCGATAAAGATCACCGCCGACTGCTTGGCACTGATCGCGAGCCCGTTTTGGGCTTCGGGAATCTTGCCCATCTGCGTCGGATCCATCTTGGAACACACGACGAAGAAGATGAGTAACAAGAACGTGATATCAATCATCGGGGTGATATCCATCTCGTCGTCGTCGCGTTTCTTTCGCGGCAACTCAAAATCATCATCCGCGTCGTCATCAAAAGCATCACTCATGACCGACTACCGTCCTCCGGAGCGATCGAGCCCGGACTTGAAGGCGTCCATGAAACGGCTGAGCCCTGATCCGACGAGGTCTTCCATCTTGGCGATCTTGATGTTCACGTTGGCGACCAGGATCATCAGTGGAATCGCAATCGCCAATCCGCTGGCGGTGGTCACCAGTGCGACACGAATGTCACCGGCCAACTTGCTCGGTTCGACCGATTCGGCGGTCGCGAGTGTTTGGAACGCACCCATCATCCCGAAAACCGTTCCGAACAAACCGATCATGGGAGCACTCTTGATCACCGTGCTGACCCAACTGAGTCGGTAATCCAGGTCGCTCATCACGTCGCGTTGGAAGCGATCCATCATGAACTTGCGAGCACGCTTGAAACCAAGGTTTCGGTGGCTGACGGCGAGCTCGATGATTTGAGGGAGCGCCCGAGTATCGCCTTCGCAGTAGTCGACGGTGCCTTCAAAGTCACTCGACTGCAACATCTGCTCGACATCGTCCATGAACTGGTCTTGTTCCTCTTCCGTCTTGAAGCGTTTTTGATTGACGCGGTTCCAGACGACAACGATGCAATACAGTCCCCACAACGCGACGGCGGCTAACGCGAGGTAGGTCGCATCGGCAATCATGTTGAACAGGGAATATGCAAACAGCTGAGACATTCGTTACGGTTCCGAGATGGAGTTGAGTGATGAGTTCAAGAAGTAGGGTAAACGATAGTTAGACGTCATCGGCCCGGGCGATAACGTTGACTGACGATGTTGAAATCGTAGCCGTTGTCCGATGCCGTGCTTTCAAAGACCGTCTTGGCGATGTCGCCTGGAAACTCTTTGCCTTTGGATTCCGTGTAGGCCTTTTCCATTTGAGCGAGACGGTTCTCGAGTTCGGGTGGGATGAACCGAATCACGTTTCGACCCGAGAACGCGATCCCCGCTTGAGACAACAATTGCTGGTCAAATCGGAGCAGTGGATTCGATAGTTTCCAGGAGAAGTAAAGCCGTTTCTCACTCTCGGGGTCGTTGATGACTCGCTTGCGAGGTGAGGTGGAAAGGTTGTTTGCGACGTCGATGATATCGGCCGTTCCGCCGCCGAAGGCTGCCAACTCAATTTTGTAGAAATCGAGCTGTTTGGCGTAATCCGAGCGCCCTCGTGCGTTGAACGTGATTTCCCAACGCTCCCAGCGCCCGATGATGTCATCACCCTCGCCCTCGGGACCGGGCGGCCGGCTATCTCCTTGACCCGTGCCGGTCGTCGTCGCCGCTTGGCTGGTGTCGGCGGTCGTAAGCGAGGCGGCGACCGTGCTGACCGCATCGGTGACCGCTTCGATCGTATCGGCCAACGTCGGCTCCATCAGGTCCTCAACCTCTTCGGCGCCCGGTGGCTCGAAATCGCGTTCGAAACCTTCGGGGTTTTCACCGCGTCCCGGCGGGTTTTCGATGATCGGTGCCAGGGCGGGTGTGGAGGGTTCGCCGCTCAACAGCCAAACGACGAACATCATGAAAACAAACGCGCCGAGAAAGAGGATCAGCGCCAGGAACAGCGACGTCACCGAATCGAATCGGCTGAGTTTCAGCTTTTCTCGCTCGGCAAGACGCTCGTCCACGATCTCGTCGTGGAGTTCTGCAACTTCTTCTTGTTCGACTGCGGTCGACATCACCTGTCTCCTTCGTGTTCACGCTCCCGCCACCGCGAGCAGTTTGATCGCAATTAATCGTTTCGGCGAGTGCGCCAAATAATCCCAGCGGGAAAAATATGGACATCCGTCGGCCTGTAGCGACTCGCGGGGGGGCTGGAAAAAGCATCGTGCTGCATCAATTGGCCAGAAACCGGAATCGGTCGAACCGTGAACCAATTGACGCGCGGCTGTATCATAGCCTACGATCCCGCTCCTTCGATTGGTTCTTCCAACCTGGTCAGGTAGCTCAGTTGGTAGAGCACGGCCCTGAAAAGGCCGGTGTCGCCGGTTCGAGCCCGGCCCTGACCACTTCTACTCGCCCGCTCTCTCGGGCATCTATGACGCTTTCCAAACGAGCCCAGCGGCCCCTTGCGAAGCCGCCGCACCGTAGAAAATAGCGATAGCCCGACGGCCAAACGAACAGACGTCCGAACTTTCTTGCCAAATTGGCGTTAGGTCTCAATATCAGCCGTTTCGACCACCCAGGGGTCGTGCCAGTCTTCCCAACTTCCGAGGTACGTCGCGTAAGCCGCGCAGTCGTCGCTGCGTGATTCGATCCAAGTCTTGGTCTCGGCGACGATTTCCAGCTCTTGCTCCAGCGTCAGCCGGCCCTGCAGAACCATGGAGCGGAGAAAAACAAAGTAGGTGTCCAAGACATCGCAACGGCAGTAATCGCTGATGCCCTGCAAATCCCCCGCATCGAATTGCTCTTGGACCTGGTCGCCGGTGACGTCCATCTTCCCGGGTTTTCCCAGCAACTTCGTGGCCAGGTTTAATCCTCCGTTGAAACGGGTGGCACTAAAATTGGTCAACAAATCCTGCAGGTCGAGATGCGACTCGACGCTGTACCGGTTGCGCGGCGAGCGATAACCGTCGTTTTTGAACCACGGTGCAATCGAGATTCCGAATCGGTACGCCGCCAATTCCATCAGCGGCAAGTCGAACGTCCGCCCATTGAACGTCACCCATTGAGGCCGCTTGTAGACCTCCCAGCCTTTCCAAAAGTGGGCCGTGATCACGTGACTGCGAAAGTCGGGTTCGTCCAGCGAGACGATATCGACCAATCGGCAGTCCTCCGTGACCTTGGCCACCACCACGGCGATCGGCACCTGAAAGGTGTACGGGATGAAGGTGCTGCCCTTCTGCTCCAGCAATTCGGCTTGATATTGGGCGACGGCTTCGGCCGGTGAGAGTCCTTGACCCGGGTAGCGGACTTTCGCGATCAGCGCCCCATCGGCGATACTTTCGCAATCGAACACCAAATGGGAAACTGCTTCACTCATCCGCAAACCCGCCCGCGATCAGACTGTTGGCCACCGACACCGATCCATAGCAGAAAACACATCATGGTAGAAATCAACCGCCAACGACTCTTGGATCGATTTTTGACGTACGTCCAAGTGGGCTCGGGAGCGGACCCCAACGCGCAAACCTATCCCAGCAGCGAAGGCCAGCGCGAACTGGGCAGCATTCTCGCCGACCAACTCCGCAACATGGGCGCCGACGATGTGATTCAAGACGAACACGCGCTCGTTTATGGAACCATCCCCGCAACCGTTCCGGGCACCTTGCCGACGGTTGCCTTGTTTGCCCACGTCGATACATCGCCCGATGCACCGAACGTGTCGGTCCGTCCTCACGTGGTAGAAAACTACGACGGTGAAGACTTGTTGTTGGCCAGCGGTGAGATCATTCGAGTGCAGGCCTGCCCAGAACTGGAGTCGCTCCAAGGCAAGACGCTGATCACAACCGACGGCACCACGCTGCTGGGCGGTGACGACAAGGCGGGCGTTGCGATCTTGATGGAACTTGCGGAAACCCTGATCGAAAACCCGCACCTGCCGCACGGTCCCGTCAAACTCGTTTTCACGTGCGATGAAGAAATCGGACGCGGCACGGACAAGATTGACCTCGAGCGACTCGCCGCGACGGTGGGTTACACGATCGATGGTGGCGGTGCGGGCATCATTGATGTCGAGACGTTTTCTGCAGATGGCGCCACGGTGAATGTCATCGGTGACAATATTCATCCCGCGATCGCAAAGGATCGGATGGTCAACGCCGTTCGTGGCGCATCCGATTTCATCGCCAAACTTCCGCGTGATTCACACACGCCCGAGACCACCGAAAAACGTCAGGGATTCATCCATGTCAATCACGTCTCCGGTGGCGTCGGTGAATGTCAAATCGATTTACTTCTCCGGTCATTTGACGCTGCCGATCTGGAAGCGTACGCCAAGCAACTTCGAGACATCGCTGCTCAAGTTGAATCCGATTGGCCGGGCATGAAAGTCAACGTCCAAGTCCATCGGCAATACCGCAACTTGGGAGATGGCCTCGCCGAACTACCCGAAGCCGTCACGCTGGCGGAAGAAGCATTTTCAAACTTGGGGCGCAGCTGCGTCAAGGAAATCATCCGTGGCGGAACAGACGGAAGCGTACTCACCGAAAAAGGACTGCCGACGCCGAATCTCTCCAGTGGCCAACACAACATTCATAGCGTTCGCGAGTTTGCCTGTCTCGACGAAATGATCGCCGCCACGGAACACGTCGTCGAATTGCTTTCCCTCTGGTCCAACCAACGAAGCTGAGAACGGTTCAAGCGATGAGAATTCCATTTGTCATGTTTTGTGTGCTGGTCTTCGCAAGCACCGTGTCGGCGCAGACGGCAGCGGACGAGACGATCACACCAGCCGACCGGTCACCGGATTCGAAGTCAAACGACTCCCAAGCCGATCCGAAAGCCAATGCCGAACTCAATGGGCATTGGCGGCGAGCCATTGGACTGCAAAGCAAACGCGAAAGCGAAACGAAGTTTGCAACCGGGTTCTTGATTCAACGCGATCGAACCGTTTTCTTGGTCACTGCCAAGCACGCCGCTCGCGAGACCAACTCCGAAACAAAGCTGCTTTATGTCAACAAGCAGGGTGCATCGCGCTGGTACTTGTTCCGGGGACTCTTTGCAGCCGGCCAAGATCCCTGGCGAGAACACGCGCACGCGGACCTGGCGGTTGCGAAACTAGCGCCACCAGAGAATACCGATCCGACACTTCAGTCGATGCGAGACGTGGCCCTCGATTTTTCGCAACTCGCCACCGCACTGCCGCCTCGAACCACACCCCTGCAAGTCGTTGGGTTTCCGCTGGCCCTCGGTGTCGGTCCGAAAATGTCGTCGTTGGTCATCCCGGGACACCTGGTTTCAAAAGAACTGACCAAGAAGGGGGACTGGGGAACGACCCCGATCGCCTACTCTGTCCCAGCCATCGCCGCCGGCGCGAGTGGCGCTCCAGCCTTTGATCTATCCGGCCAAACTCCCGCCGTGATCGGAATCTATGTTGCGATCACACGTGACAAAACGGGAGCCAAATTCTCTGAGCTTGTTCCCTCGAGGTTGGTTCGTGAGATCATCGCAAAGTGGTAACAACGAGTGCGTGGCCCGAGTCGCAAGAGTCGCGACCGAAGCACGAGTCGCGGTAACACGATCTGCATCATGTTGGACGTCGCGTGCTCTCGTGATCGGCATGGCATTGACGTTGGTTGTTGGATGTAGCAAGACAGACATTGAAACTCCCTCGACTTCGGGAGACGTTGCTTCCAACGCAATCACAGTTGCGACGAAGGGGGCGCCCAACCTCTCTTGGCCAGGATTGCTGGGCGAGAACCAGAACGCTGCCATCCCGGGGGAGGGTTACGACCTCAGCAAACTCGATGGACAACCGAGCCCCATCTGGCAGGTGCCGCTTGGAACCGGTTACGGAGCACCGGTCATCGATGATCAACAGGTCGTCGTCATGGGACGTGACGGTGAGGAGGAGTTTGTTCGTTCACTCGAGCTGCAAACGGGGGAATTGATCTGGAACCACACGTATCCGACTCGCTTTGAATGTCGCTTCGAATACAGCAGTGGTCCTTACAGCACACCCGCCGTCACGGACGAACATGTATTTGCGTGGAGCGCCGAAGGCGTCTTGCGATGTCTTAACCGAGAGACCGGAACGATCGTCTGGACACGCGACCTAGCGGCAGAGTATGAAGCCGCGCCTGGCGATTTTCCTTTGGCGACCAGTCCCGCCTTGGATTCGGACAAGCTTTTCTTGAACGTCGGCGGTGGCCGCGGTGAAAGTGGCGTCGTTGCTCTCAGCCAAACCACCGGTGAAACGTTATGGACGGCCTCGACCGACCTTGCGTCGCATGCAACACCGGTGACCAACACGTCGGACAATCAAACGACCGTCTTTGTCTTGGGATATGACTTCTTGACGGCGATCGATGCTGAGCGAGGCGACGTCCTGTGGCAGCGCGAGTTCCATGCGAACAATCGCGAGATGGGCAAATTCAACTCGACCAGCCCGCTCGTCATGGGAGATCAATTGGTCGTCGCCGGCTATGCGGCGGGCGGTCTGTGCTTGAACGTCGCCGACATAGAATCACCGACCCTGTCTTGGGAGGTGAACCGTCGGATCGCGAGCAACCAAATGGCTCCCGTGGTCGCCACGCCGGCGGGTTTGCTGACATACAGTTCCGATCGCAAACTCACCTGCATTGAACCTGATTCCGGCGAAGTCGTCTTTCGCGAGCGTTATGAATTCGGAGGCGAACCGCAGTGGTTTCGCTGTGGCGATTGGCTGGTCGTCTTGGGAATGAACGGCAAGCTTTTTGTGCTCGACACGACCGTTCGGCCATTCGCCATTCGCTTTGAAACAGAGTCGCCGGTGGTGACGCCGCGTTGCTTCACGACCCCGGTCGCCGCTGGTGGGCGATTGCTCGTTCGCGGCCAGGAAGAACTCACCTGTTTTGACGTGAGCGCGCAGAACGGGAATTCAGAAATCCCTCCCTGACGGTCGCCAATCCGTAACACCTGGTGGAAAACTTCTCTCTGCGGATCGGACCGCGGAGAGAAGTCGATTAGGCGTCTTTTATTCGTGACGAAGCGCGTCAATCGGATTCATGCGTGCCGCTCGGATCGCCGGATAAAGTCCACTGATCAGACCCACCGCGACGGCGATTAAGACGGCAAGCGGAATCGTCTCGTAAACGATCGTGGGTTTCGCTTCTCGAATTGCATCCGGGAGTGCGGCGAACTTGTCCGGGAAACCTTCGCGAACCGCATAGATGAGGCCTTGGTACATCGCCGGCCCCAGAAACCCGAGCATAATACCGAGCCCTGCGCCGCAGACACTCAGCACGAGCGTCTCGATCAAGAACTGCCGAACAATGTCGGCCCGTTTTGCACCCAATGCACGTCGAATACCGATCTCCCGCGTTCGTTCCGTGACGCTGGCGAGCATGATATTCATGATGCCAATCCCGCCGACGATGAGTGAGATGCAAGCGATCAGAACTCCAATCCCGAGGAACATCATCCGCAGGTTACGTGCCTGTTCCAACAGCTCCAGCGGAACCACAACGGCGACGTCGCCCTGATCGGTGTGGTTCCGATCAAGGATGGATTCAATCATCGCCGCGCTGGACCGAACCTCCCCCACGTCGCCCACTTGAAGTGTGATCTGGTTGAGCTCCATGATTTCAACTTGAAACTGACCGCTTCGCCGCGTCACGATCGTGTCACCGACTCGTTTGCGGATCGTCTGAATGGGAACATAGACGTCAGACGAGAAGTCTTGCGAATCGAGCGATCCGCCGATGGCTGCGGAGGGATTGCGTGGATCCAATACACCGACGATGCGGTAGTAGTCTTTGCTTTCCGGAATGTAGACGCGTTTGCCGATCGGATCCTCATAGGGAAACAGTCGTTCGGCAACACCAGCGGCGATCACGCAAACCGTATCGCTTCGAACGCAGTCCGCGTCGCTGAGAAAGCGTCCGCCTTGAGTCCGGATTTTCAACGAATTGACTCGCGCGTAGCCTGGCGTGCAGCCCACCAAACGTCCGTCGACGACCCGATCACGAAAAGTGAACTGTCGACGAATCTCGCGGATCGGGATCGCCGTCTTGACCGTGGGAACGGTCGCCAAGATCTGATCCAAATCGCTGCGCAGCAATCCGTATTTGGCGGCTCGTGACCCGGCAAGCTTTTCTTCCGGTGGTTTTTGGCTGCGCACGATGATCGTGTTGGCACCCAAAGACTCAATTTGCTTCTGCACCTGGTCGCTGGCACCCTGGCTGATCGCCGTCAGGACGATGACCGCCCAAACGCCGATCAAGATCCCAAGCATCGTCAGCCCACTGCGAAGCGGGTGTAGTGCAAGACTCTTAATTCCGAGACGGAGTGTACGTAGCCAAATCATTTTAGAGGTCCGCCTCTTTGCGAAGCTGCTCGACGATCAAACGCTGGGCCTCGCGGGCCTCGGCGCGTTCTTCCTCGGTATTAATCTCATCTTTGTGTAACTTGCCGTCCTTGAGCCGCACGACACGTTTGGCACGCTTGGCAACTTCATCCTCGTGCGTGACGAGAATGATTGTTCGTCCCTCTTCGTTGAGTTGCTCGAAGAGGTTCAGGATTTCGTCGGTGGTGACCGAATCGAGGTTTCCGGTGGGTTCGTCCGCGAGAATGAAGTACGGATCGTTCACGAGTGAGCGAGCGATCGCCACGCGCTGTTGTTGACCACCAGAGAGTTGCGAGGGTCGGTGATCCAATCGATCCCCGAGACCGACGCGGGCGGCCAACTCCGTGGAGCGCTTACGCTCGCGGGCACCGATGACGCCCTGGTAGTAGAGCGGCACCTGAATGTTCTCCACCACGCTCAGCTGTTGAATCAGATTGTAGGACTGAAACACAAACCCGATCCGCTCCGATCGGATTTGAGCGAGCTGATCGTCGCTCATCGAAGCGACGTCGTCCTCACCGAGATACAGCGACCCGTGGGTGGGCTTGTCGAGGCATCCGAGCAGATTGAGTAGCGTACTTTTGCCGCTACCGGACGGTCCCATGATGGCAACGTAGTCGCCCTCGGGGACATCGAAGGAAACGCCACGGAGCGCACGCACCGTCTCGCTCTTGAGAACATAGTGTTTCTGCAAATCTCGAATGGACGTGGCCAATCGTGTTGGCGTGGTCGCGTTATTGGCCGCGGGCGTTCCTGCGGATCGGTAGGCGTCGGTCATCGACATGTGGATTCGCTCAGCCTCCCATCATGCTTTTCATCGACTTCGTCAGCTCGTCCTTGGAAATCGCGCCATCGCCGTCCGTGTCGGCCGACTTGAGGCGGTCTGCAAAACGTGAATCAACCGCTTTCATTTCCTCGGCGGAAATTTTGCCGTCACTGTCTGTGTCATATTTTTCCATCGTCCGCGACGCGATCATTGCCGGGTCGGGGCGACCACCGCCGGCACCGCCCGGTGGTCCGCCGCCTGTTCCACCAGGTCGGCCTCCGGCACCAGGCCCGCGACCGGGTCCGCCAGGCCCGCGGCCAGATCCGGCCCGGCCGGCGTCAGCAGGAACGACCGGCTTGGCCGTTTTATCGACCTGCGAGATGTCACGCATGTCACTGTTGTCTTCGGCGGAGATATCCGGCAAATCCATCAACGTCAGATGGTCTCGTAGATTGAGAATAACCGTTTCGCCTTTCTCAAGCCCGGTTTTGATCGTGACCATCGTGTCGTTCGTCGCGCCGATAGAGACTTCTTCCGTACGAAACTTATCGCCGGCTTCCCGGACGAGCGCGTACATCTTGCCGCCATGCTCATAGAGTCCCTCGATGGGAATCTGATTGGCGTCATCGAGCTGTTCGACAAAGACCTGAACCTCAGCGGTCATTCCGGTACGGATCGATTCAGGCGGATCCAAGATGCTGACAAAGACCGCATATTCCTTGATCGACGAGCTGTACCAACTGCCGGGTTCGGCATAACGATTGACTTTCGAGACAATTCCCTTGAGGGCCAGCCCCGGAACCGCGTCGACCGAAATTTTGACCGGCATTCCCGTTCGAATCAGCGTGATCCGAGACTCGTTGACCTTGCACTTGACCTGCATCTTCGAGGGGTCTGGCAGGTAAATCAGCTCTTGTCGTTCTCGAACGCTGACGCCCGCCTCGACGACAAATTCGCTGCCGCCCCTGCTGCTGAACTTGTTCGCATGGACCACGACGCCGTCTGCGGGAGCGGTGATGACACATTTTTCGAGTTGCAGTTCGGTCTCTGCCAGCTCGGCTCGTTTCGTAATCAATTCGTTCTCATAGGCCGAAAGCTGTGCTTGAGCCGATTCGATATCACTGTCGAATTGAACCAACATTTTTCTGCGCGTGAGATCACGAAGCACCCCTAGTCGCCCTTGCGCGGCCTGGAGTTCGTTTCGAGCATTCGCGACGGCGAACTGATCGGCCTCCAACTGCAGAGACCGAACCAATCCCTTCGCGACCAGGCGTTGGCTGCTGGCCAGGGCGAGTTTGGCTTTGCGAAGTTCTTGCTCCTTGATGGCAATTTCGCTCAAAATCGCCTGCTCATCGGTCTTGAAAACACCTTCCAAGTATTCTTCACGTGCGATGACGGCTTGCTGCACCGCCGCTTCGGCCGTCGTCACGTTTGCTTCCGCCGTATTGACCGAAATCTGGTTGGCCCGAACCGTCTCCTCCAGCTGCGACTTGTCGAGTTCGATCAGTTTGTCGCCTTTTTTGACGGGCGTGCCTTCATCGATGACCCACAGGATTGGAACGCCGCCGCTGGTCGACTTCACTTCGCAGGTGACTTCGATGTTGCTGCTACTTTCGATTTCGCCCTGTTCGAGGACGATGTGGTCGAATGGACCACGGGTGACCGGCTGGGAAATCAGCTCGCTGGTGTCGACCGAGTCGTCCTGATCCTTGTAAAGCGAATAACCGATCGCGCCGAGCAAAGCGGCAACCACCAGGCAGGCCACAATCGCACCCGCGGCACCGCCTCGACGCCGAAGAGCCGAACGACGTCTTTGCGGAGGAAAGTGCCGTTGAGGCAGGGTTTTATCAAGACGCAACTTGTCATTCGTCATGGGAGGGACGCTATGGAGCGAGGGACGGATGGAGGGAGGCAGTACCAGTTTGAACCGCCGGAACTCGTCGAAGTTCCGCAGTTACTGCAATGCGGTGGGCGGCCGATAAGTGTACTCCGTTGTCCAATTCTTGGGAGTCGTAAACTTGCGACGTCGGTTGCGGCGAGCTCACAGAGCAACGCGAAAAGCCCTCCGCAAGCATCACGTCGCCTGCGTTTCTCCGACGAAAACGCACGCCAGGGCGCTCGGGAGAGGTCGCCGGCCACGGACCTCTCTGAGGTTCATTAACGTTTGAGACGCCAGCCCTCGGTCCCATATCGTTCCCGGGCCAGTCGCACCGCCAAGTCCAGAATCTCGCTCGGTAGGAGCTCACCCAGCGGCGCCGACGTCGCCCCAAATGCCACGGCGATGTCGGCCGAAAGCTCGTACGCATCGAGCGGCGCGTTGGTGACGAAGGCCGCGTGGCTGCGACCGTCGCGGTACTCGGGCTGCCGTGGCGCGAAGTCCAAACAAGCCTCGATCATCGTAACATCGATGTCATAGAGCACCGTGCCGTGATAGAGCGTGTGTTCCCGCGCGACCCGCAGCGCATTGCCAGAAAACTTGCAGTTCCGCCACACCAGATCGCAAATGCCGTCACGACGCGCGTCCGGCAATTGTGCCCGCACGGCTTCCAACAGACGATCCATCACGTAGTCATGCGCCGCATTGATTTTGCTGGCACCCGGCAGGGCATCATGCGAGAGAACAACGCTGTACATCAAACATCCGGGCCCGCCCATGATGCTCGCGCCCCCGCTGCATCGCCGATAGACGGGAACGCCGTGTTTGCGACACGCTGCGACGTCGGTTTCGGATTCCCACTTCGAGGAACGCCCCAGAACGACGACGGGGTGTCGAAACTCCCAAAGCCGAAGCGTTTGCCCGAGTCGCCCAGATTCGGCACCCAACAGGCAGGCTTCGTCGACGGCAAGTTCGAACGCGGGATCACCCTCCGGGGCAACGCCGGAGGAGGGCGTCGGTGACCAACGAAGTAGTTTCACGATCCCCTCAATCCGTCCAACAACCGCATCTTGGCGACACGCGAGGAAGCCAACAGACCTGCCAACAACCCGATCGCAAAGATCGCCAGCACCAGAATCAGCGGTTCCACAATCGGCGGGCGATTGGAGCTGAGCAACGTGTACGGCATGACTGCGAGAATGGCGCAGACGACTCCGCAGCCGATGCCGATCGCGAGCAAGCTGGCCGTTTCGCCAAGGACCATCCACGCGAGACGGCGTTTGGTAAAGCCGATCGCGCGCAGCACGGCCAACTCTTTTCGGCGTTGCAGCACGTTGCGAAGCTGCGCGACCGCCAAACCGATGGTTCCCAAAACCAGTCCCAAGCCACCCAGACTTTGGAAGGTTCGCAGGTACGTGTTTTGCACCGCCATCATCCCACTCAGCACTTGTCGCGCATCGGAGACATCCAGTCCCGTGTCGCCCAAACGTGTTTCCAAAATGCCGGCGACGTCTTGAGCCTCCATCGAGGCTTCCGGAATATCAGCGAGCAAAAATCGGTAACCATTGATGTCCGGGAACGCCTTCGCAAAGTTGGACTCGCTGATCATCAATCGTCCCTGCAGCAACGAATTCTCCAGCAATCCGACGACTTCGAAATGGATGGGCTGGTTGTCGTAAACAAACTCGCGGCGCTCACCGATGCCTTTGATCATCTGCAAACTCCACATCGCGGTGTTCTGATCCAAAATCATCGGCATCGGATCTTGGGCGGTGCCCTTCGCATCACGCTGGAGTAGCTCCCAAGCGTTGCCGTCATTCTCACCGGCCGCATAGAAACGAAACGCGGACAGCGATTCGGTCGAACGTTCGGGGATCCCCAAGACCGTCGGTTCGGAAGCTTGATACAAGTTGTTGCAACTGGCATCCTGGCCCGACCTCAACCGCAACGTTGTCAGCGTCACGCCATCGAGTCGTTCCGCATCGGCACCGAATAAACCGGGCCGGACCGAGGGGTCGTTCAAGTCATCGTAGATCGGCTGTGCGGAATCGCCCACCAAATCAAAGCCGCCGGTGCCTTCGTCGGAGGGCGAAAGGCGAAACGCGGTGATCGCAACGATCAAGAACGAGGCCGTCGCCATCAGCCCGATCGTCAAGGTGCTTCGAAACGGGGACCGACTGGCGTTGCTGCTCGCCAACTTGGAAAGCGAGTAGCCCATTCCGGTTTGCCGTTGATGACGGCGACCGAGCCAACGAAAGACCAACAGAATGACGGCGATCAACAGCAGCATCCCACCACCGACAAATCCTCCGGCAGCGGTTTGACCCCCTGAAAAGGCGCCGCCCACCCCGGCGGCAATCGCTGCCAAGATCAAGACTCCGGCCGTCCAGCCGAGCCAACTCGTTTGCTTCCCGCGAGCATTCATCGGCTCGTCCGTGTCACCACGAATCAACGTCACCGCCTGATGCCGGAGCATGCCACGCACGGTCAGTCCCAGGGTGGCCATCCCGATCAGCAATCCGATTGCACCGCCCCCGATCAAGCTGCCGAGACTGCCGTGGTAGGTCAAAAAGGGAACCGTGACGGCACCCACCCAAAACGTCCGCAGCGCCGCGAGAACGGCGTACGCATAAGCGATCCCGCCAAACACGCCGAGCAATGTTCCCGTGAGCGCGATCACCAGCCCCTCGCCCATGAACAGACGCACGACTTGCTTGCGATGCAAACCGACTGCCATCAGCGTGCCCATCTCGGACGCCCTGGAGACCAACCCCAAGCGAAACAACATGGCGATCAACATCACGGCCGCCAGAATCACGAAGCAACTCAGTGAAAGAAACAGTCCATCAAATGGCGTCGTCCCTTTTGATGCCGCAACTTGGTTGCTGCGGATCGAACGCGGACTCCAACCAAGATCCTGAACCACCGGCTGAAGCGCCGTTTCCACTTCGGCGTGCAGAGCGCCGACGTCGTCGGCAACCTCGGTCGAAATCCTAAGCCCGGTGGTTTCACCAAAGCGACTTCGAAAGAGCTCTCGACCGGCCGCTAATGGAATGAAGGCCTTGGGAGTCAACCGATGATTCTGGTAGTAAAGGTCATCTTCTTTCGGAACATCGTTCTTGAGCTCGAACGGTGTGTCCCAATCACTCATCGAATCCTGGTCTGTCACACCGGGCACCGTGGGCGTCAGATCGGGATCGTTATAGATCGTTGGCTGTTGATCAAACACCGCGACGCGACGCCGGCTAAATGGTCGCTTCGGCGTCGTGATCGGAACGATGGAGGTCACGATTGCACCAAAGGAACGCTCGACTTCGTTTCCGTCTTCGACCTCGGGTTCGTAGTAATCAATTTGCAGCTTCGTCCCACGCGTGGCGCCAAGTCGTTCGGCGGCCCAAGTATTCAACACCATCGGCACCAAGTCCTCTTCCGCATCCAGTCCATCCAGGTCATACGACAGTGGAAACGAATCGGTACCCTCCATTGCCGTCAGCGTGCTGTAACTGACGAAGACATCCTCGGGTTTGGATCTTGGAATTCGAATCGCGTTCGCCAGGTACGTCAGTGCCGGCTGCACGGTTCCCTTCGGAAAGTGATCGGTGATCGCGTCCACCGCGTTTTGATCGATCAGCAGGCGATCGCTGGTGACGTGGAAATAATCGAAGACCGGTTCGTCTTCGAAAACCTGTGTGACGCGTCCAACCTTCAGCCCCACCTCTTCGGGAGAGACCTCGAGCGTGGCGACGTCGATTTCTTTTCGGCTCAGTGCCACGTTGGCTTGCCCGTCTCGCTCCAAAACATTCGCGACGAGATCGCGCGACAAAAAGACGTTCTTGGGCGCCGCTTGAGAGGCGGCCAATGAAAATCGAGCGAGACCTCGATCGGGTACAATCTCCACGACCTTCAAACGCGGGATGCCTTCTGTCTGCACATCGCGGCGTCCAAGCGGGCTGTCGGCGGGCACGGCTTGTTCGACGGGCAACCGGACCGTGACCTGATCACCCACTTCAACGCCCAGGTCCTTCGCGATCGACTCCGTCAAAATCACCGATTCCTCATCTAGCGTTGCTTGCGGAACAACGCCGCTGACATCAAACGTCCAAAACGCGTCGTCACAACCGATGACTTGAACGGCACCGGTCCGGCGGCTCGATTCTCCGTCCTCTTGGCCCGCGACGGTTTCGACCACGGCGCGGTCAAACAGCACGACCGCCGCCACATCTTGCTCGCCAACCCCCAGTGTCTCAGCCAGCCCATCGGCAGGAAAGAAACCTCCCGGCGCGATCACCGAATCGACCTCGCCCAGCCGCTCGATCGTCAGAGCGCGAAGCGATCCGCGCATCGAGTCTCCCACCAGCAAGGCTCCGACAATCACCGACGTGGCGACCGCGACGCCGAGGACGACCGCGGCGAACTCGCCG
>JBCBOO010000060.1:0-25911 GCA_039821235.1 Planctomycetota bacterium
TCAGCACCCGCGACGAGCTCGCGACCGGTAGTTTCCACCGCGTTCTTCCCGATCCCAACATCGAAGCTTCCAAGGTCAAGCGAACGATGCTGTGTACCGGCAAGATCTATTACGAACTAAAGAAGCGGCGCGAAGAACTCGGGCGAGACGATGTCGCGCTCATCCGAATCGAACAGCTCTACCCGCTTCGCCCCGAAGAGTTGCTCGCTTCAATGGACGGAATCCCTCGTGAGTCGGAGCTGATTTTCGTCCAAGACGAGCCGCAGAACATGGGCGCTTGGCCGTACGTGAAACTGAACTTTGGCGACCACTTTGCATCGGCAGGTTGGCAACTTAAACCCGTGACACGCGCCGAGTCAGCCAGCCCCAGCACCGGCAGCATGGCAGCTCACCTGATGGAGCAGCGGGAGCTGATTGATGCCGCGTATGCCGGCATCTAAGCAATCGAGCTTAGGATTGTTGCAAGAAACAATCGATTCGGCGGACTTCCCCGGACGATTATGAGTCTGACGGCGGCGTGTCTTTTGAAAGCACATTGCATTCACGACTCAGCTCTCCCAAAGCAGGCAGGATGCCCATGCGTTGCGTGATCGATGCTCCCCAGTTGAACGTTGCGTCCCAAATCCAATCGGAAGCCAAGCCGAAACAGGCTCCGCGCCAACGAGATGAGGCGTTGGAAGACACGATCGCAACCGAACAGTCGCCCCAGCGCACAATCATCCTGGAATATCAACACGAATCGATGCCGCTTGCGATGCATCGACAAAGTGGTAGCCATCTGGTTGTCGGGCGATCCAAGCTGTGTCCCCTTGCCATCGAATGTGACCAAGCTCTGTCCCGACAGCATTTCGTGATCGAGTTTCACGACGCCAAAGCGGTGGTTCGGGATCTGGACAGCCGCAACGGAACGACCCTCAATGGGATCGCAGTCGAAGAGAGCCGGCTGTCCAGCGGTGATCAAATCACGGCTGGAAACACCCGTTTCACGGTTTGGATTTCTTAGTGATCGGTGCCGGTGCGACACCGGCCTTTTCGGCAGCCACCTTCGTCGCTCCCGCAGGCACCGATGCCGTGGTCATCACTCCGAGCGAAAAGTAAACCTGCATCAGGTCTTCGACGCCCATATCGACGATCGTGACCTGTTCAACGGGCACAAATAGGTTGAAGCCCGTCATGGGCATCGGCGCCGATGGCAGGTACACGATGTGGCAATCGCGTTCTTGAAATCGATAGGTATCCGCAGAAGGCAGCAAGCACAGAAAGCCTGCCTGCTCGTTGTCGCCCAAGTAACAGTGGACGACCTTCATGCCCTGCACCGCGCTGTCTTCGCGCCCGGCAAACATCTCCACCACTTGTTTCACCGGACCGTAAACCGTGTTCACCAGCGGAATCCGCTTGATCACGTTGTCGATGAAACCTTGGATACGGTCGCGGGCCGTTCCCGAAACGAGGACCCCTACCATCCAAATCCCAACCAACACGATCGACCAACCGGTCGCAACGGCCAGGTATTCGTTGGTTGCGAATTGCATCCCGACCGAACGCAGCGTCCCGCCAATCAGGCTGTCCGTCCCGACAGCGTTGCGCAAAATACCGGCCACCCAGTTCATGATCCAAAACGTGATCGCGAGCGGGAGAACGGCGACCAACCCGGTCAAGAAGGTGCGAAGAAACCCTTGTGTCCAAAACTGGTCCAGAAATTTCCGCATCCATCCATCCGAATTGAGGTTACGATTGGCGTTCTGCCCATCGTAGCAACTTGGGTCGGCCGAGGTAGCCGCAACAAGCCGACTGCGACGTCATCGGTCGCCAAGGATGTTTTGCAGGAGTGCATCATAGGAAGCAATCATTCGATCGGTGCCGAACGTGTCGATGACCGCTCGGCCCGCGACGCCCATTCTTTCCCGTTGTTCGACGTCCTCAGCCATTCGCTGTAAGCCTTCGACGACACCCTTCTCCGAAGGCTCGACCAGCAACCCATTCACACCGTGTTCGATCACTTCCCGCGGACCGCTTTCGCAATCCACGCTGACCGAGGGAACACCCATGGACATGGCCTCCAACAGCACGGATGGAAATCCTTCGTATTCACTGGAAAGGCAAAAGACAGTTGCGGCAGCCAAAGGAGTTGCTAAGGGTGACGTCCAGCCGGGCAATTCAACCCGGTCGGCAATGCCAAGCGAACTCGCCAGCTCAAGCAATCGCGGACGCAATGACCCCTCTCCGTAGATAACCAGCCTCCATTGCGGTTCCGTCGCGAATGCTGAATGAAACCCACGAATCATTCGATCAAAACGCTTTTCCCTTTCAAGTCGCCCGGCGGCAACCACCAAGTTTGCTGTCGAGGCCAAGTTGCGATCCGAAGTAACAGGCGGGCGCTCGATGGCAGACGGAACCACTTCCACGCGGTTTGAAAAATCACGCAAGAAACCCGCCGAGGCTTCCGTCAATGCCACCACCGCATCGGCGAATGGATACAGTTGCCGACGTTTCCTTTCCCAGTACCATCCCAATCGTTGCTGCGACGGATCGCTGCGTTCACAGGCCACGACGGGAACATGTTGATTCAACGGCTTGCTTTTCAAGCACGCAAGAACATCGACGTTCATCCGATCACAAAACGAAAGCACCACATCTGGTGCAAGGCTTACCAAACAATCGCGCAGCGTCGTTTGACGATGCCTGACCCGCGAGAGTTTTCTCCATGGCGCGATCGATGTCGGCGTCGCCAGCGTGTTTAGAAAGACACGTTGAACACTGGGATCGACTCGGTGGCGATCATTGGCTCCGTCGTCCAGTGTCACCAAGGTCACGCGGTAAAGCTCGCTTCCAAGCCGAGATGCAAGCAGCGCCATCACCCGCTCCGCTCCTCCGCCATTGAGCGAGTGGATGACACAGACCAGGTGTCTTCGTGACCTGCCACCAGTGACCGACTCCGTCAAAACGTTTACTTACCGTCCGCAACAGGAGCCGGAAGCGTCTCCGGTGCCGGCAACGTCTCCTCAAAAATGTTCTCAGCATCCGTGGACTCTCCCGGCGTCAATATCGACTGACCGGATGAAGTCGCAGGCTCCGTGAGCTGCATGCTCGATCGAGTTTCGGGCGCGATCACCGGTTTGGGTTGTGGTTCAATGCTGGCGGATTCGGCCAGCCAGCGTTGCAACAGTTGCCGCGTTGATTCAAAACCTGCCAGTCCCTGTATGCGTGAGAGTTCCCGATTCATGGTGACGGCTTCATAGCGATTCGAAAGGTCCGGCGGCAATAACGAAGCATCATTGCGACCCGCTGCTTCCACGATCCGGCCGGGCTGGAGATACTCCAGCCACCCTTCGGGTTCTCGCAATCGACTGGACATGGCTCGCTGCAAGCGGTTCGCCGACGCCACCAACTCGCTCCGGCGGAATTCACTCCCACGCACGTCGCTTGTCCGCAAACCGCTCACCGATCCGGACGAAGTCACTTCCGGCAAACCGCCATTGGCACCGGCGGAGTATCGATAGTTTGATGAAGGCGCTGTTGCCGACAAAGGCGACGACAAACGGGGAGATCCGTACGAGGGAACGGGCTCGCCACGGTACGCGTAGGGTGAATCAAGCGAATAGTTCGGTCGCATGAGCGTTGCGCCGACGCCCGACTCGTAACGATAATCGTAGCCATACCCGCGATATCCCAACGGTCGATATGACTCGTAACGATACTCGTAAGCCGGCGGTAAGAAATCGGCTGGACCGACATTCATCGAGAAGAAAGGCGTTCGAATGCGAACGTTGCCGGGGGCGATCGCAGGTGGGTAAGCGATCGGCGGAGCGACAAAAGTCGGCCCCAAGTAAACGCCCCCCCTGGGGGCAAACCCGCGTCGAAACTGCGCGTCGGCATCAGACGCCGAAAGAGCAACGATCGACGTAATCAGTACCGCCGCGAACCATCGCATGGTGAAAGCAATCGACATGGCATTGTTACCGGCAAAATCAGAACCAAATGCATCCGCCCTGACGTCCATGGGCAAGTTTCAGTTTACCTCCAAAACAAGCGACCCGCCTCCATCGACCCGATTAGCGGTTGTTGAAAGCGAAAAAGGAGGTCGATTTCGACCGGACACCGAAGCAATCCCGAGTGCAACTGCCCGCGTTCCATTTTTGCATTGAGCTGCACGGCATTCGTTGCGTTGATTTCAGAACCCGAAGCATTGCGTCAAGCACGGAGATGATCCGCACGCTGGTCAGGCTGTTGGTTGAACAACCCGCAGCGTCAGCGAGGGATAGAATCGATCCGCCCGCTCACGCTTCAGGTTGTGATGTGGATGTCGAATGCAAGGCAGCCACAAACGCCGTTCGATCAATCAGCAACCGCAGGGGCTGCCAACCGGTGGTGCACACGATCCGCAGGGAATCGACTGAACTTGCGGGACGATCACCGTCGATCCGCATCCACTGCAGCCTCCCGATGAACCACTCGAAACAGTGGTGCTCTCGGTGCAAGGATAAATCGTCTCCTCGACCAGCTTTGGAACCATCTTGCACACCTGCACTTCCCGGAGCTCGGTCTCACAAACGGGAACGGTGACGGTGTATTCCTCGACGACCTCCGACGCGACGCGGTCGTAGCGTGTCACTTCATAGGGTTCCATTGTGTACTCGGGAACCGTGTAAGAGTACGTGACGTCCTTGGTCTTTGTTTCCGATTTGTAGGTGACATAAGGAATCGTCTCAGTCTTTTCAACAGCCTCAAACTGCAACTCCTTTCGCGTCCGTGTTCTTTTTTCGGTCGTGTACTCGACCACTTTGCGCGTGCGAGTTTTTAATTCGTCGACGTAGACCACCGCCTGCTTCGTTCCGGTGCGGGTTTCAGGACGATAGACCACCCGAGTGCACTGGTAAGGCACCTGTTCCGTCTGCTGTTCGTAAACCGTGTAGGTGACGACTTGCTCCTGGGTCGTGCTGCTCGTGACCGGAACCGTTTCCGTTTTTACATTGGGAACCCAAACACGCTTGGTCACCGTGGTGGTCGCTGGAACGGAAACTCCACACGGCATTGAGGAACTGGCGACAGCTGAGATCCCGCCTCCGCAAGACGTGTAGCTTGATGGACTGCATGACGAACAACCGCAGCTGACGCGTCGCGGCGTGCAGGGTGTTGCACACGGTGACGGGCAAGGCTGGTAGCTGCCGTAAGTCCTCATCGCAGGGACTTCGATGACCTGGGATTCCCAGTGACCGTAGTCCTTGGTGACCGTTTGCATCGTGGTTGTTGGGACGCAGTATTCGACCGTTCGTGTTTTGGTCACGGGAACCGCATTGGTGACGATACGGGTTCGCTCTTCCGTCACCGTGTAGGGCACGTTGACGGTGTAGGTGAAGGTCTCATCCTGCAGCTTTGCGACCTTGACGGTGTATGACTCGGGTACCTCGACCAACTTGGGAACTTGAACCGTGTACTCTTCCTCAGTTTCCTTCCACTTGGGAACCATCTCGGTCAACGTGACAGTCTTCTCCGACTTCACTGGCACCAACACCGAGTACTCGACGGTCTTGGTATCCGTCTTGAGGACGTTGACGACTTTTTGACGGTACTTGGTCTCCGTCACCGGAACCGTCTCGTAAATCGTCTTGGTGCGGTATCGAGTTTCGGTCTTCGATTTGTTGACGCGAACGGGACGCGTCTCCGTAACGTACTTGGGCACCATCACGACTTTGTACGAGTTGACAGGGTCGCAAATCATCTGGCTTTGAGGAACACTCATCGAGGCCGGTCCCGCAGACATCACTTCCGAATTGCCGCTACTGAGAACCGAAACTCCCGCATAGAGCTGTGGTGTGAGCACCACGTGAGGCGCCGCTCCAACTCCGCAGTCCGCTGCGATCACCGGAACAACGGGAGGGCAGGGATCGCTGCATCCTCCACAAGGCACGCAGTGGTTACTCCACGCTGTCCCGATCGACAGCAAGCCAACGATCATCGAAACTACCCATCTCACGGCAAAGTCCTCGCTCAACTCGGGACGCAATACTTGTTGGAATGATTCGCGGGGGAAGGTTACCACCATCCCAACCCGAACTGTCGTCAAAGTCCGCAAAATCAGCCAAATTTGCCCATTTTAACATCGGATCGAGAAAACAAATTGAGACTTGTGACTTGGAATGTGAATGGCGTTCGCGCGGCGATGGATCAGGGCTTGCGAGCATTCGTCGAATCCGAACCGCCAGACGTGTTGTGCTTGCAGGAAACCAAGGCGATGCGCGAGCAAGTCGACATGGACTGGGCCGAGGCTCTCGGGTACTCGCACGAATGGAATTCAGCGGAGAAGAAGGGCTACAGCGGGACTTCCATTTGGTCCAAAACCCCGGTGATCAAGTTCCGCCACGGAATCGGAATCGACGAGCACGATGGGGAAGGTCGCGTGCTAACGGCGACTTTTCCGACGTTCCACCTGGTCAATGTCTATACGCCCAACGCACAACGCGGCCTCAAGCGACTGGACTACCGAATGGAGTGGGATGAAGCCTTTCTGGAATTCGTACGAAAACTCAATCGGCGGAAACCGGTCGTTTTCTGCGGTGACCTCAATTGCGCCCATCAGGAAATCGACCTCGCCAATCCCAAGCAGAATCGTAAGAACGCGGGGTTTACCGATCAGGAACGCGAGCGGATGGATGCGATGGCAACGGCCGGATTCGTCGATGCGTTCCGCGTCTTCGATGATTCACCAGGTCGTTATTCTTGGTGGACCTACCGCGGAGACGCGCGCGAACGAAATGTGGGATGGCGTCTCGACTATTTCTGGGTCGCCAAACGTTTTTTGAAACAGGTGTCGGACGTACGAATCCGAGATGACATTTTCGGATCGGATCATTGTCCGGTCGAGCTCACGTTGAAAACTGACGCCCGCCAACGGATTCATGCCGGGAACAAAAAAACACGCCGAGCTTTCCACCCGGCGTGCGACAAATCTCGTTTGGCGAGGCCCAAACTCTAACGCTCCACTACGGAGTCTCGCCTGCCGCTGCTCCACCATCGGCGGTCGTGTTGTCCGAACTGGTTGTCATGCTGGAGGATTCTTCCGTCGAAGTCTCAGCCGCATCGTCGGTTTCCGCGGCAGGTGGCTTTGGTGGCTCGCAGCCGAGTGAGAACGTCAGCAATGCGGCGGCGAAACAGGTGACCAATCGTGGCGCGAAAGATTTCATAACAGCTCGTCTCTGAATGAAGGAAGTCGGTGGGCTAGGCCGAATCAAATCCGGCGTGCCCGATTTTCTATAAACCGGGCTCGATTTGCCATCCCGCAGGGCGGGGTTTTTCTGACTTCGCGCGCAAGGGGGCGATATCTCCCTCGGTCACGATCTAACCGTTATGAGCGGACCTCCACGCGCGACAAATGGGCTCCGGTCGCCGATCGGGATTGAATGCAACCCGCCCGAGACGCCGATGGTTTGATTGCATTGCATTGCATCCCGAAAAGAACCCGGCTCACTTCCGGATAGCTCACGATCGGTCAAAACACATGAATCTAATACTCCAAGGTCGAATCGCCTGCCTCGCTATTTCGGCCAGCCTTCTGGCCAGCGGCATCGCGTCGGCACAGTACCCACTCTCGGGTGACTACCCATCTCCAGCCAATTCGATTCCAGCCAATTCGATCACGACGGTGTCCGAGGACGAAGTGGCAACGGGCACGAGCCTGTTTGAAACCACTCGCCCATCGACATCCGTCTTCCAACAACCGTTTGAGCGTCCAAGACTGAGCGAGGAAAAGCCTCGGCAGTTGCTCGGTGACAACGTCGCAAGTTCGTCCGATATGGACAGCAAACCGACGGCTGCCGAAATGCGTCAGGCTCGAGCCATCTATCGTTCACAGCAACGAATCGCTCGGATGGAACGGAACCTCTGGGCCGGATACGAGCCCCTGCGTCCAAGCTGGAACTCGATCCCAATGATGAGCAGTCGTTACCCAGCCCCGCGCACCGTTGTTGTGCCGTTTTACTACTGGGCACGCTAGTCTCCATCGTCTCGTGAAAACCCGGACGGCGAGCCACCCATCGATCATGGGAGGCACGCCGTTTTTTATTTGCGGAGGCACGAGTCACAAACAAGTTTTGGCGAGCTGAATTCCGAATGCAACGACTGTAATGCCTTTAAGAGTCCTGGCGCTCGCATCAAACAGTCCAAGACACCAACGTAAAAGTAAGCCAAACGCTTTCACCGCTCGCGACGAAAGCGTCCGATATCAACAGCGTTAAGCCGTCCTACAAGAACGGCCGGGTGAAGGGCGTCGGCCCGACACTTTCACCCCCACGTGTCCCATAGTTGCCAACAGGTTTGACCTCGATGATGGATAAAGAGATCAATGTCTTGGCGTTGGTGAAAGGCGACGAGAAATTCATCTTTCTGTTTGATGACAACAACCGCGATCAGACACTACGCCAGATCGCTCGTTATGCCGCCAATCCCGAGCTGGACTTTTCATGGTACGACGCCGCAATGCTGAGCCGAAAGATTCGTGAAGCCGTGCCGTACGAAGATGACCTTCTGATCGAAAGCGAGATGGACAACTTGTCGATCGAAGACTTTCATTAAATGCCAGGCAGCATGCATTCCGCGATCGCACAGTTTCTTCGCTACCTCGTCTCCGAACGCAACGCGTCGTCTTTGACGATCAAGTCGTACCGGGAAGACCTGTTTTCATTCGTCGAATGGATGGAAGCGACGCGCGGTGAACTCCCATCCCCCGATCGGCTCAGTCCGCAAGACTTGCGAGCCTTTCAGGCGGCACTTCAGCAAGCGGACTATGCGAGAGCAAGCATCGCTCGCAAGCTGGCCGCGCTTCGGAGTTTCTTCAAGTTCGCGATGCGAGAGGGGCTGGCCACCGACAATCCGGCCAAGCCACTGCGCAACCCGCGACGACAGCGCACGCTGCCAAACGTCCTGAACGATGAACAGATCGGACGCTTGTTGCTCGCGCCTCCGGCTGACAAAGTCGAAGGACTACGTGACCGAGCTATCTTGGAGACGATCTACTCGGCCGGTCTTCGTGTAAGCGAATTGGTGTCGCTTTCCGACGGTGACCTGGACCGTTCCGAACAGATCATTCGCGTGCGTGGGAAAGGCCGCAAAGAACGCATCTGCCCGCTCGGCTCCTTCGCGATCCGAGCCATCGACGTTTATTCGGCGAAACGAAAGCGAAGCGAACAGGCGAATGCGGAAGGACGAGCCGCCCCCGTGTTTGTCAACCGTTTCGGAAATCGTCTGACCACACGCAGCATTGGCCGGCTCCTCGAGAAGCACTTGGTCACCGCGGACCTGGACCGAAGCACTAGTCCTCACACGCTACGACACTCGTTTGCAACGCACCTCTTGGATCGCGGTGCGGATATCCGGAGCGTTCAAGAGTTGCTCGGACACAAGAGTCTCGCAACCACCCAGATTTACACGCACGTCAGTGCCGCCAATCTACGACAAGCTTACGAGCGGGCGCACCCGCGTGCCAGCTGAACGTCCGCAATCACTTTCTCCCCCTGGAGAAACGACGCGCTAATGCGTCAAAGAGCTCTACGCACTACTTTCCTGTCAATGCGTGACTCATACGGAGCCGCACCGCACTAGCGGCGTTGTTGACCTATTACTCGAAACGCAGTTGATTTAGTAACCCGCAGCATCAACGAGGGATGATAACGATCCCTTGCTAACGCTTCGGATTGTGATTTGGAGATCCCATCAACAAGAGCCATTACATCAACAGCCCGGTCAGCGTTTAAAACAAATCACGTTTCCGTTGATGAGCGTAGTGCTGCCAGACCATGCGCGTCGCGACACTTCGATACGGCCGCCAGCTTTCGCCTCGCTCCATGATCGCTTCCGCTCCATCGTACTCGAAGTCATCCAGCTCTTTGATGCCCTTGACCAGCGCGAGATCGCCAACGGGGAAGACATCGGGGCGCAGAAGAGCCATCATCATGAAAACTTCCGCAGACCAAGTCCCCAGCCCGAGACGCGCACAGATCGTCGTCTGCACCTCTTCGTCGGATTGCTTGGAGAGTTGGTCGATTCGAAAGCGTCCGCTAGTGCAGTCGTCCGCGAGCGCGGCCGCGTAGCGAGCTTTCTGTCGACTGAATCCCAGTTCACGAAGCCTATCGGGACCGAGTTCGGTGACGTGCTCCGGTGTCAGCGTGCCTTCGCTCGTGGCTTTGAGGCGATCGAACGTCGACTTCGCCGATTCGACCGAAACCTGTTGCTCCAAAATGATGTGCACGAGGGTCGCAAATGTTGCCGGACGACGAAGCAGTGGCGGCGGCCCGTGCTTTTCAAGCACTCCCTCAAGCGCCGGATCGACACTTGCCAACCACTTTGCTCCCTTCAGCAGGGTAGCCTTGGTCAGTCTTGCCGGAGCAGTCGGCGGTGAGTCGTTCTTGTTGGGTCGGCCGCGTCGATTCAAAGCAGGCTGTCCAGTTCTTTCGTAAGCGACTCGAACCGCGTCAAGGTCGTTTTCACGGGCTCCGGGCTCTCCATGTCCACGCCCGCGTCGCGCAACAGGTCCAGCGGGTCTTTGCTGCATCCTCCCGAAAGGAAGCTCAAGTAATCCCGCAGTTCCGTCTCACCACCGTCCAACACTCGACGAGCAAGTGCAACGGCGGCGCTCAGGCCCGTCGCATATTTGTAAACATAAAACGCGCGGTAGAAGTGTGGGATTCGGAAACACTCGAGTTCCAATTCCTTATCGACGATGAACTCGGGACCGAAGTAGGCGTTCAGCAGCTCACGATAGACTTCGCGGAATGACGCTACGGTAAGCGGTTCGCCGGCCTCCACCATCTCGTGGGTTCGTTTTTCGAACTCCGCAAACATGGTTTGCCGAACCACGGTCGCGCGAAGGCTATCGAGTTCATTGTTGATCAAATACGCTCGCTCGGAATCGTCTTGAGCATTCTTGAGCATGTGCTCGGTCAACAGTTGTTCGTTAAACGTACTGGCCACTTCGGCAACGAAGATGGTGTAGTCGTAATATTGAAAGGGCTGCGATTTTGCGGAGAAAAAGCTATGCATCGAGTGTCCCGCTTCATGCGTCAGCGTGAACACATCGTTTAGAACATCCTCCTTGAAGTTCATCAGGATGTACGGTGCACCGTCGAACGAACCGCAGCTGAACGCGCCACTTTGTTTGCCTCGGTTCGGGTAGCGGTCCGCCCAGCGCGACTCAAATCCGTTCGCGAGTGTGCTGACATAATCGTCTCCGAGCGGAGCGAGTGACTGCAACACGACGGAGACGGCCTCGTCCCAAGTGTGGGACTTCTTCATGCCGCTCAAGATCGGAACGTACGTGTCATAATGGTGCAGCTCAGTCAACTCCATCTTGCGTCGGCGGACATCAAGGTAGTGATGTACCGACGGCAGCGAATCGCGGACGGCTTGGATCAAGTTGTCGTAGACCGTGACCGGCACATTGTCGGGGAACAAGGCTGCACCCAAGGAACTGTCATGATTGCGAGCCTTGGCGTAGTACACGTCGCGCTGAATACTTCCGCCCAACGTCGCCGCGAGTGTGTTTTCGTGCTCGCCGATCTCCTGGTAGTACTGAAAGAAAGCCGCCCGACGGACCTTGCGAGATGAATTGTTGAGCATCGAAATGAACGACGCATGTGACAACTCTTGGGGCTCGCCGTTTTCGTCATCCACATTGCCGAATCGCAAGTCGACGTCGTTGAGTTGCCGAAATGCATTGCCGGCCGCCGAAGCCATCTCGCCCTGCATTGCCAACAACCGCTCTTCGGAATCACTGAGCGTGTGGGGACGCTGACGAATCAAGCGTTCCATCTGCAAGCGATAGTCGGCAAGCGCCGGATCGGCGATCATCGCATCCATTTTTTCCGCTTCGATCGCCAGCAATTCCGGACTGATGTAGCTGGCCGCCTGACTGGCCCGCACGGCCAGATTCTGGAACCGCATCTTCATCGCTTGATAATCGCTGCTTCCCTGATCTTCGGTCGTCTTCAGGAAAGAATAAATCGCCACGCGTTCCATCCGCCGGGAAATGTCGGAATCGAAACGCAACATCTCCAAGAGCGTTTCAGTCGACTCATCCAATTTGCCTCGGAACGACTCAAACGTCGGAACATCCGACTCCAACTGCTCGAAGGCTTCTTCCCAAGCCTGGTCGTTTTCGAAAAGGCTGGACAGGTCCCAGCAATCTTGCTCGGGCACCTCCGAGCGTTCGCGCAGGGCACCACCGGGCGCGTCAACGGAATAGAGTTCGGTAAGTTCAGACGAACGAAAGGCGATGGATGTCATAAACGCGTCGAACCAGGAATGGAGTTATCAAACGATTATTCGAACGACTCTTCGTCACTCGGAAAGCTACCGTCCGCGACAGACTCGCGAAAGGCGACTGCGGCGGATCGAACCGTCTCGCTGACATCGGCTAGTTTGCGAACGAACTTTGGAGAATACCCGGCGGTCAATCCAAGCACATCATGTGTTACGAGAACCTGCCCGGTTGTCGCCGGACCGGCGCCGATCCCAATCGTGGGGACTCGCACCGCCTCGTGAATGGCCTCGGCAACGGAGTTCGGAACGCACTCGATCAAGACGGCAAAGGCTCCCGCCTGTTCGGCCGCCACGGCATCGGCAACCAGCGTTTCCGTGTCGCGCTGAACTCGGTAGCCCCCGTCGACGTGGATATTCTGCGGTCTCAATCCGACGTGTGCCATCACGGGAATTCCGGCCGTGACGATGGCTTCGATTCGAGCCGCTTGCTCGGCACCGCCTTCCAGCTTCACCGCATGGCAAGCCGTCTCCTTCAAGACTCGTGCGCCGCAACGAATACTGCGTTCGATTTCAAGTTGACCGTCTGGAAACGGCAAGTCGACGACGACCATGGCCCGTTTGGCCGCCCGCCCCACCATCTCCGCATGGTAGATCATCTGATCCATCGTGACCGGTAACGTGGTCTCGTGACCACCGACCACCATGGCGAGCGAATCACCGACCAACAAGACATCGATTCCGGCTTCATCCAGCAATTTGGCCGTCGGAAAGTCATAGGCCGTCAACATCGATATGGAGCCGCCGTCGTCTCGTTTTCGTTGAAGCGTGCGGGTGGTGATCCGTTTTGTCGTCTTGGAAGCCGTCATCGAAAACGTCGGAATACGAGTGGGACAGGGAAAAAAATCGTCGAAACAAACACGGTGTGATTGTCCGACCGAGACTACCCGAATTCGAATCGGGAACAAAGGTTGCCAGTCGACCGCCCCGGTCTCGGGCGGAGGCGTATGGGGGCAGAGTTCGCAGATAAAACTGCTAAACTGCCGGCGGAAAACACTTGCTATCGAAGCCGGCGACGTGACGGAGATTGAATGAAAACGCTGATCCGAAGTGGTCATCTGATCGACCCCGCCCAAGGACTGGACGGGGTCGATGACGTCTACATTGATGGGAAATACATCCGCTCACACGGATTTGACGCCAGCGAAGCCGATCAGGTGATCGACGCGAGTGAGTGCGTGGTCATGGCGGGCGGTATCGACATTCACACGCATATCGGCGGAGGGAAACTGTCCATCGCCAGAATGCTGATGCAGGATACGATCGACGAAGCGGCCAAAAAAACCGCGACGCTCGCCCGCGAGTCGGACTACCTGCCATCACCGGCAATCGCCGCGCAGCGCTACCTAGAAATGGGCTACACCGTCGCCTTCGAACCGGCCGTGATTCCTTGTAACGCCCGATCGGCACACGCGGAAATGGTCGAAATGCCCGGATTGGCGACGGGAGGATTTTGTTTACTCGGCAACGATGAATTGCTGCTCACCCTGATCGCCGACCAAACACCCCAAAGTGTGATCAACCAATACGTGGCTTGGATGGTGCGCGCGACCCAAAGCATCGCCGTCAAAGTCGTCAACGCCGGTGGGATCTCCGCCTTCAAGTTTGGTGAACGCAACTTGGATGTCGATACACCGCACCCCAAATATGGCATCACTCCTGCGCAGGTGATTCGAACGCTCGCGCGCAGCGTTTTCGAAATCGGTTTGGTCCACCCGCTTCACGTTCACGCCAGTAACTTGGGCGTCCCGGGCAACATCGCCTCCACGTTGGCAACGATCAAGGCGGCCGACGGATTCCCGCTCCACCTCACGCACGCACAGTTCCATTGCTATTCCAATGAAAGCGACCATGGAATGTCTTCCGCGGCCGAGCAGTTGGCGTCTGCCTTACGGCAACATCCCAACGTCACGATCGATGTCGGACAAATCATGTTCGGCCAAACCGTCACGATCAGCGCCGACGCGCCACATCAACGCGAAAATCGCGGCTACGCATCGCCCAAGAAAAGCGTCCTGGTCGAGATTGAATGCGAAGCCGGTTGTGGCGTGGTTCCGTTTCGCTACCGCCGAAAGCAATATGTCCACTCGCTGCAATGGGCGATCGGATTGGAGCTGTTTTTGATGATTGACGACCCAAGTCGTGTCTTCTTGACGACGGATCACCCCAACGGAGCTCCGTTCACGGCGTACCCGCACCTGCTGCGACTGCTAGGGGACAAGACGTTTCGCGAGACCGCCCTCAATGAGATTCATCCCGACGCGATTGCCGCCACGTCTCTCGCCGGGATCGATCGCGAGTATTCGCTGTCGGATATCGCAACGATGACCCGAACTGCGCCGGCATCCATTATGGGGCTCTCGAACCGCGGCAGTCTGCGCGATGGATGCCTGGCCGACATCGTCATTTATCGCAAGCACGACGACTTGGAAGCGATGTTTCGATTCCCCACGCACGTTTGGTCAAGCGGAGTTTGCGTGGCTGGCACGGCGAAAACGGATGAAATGAGCGTGGATGTCGCCGCCACGCAGCAACAAAGGCACGAGACACTGGTCGCGGACCTTGCCGTCGATGATCGCGACGCCGATCCGTTTCGCGAGCCCTATCGAAAACATGCCGCGTTCGACCTCGAGAGGCTCCGAATTAGCGATGACGAGTTTCAATCCGTCATCGGTTCTGATATTCAAAAACTACCGACGCGAGAACGAATCGCATGAGCGGTGGAAGCATGGAAATCAACTCCGTTGTCATCGAAGACACCTTCGCGGAAGCCTTCGATATGAAGGCGACTCGAGTCATCGTTACAGCCTTCGATGACGAATGGGCGCGGCAAGCAGCCATGGCCATGTCCGGTTTTGGGACCAGCGTCATCGATTGCAAACTGGAAATCGACATCGAACAACCGGTCGCGCCCAAAGACACTCCCGATGGACGACCCGGGTATTCCCTGTTGGCTTTTGCGATGGGCGGCAGTGATCTTGAAAAACAAATGATCAAACGTGCCGGGCAGTGCGTTTTGACCTGTCCAACCACCGCACTTTATGCCGGCATCGATCCGGTCGGCGCCAAACGAGTTGGGCTCGGAAAAGCACTGCGATTTTTTGGCGACGGCCATCAGATCAGCAAAGTCATCGAAGGCGTCCGGTACTGGCGCATCCCGGTAATGGATGGCGAGTTTCTTTGCCAACATGAAACCGGACGCGTTGACGGCATCGGTGGCGGAAACTTCTTGCTGGTTGCAAGTGACCTGAAAATAGCCAGTGACGCGGCGCGATTGGCCGCCAAAACGATTCAGCCGCTTGCCGACGTGATTGCTCCGTTCCCCGGCGGCGTGGTTCGAAGCGGTTCCAAAGTGGGCTCGAAGTACAAAACGTTGATCGCCTCCACCAATGACGCTTTTTGCCCAACGCTCCGCGGACTTGCCAAGTCGAGTCTTGATGACCAAGACAACGTTGTCTTGGAACTGGTGCTCGATGGTCTCAGCCACGATGCAATTGCAGATGCCATGCGTCGGGCAATCGTGGCGATGTGCGAGTCCTTTGGTGGAAAGGGACTTCGGCGAGTGACGGCGGGGAACTACGGAGGAAAACTCGGTCGTCACCACTTTCATTTACATGAGATCCTGAGATGACGATTTATCACCTTCAACTTCGACCCAACGTCAACGAAGCGATCAATGCCGAAACGCTTGCGCTCGATCACTTCGAACGTCTCAGCAAAGCCGAGATCCGTCGCCTCCCGGTCTCGGTCGATCAGTACCCACGACCGTTGGAAGAGATCTTTGAGATCGAATGTCAGGAAGCGGAAGAATCTCGTCTAATAGTTGAAGGAGACTTGCGGCGCGTCGATTACCTTGCAGCGGCACATCAGCAAGGTGAGTTTCGAGTTCTCGGCGACGCCGGAAACTTCGTTGCCGCGGGAATGCGAGGTGGGAGTCTTGTCGTCAACGGAAGTGTCGGTGATTTCCTGGCGGCACCGATCGGTTCGCGAAAATCAGGGATGTCCGGGGGAGAAATCCGAGTCTCAGGCACCGCCGGTAACTACGCCGCACATCGAATGCGTCGCGGAACCATCCTGATCCGAGGTGGCGCGGGGAAACATCTGGCCGCCTCCATGGTCGCAGGTACCGTGATGGTCGATCACTGCGATGCCGGACTTGCGATCGGAATGAAACGAGGCAGCATCGTGATGCACCAGCCGCCGAATTCAGCCTGTACCGAATCACCAAGGCTCTCCAGTCCTCATTCATTCACTCCCAATTTCCTAAGACTGTTTCGCAGTCCCGAAATCGCGGCTTTCATACGACCAGTCATTGCGGCTAACGCCCATCGCATTCGAGCCGATTTGACACTCGGCGGACAAGGCGAAATCATCTTCCCCTAAAGTGCAAGGTTCACGCCAATAAGCCGCAGGGCGTTAGTCTGGACTCAATCCGACGATTCGGTGTTGGTCGCGATGTAAACCCATCCGTTGCGTTTGTTCAGGATCAGCAGTTCCCCATTCGGTCCTTGACCAAATCGAATATCGGCTCGAGTTTTTCCGGCAGAGATGATCTGGGCGAAGTCGGGTTCGTCATCGAGAACATCTTTCAACGAGTCTCTGACCAATGGCAACGTCTCCGGGTCATTGTCGTGATCGAAAAGAATCGTTAACTCTTGGGGCGTTAACCATGTTAAATCTTCTGGGCTGTCGCGGTCCGCGTTTCCGACATCGAGGGTGGTTATCTGCTCCAGCATTTCGGCAAAATCGATGTGGTAGGCACGTCCGTCGGTGGCAAATTCAGCCAAGAGGAACTGGCCGTTGAGGTCCTCCGAGCCGTTTTGAATCACGTGGCCGCCGATAATGGCCTGGCCCACAAAGGACTGTCCGGGATCACCCTCGTGCCCCAGGATCGCAACGGGATAGATGTAACCATTCTCGGCTTCGTTGGCCGGCAGCGGGGCGATGTTGCCATTGATGAATGCTTGGTCACGCAAATGCACGAACGGTCCTTCACGGTCGGCCCATCCGTAGTTGCCGCCATTGACCACGAGGTTGATCTCTTCCACGTTGTCACGGCCGATGTCGGTGACAATCAAATGGACGGTTCCACCCGCGTCCTTGGCGAACGTTAGGTTGTGCGGGTTTCGGAACCCGAGAGCATAGATTTCGTCCGGGAAAACGGGGTCGCTGGTGAAGGGATTGTCAGCCGGAATGGAATAGGGCTCCGCTCCGTTTTCAAGTGGGTCGATGCGTAGGATTTTCCCAAGCCCGTCAGGGTTTTGTCCATCGCCCGCGATTGCCGATTGAATGCTACCGTCGCCGTGCCCGATGTAGAGAAGTCCGTAGTCGGCATCGCCAGTTTCGGCAAACGGATTGAAGGCCATGTTCTGGATCGGGTGATCCGCCGCGATCATTCCGACACGAAACAGTTCGCGGTAGCTGTCCGTTAAAACTTGCCCGGTCGAAAGATCAACAGTCCATTCTGCCAGCACATTGTCGACGGGTACGGGATTCGCAGGATCACTCAAGTAGTTCAAGCCGGTCGTGTCATCGGGGCGGTCGCCCGTGTAAGTCGTGTAGAACTTGCCGTTGGCTAGAAAATCCGGGTGGAATGCGACGCTGCGGACCCCGAAGAGTCCGATTGAGTTATTGACGACCAATCCAGTGTTCTCGAACACCGCTTCGGCGACATCGAAGAACAGTTCAGCGGAGACTTCGCCATTCGCATCGGTCACCAACTCGTAGATCTCGCCCGTTCCGTCCAAGGAACCGTCGGTGACGACAAACGAACGATCACCCGCCGTGGCAAACGAGTTCATGCGTGGTTGGCGACCATTTTCATCCGTCGGTAACTTGACATATCGCCGGACCTCCAAAAATTCACCCGACGGAGTCAGCTCGGGAGCGACTGCCGGATTGATCAGTGTTTGTGGTTGTTGATGAGACTCGTTGACCGTGATTTCGACTGTTGCAGGTGTGTCGAGCAGTGAACCGTTGTTGGAAACGATGTCATACGAGAACGAATCAACGCCCACGAATTCCGGATTCGGCGAATAGTAGAACTCGTTGTCACGGATCTCGAGTGTTCCGTTCTGCGGTCCAGCCACCACAACAAGTGTTGCCGAATTGAATTCGCTGCGTTCGTCGTTGGCGAACACGGCCAGCGGAACTGCCACTGCATCTTCGGGGATCGAGAACGCGTCGTCATTGGAAACGACGGCGTTGTACTGGAAGAAACCGTTGACGAACAGAGTTTCGCCGCTTCCAAATCCATGAAGCACGTTGCCGTTCAGGAAACCCGTTCCTGACGAATACGTCGTACTCGCGTCGCTCTCGAATCCCACACCATCGATCCGTATCAGATCCACCGTCAGGTTACGGTCACCCAGGACGGGATCAAAACCATCTGACGAATACTCCAAACGAACCTCACTCGCCGACAAAATGCGATCCGAAATGTAGCGGTACGTTTCAAACTCGGTGTCCACTTCGTAGCGAGCCAGTCGCTCCCCATCGACGACGACTTCGAAACTCTCACCCCCCGTATCGCCCTTCGCGACGATCTCAATCACAGAGCCGGTGGCATACTGAAAAAAACCATTCGCGTTCAGCTTTTCAGCGAGACCATAGCCAGACTCAATGGCTTGAGTTTCATCAGAAAAGACGCCATCGGCAAAAACGAACGGCGAGTCGGTTTCGATCCGACGGCCATCCACTTCAATCCAGTCCACATTCAGGTTGGTGTCAAAATTCTCATCGAAGACATCTCCGAAAAATACCACTCGCAATTCGTTTGCCGTCACGGGGCCCGAGTGTGTGTAGGTGAAGGTCTTGAAATCGGCGGAAGTTTGAAATGTCGCAGCGATTTGTCCGTCCACCTCCAGTCGAAACGATTCGGTTCCCGTGTCTCCACTTGCACGAACGGCGATCTCCGTCGGCGGAGCGTCAAACTGGAAAAAGCCATTGGTATGCAGCGTATCGCCCCGACCATATCCGCTTTCGATGCCGTCGGTTTCCGTCCACGTTCCGGTTGAGAACGTATCGGTGGCATCGCCTACGAACGGATTACCGTTGAGCCGAAATTCGGCGACAAAGACATTGCGGTCAATCAACGATTCGGGCTGGAACAGATCGTTCAGGAATTCGATGCGAATCTCATCGGTGGCCGGATCGAGAACGCGATCCAGTGAAACGCGGTAAGTCTCGAAGTCGGTCGACAACTGCCAACGAGCAACTTCTTGGCCGCGAATGGTCAGTCGAACGATTTCTTCTCCCGTGGAACCGGCGGCATCCAATTCTAATTCGGTTGCATCTTGATCCGCGAATTGGAAGAAGCCGTTCGTGTGCAACCACTCATTCTGTCGAAAACCTGGCACCGAAGCGTTGTTGTCGGGGGTCCAGGTTCCGGTGGAGAACGTCGATTCGTCTTCGGTTTGATAAACCACTCCATCAATCTCAATGCGATCAACGACCAAGTTTCGATCCTGTCCGTTGACCGCCCCCTGATCGTTCGTCAACGCGATGCGGACTTGATCGGCCGTAACCGGAGAAGCGTTATCAAACGTAAACGATTCAAAGGATCGTGACGCGAAGTCTCCTCCGACGTTGGACCAAGATGCGACCGTGTCACCGTCCACTTGCAATTCCATTTGCTCTGTTCCCGTGATGCCGGCCGCGTAAACGGTTAGCTGCAAATGGGAGGCGTAAGCTATTCGTGCTTGGTTGCTGATAACCATCGGGGCTTGAACGAGACCGATGACCGACTCAAGCTCCCAGTCGCCGCCCATCGCCGCCGCACCCGTCACGTCATCCGAAGCCGCAACGTCTGCACCCGTTAGCCGTGCGAGTTCCGCCAGGAAGTTCTGACCGGCATCACCCGCGCCCACGCTGCAGCCGTAGAGAAGGAGATCGCCGCCGGACTCCAACGCATCACCCCAGGTACGAATCTGATCTTGCGCATGATGAAGACGTTCGGCGTCAATGCTTTCACCGCCCAGCTTCAATACACCCGAGGCACCGTGGCTGATCACGTGAATGCTCGATAGCCCGGCGCGGCCTCTGAGTGCCTTCGTGATTTGGCCGATCGGATCGGATGTTTCGTTGAGAAGGATGATCTGCGCGTCGTTCGCGATTCCCGATGCAAGCGTTTCGAGATCCTGCACCTCTGGGTCGACGAAGACGACGGAACTCGTTGGCGATCGGCAACGATCCCAAAGCGAAGTGTTGTTCGCGTATTCGGAACTCCCATGGTCGGCGTGCATCATGGGTTCCGTCGTGATCTCTCCCGCCATCACATCGGCGGCCAGCATGAACCGAGGTTCTAAGTGGGAAGCTCGAAAGCCGGAGTCAGACAATTTCGGTCGGCGAGAATTCGGTTTTCGTCGCATCGCAAGCTTGGGTAGGGACAGATTCTTGGCGTTCCATTGGCACCCGTGTCGAGACAGGCTACTCGCACGCTCGGTCGCTCGCACCGAAACTCCATTTTCGAGGTAAAAAGCCGCCCAAAATGCTGTGTCGGCGGCGTAAATCAGCCTTCCCTCTCATCTTGGGGTGTGCGGCGGAACGGTTGCAGCTTCCAGTACGTGAGTGACCGCCATCCCCATTCGAGCGGTCCGTAGCGAAATCGACTCAGCCACCACGCCGAATACCACAGCTGGAATGAGAAGATCGCGACCACAAGAATCTGTTGCCAAACTCGATCGACACTGCCGAACCATCCCAGCCCGTGTCCATTGAAGATCGTGGTGCAAATGACGCTTTGCAGGATGTAATTTGTCAGTGCCATTTGGCCAACCGCGGCGAATCGGCTTCGCAGATGTGGCCATGCGTTTGTTTGGCAAACAAGCATGACCAGCCCGATCCAGCCTATGGCTGCGGCAAGGCTGCCAAAGTAGTTGAAGAGACTGCCAACGCCCATCGAACGGACCATTTCCCAGTTGCACTGCTCGTGGTCATAGATCCCCCAGGCCGCCAGCGGCAGCCCCATACCAAATCCGATCAGCATCATTGAGACATAGGTCCGCGCCGATCGTTTTGCCGAAAACACGTCCCAGCTGTAGAACGCCATTCCAATCAGCATGCACGCCAGAACGCGCCATCCGAACAAGACAATCAAACCAAGCATGTCTAGCCAGCCCTTGAGTCGAACCGGTAACTGCCCCCAGTAGTCGCCCGTCATCGCGGCACGTGTCTTCGTAAGAAACGCTTCGTCCGGTTCCCAGATTTGACGCATTTCCTCCAGGTCATCTGCTGGGACTTGGTCGAACGTCGACAACAAAAACGCGGGAATCAGCAACAAGATGCATGCGGCGATGAGTTGCCACTTGGGCCGCCAATGCCTCATGGTGTACGCCACCAAGCCAAGCAGTCCGTACAAGAAGAGAATGTCGCCGTTCCAGATCAGAATCGAATGGCCGATCCCGAACAACATCATCCACGCCATCCGGCGATAATGCACCGCGGCGGAACGGCCCGTCCGCTCTGTTGCCCGCTGCGTCATCAAGACCACGCCTGCACCAAAGAGCATCGAGAAAATTGTGATGAACTTCGCATCCGCAAAAACGTGGTTGAACGACCATACCACGTAGTCTGCCGTTGACAGTTCCCCCGCGGCATAGGGGTTCATGTACACCGCGAACACTTCGGCAAACGTCTGCATATTCATCAGCAGCACGCCGAACAACGCGAAACCACGAAGCACATCGATGGAACGGATTCGCTGCGTTTGCTCGACGGGAAGACTCTCAGGCGTTGGCGTATTTTCCCCAGGTGCTTGGTTCATGCGTTCGTCTCGTCTTAGAATGAGGGGTGCCGCCAAAGGGAGGAATCGCCAAACGACCGATTGTTCGGAACGTCAGCCTTAGGCTTGAAACGTCCGAAACTCAGGCTCCTCAGAATCAGAATATCACGACGTCCCCCAATCCCCATGCCCATGACCGCGATCTTTCGCAGTGTCTTTCTTCTTGTCTACGCACTTTTCTGGGGCGGATTGACGCTTTATACGGGGATCGTCGTACGGATTTCTCACGACTTGCTCGGAGACCCGATCGATGGTGGCTTGATTACTCAGCGAGTCACCGTCTTTCTGCAGTACCTGTGCGCGATGACTGTCGTGTTGATGGTCTGCAACACCGCGATCGTTTTCCGAAAACTACCACAGTTGGGACGTTTGCTGCTTGGCTGCACAACCGTGCTTGCGGCAGCGTTAATCGGGCTGTTCGTTGTTCATGGCCACCTGGACGCTGTGATCGACGTCGCCGCATACGAAATCACCGACCGCGACGCGTTTACGACCGGGCATCGTCGCTACAACCAACTGACAACCGTCCAGTGGCTCGCCACCTTGGCCTACCTCCCATTGACCATCATCGCTTGGAAGCGAATCGATGCATCGAAGGTGAGCGAAGATGAGTGACCCTGGGTTCTCCCTGTCAACTTGGTTGCGGCCTGCTTATTGACTTGGATCGCCTACCGAATTTGGGTATCGACCGAATTCGGTGCCTTTAAATCCAAACAAGCGGCCGTGAAATCCGGCCGAATGACACGATCGATCTGATCGGTAGAAACCGCACCGACGGTTTTCGGTCAACGAACGCATTGGCTGCTCGCACTGCAAGCGATCGGAGAGGGCTGACCTACGCTTAATTGGACGTCTGCGCGCATTTTCTGGCTTGCCGGACGCCGCCGATGAAACCATTTGATGTCAGTCTCTCCAATGAGCCGACCCCGTGTCCGAGAACAAGTCCCCACGAAGTTTCGACTTCGCTCTCCTCGAAGATCGTATCCTCCTCAGCGGTGAAGGCCTTGAGTCACCCGACGCGTTCGCGAACGCCGACCTGGAGTACATCGATGCGCTGATGGAAGACGCCGCGCCAAGCGGTATCGCCACCGATACATCCACGGAAACCACAAAGCTAAGCGACTCGCAAACCGCTGTCTTGGAGCAAGTGAGCGAAGGCGAAGCAAAGACCACCCCAACTCTCATCGATGAGAGAATCGAAGTCATCTTTGTCGATCATTCGGTCGAGGATGCGGAGACACTGTTACAAGACCTTCGCGCGGGATCCGACCACTCCACCCGCTGGGAAGTCATTTCGATCGCATCCGAGGAAGACGGTGTCACCAAGATCACCGAAACGCTTTCGAACTTCGCAGGTGTGGATGCCATCCATCTGATCAGCCACGGGGACGGTAGTGGACTGACGCTGGGCAATGTTCGCTTGGATGAATCGACACTGGCCGGCTACGCCGGTGAGTTGGCCACGTGGCAATCGGCACTGGATAGCGACGCCGATCTGCTGATCTACGGTTGCGACCTCGCGTCCACGCAATCCGGTCAAGACTTGATCGAGTCTCTCGCGGCGCTGTGTGACTGTGACGTCGCGGCCAGCGAGGACTTGACCGGACACACCGAACTTGGCGGTGACTGGATTCTGGAGTACACCGTTGGTGATGTGCAAACGGACGTCGCGTTTGGATACATGGCCCAGGCGTCTTGGTTCGGTATTCTGAACGACACCGGATTCGTATCGCCAACCGCAACAGGTGAGGACTTCAATGACTTTACGAATCCGACCGGTGCGTTTACGAGCGACGATGTTCGTGCCAGCGAAGCCACCGATGGCGATGCGCAGGACTATTACGACTTTAACTTCGGCGTTCCGGCCGGCGTCTTGATCGATGGAATCCAGTTTTCGGTCGAGGGCTACCGAGAGGGCTTCCTTGCATTGCCGTTAATCGAGCTTTCCTGGGATGGCGGCGCCTCGTACACGAATGCCGGTGAAATCATTCCGTTGACACAGTCCTCAGACGGAACGAATACAGTTGGCAACTCCACAAACCTCTGGGGGCGCACTTGGACGGCGGATGAACTAAGCAACGAAAACTTTCGCGTGCGGATTGCCAAGCCGAGCGGTGGGGCAAATTTCCACATCGACCACCTTCAGGCTCGAGTCTTTTATACCGACACCCTGACCGTCGATACCACGGCCGATGTGGTGGATGGAACGACCACCAGCATTTCAAATTTGCTTGCGAATCGCGGGGCCGACGGTTTCATTTCACTGCGTGAAGCCATCATCGCGGCGAACAATACGGCGGGCGCCGATGTGATTTCCCTCGGCGACGGAATCTACAATCTGACGATCGCCGGCGACGCGGAACAAGCCGCAGCGTTGGGTGATCTGGATATCGCCTCCGACATCACCATCATTGGTACCGGTGCGGAATCAACCATCATCAATGGAGCCATGGCGGACCGCATCTTCGAAGTCACCGCCGGCAGCAGCCTGACGCTTCAAAATTTGACCATCCAGGGTGGTGACGGGGATGTCTACCAAGGTGGTGCGGTGAGCGTTGATGGTTCGTTGACCGCAACCGACGTAGTCTTCCGTGACAACGCGACAGGTTCGGCGCAAGGGGGCGCGATCTATTCGACTGGAATCACCGATCTGGAACGTGTTTCCATCGTCAACAACACCACGGACACCAACGCGGGCGCGTTGGCCGTGTTTGGCGGAACAACGACGCTGACCAACGTGACCATCAGCGGCAACCAGTCGTTCTTTGATGGTGGCGCCATCCGAGTCAACACCGGCGGGACGTTGGATATCGACCACTCGACCATTGCTGCCAACACGGCGACTAATGGCAACGGTGGTGGTCTGTTCAACACCGGAGGAACGATCAACATCAGCAATTCGATCGTTGCTGACAACACGTCAGCTTTCGGCGGCAGCGATGTCCACGGCACGATCGTCAGCGGTGGTTACAACATCATCGAAGACAATAGCAACTTCACGGGATCTACCGGGACGGACATTCTCGGATCCGACCCAGGGTTGCGAGCGCTGGCATTTGATGTCTCGACCGGACAATACGTCCACGCAATCACGTCCGATAGCAGTGCTTACAACGCAGCTGCAACCAGCTCGCTCTCCACCGATCAACGCGACGTCGCGCGAGACTCCAATCCTGACATCGGTGCATTTGAATACGACGGATCACCGTTGGATATCACCACGACGGCGTCCACCGGCGGCGGCCTGAGCATCAACGCGGACGGCGGCAATGATGCCTTTTTGTTGGCGGATGTATCGCCATTCAGTGGCGAAGGCCAGGTGACGGTCGAAGTCGATTTTCAGGTAACCACCCCGGCAACCGGACTGACGACTTTGCTGTCCTATGCCACGGGCACCAACCAGGACGAGTTGTGGATCGGAATCGACTCGGGTGGTGAAGTCTTTTTCCGCACCAGTTCCAATGGCGGCAGCGGCTACGGCAGCATCACGCACGCTCCGGAGTTACTGGATGGAAATCGCCACACGCTGTCCGTCACCTGGGAAAGCACGGGCGGCATACTGATGTTCTACGTCGATGGCGAACAGCTTGGCTTGGGACGTAATGACTACCAGAGAACAACGGCCATCGACGCCGGCGGAACGTTGGTCATTGGGCAGCATCAGACGGGTCCGGGATCCGGATTTGTATCGAGCGACACGTTTGAAGGCACGATCTACAGTGCACGCATCTTTAGCGATCTGCGCAGTGCAGCAGAAATCGCCGACAGCTACCGCAGTGACCTGCCGTACGACGAAGCTGGCGTGCTGGCTCAGTGGACCTTTG
>JBCBOO010000061.1:0-25724 GCA_039821235.1 Planctomycetota bacterium
CTTCGCTACCGGTGTACTCGACGTGCCGTTCGATGAGCGACTTAACAAGCGACTCCTCTTCGCCGCTTTCGATCCGCTCGAGTTCGACCAGGGCGAGGTTGCAATTCAAGTTAAAATCACCGGTCCGGTCCCAGACATACGCGATGCCGCCGGACATGCCGGCTGCAAAGTTACGCCCGGTCTGGCCGAGGATGACCACTCGGCCGCCCGTCATGTATTCGCAGCCGTGGTCACCGACGCCTTCGACAACCGTCAACGCACCGCTGTTGCGAACACAAAAGCGTTCTGCGGCACGTCCACGGAAGTAAGCTTCCCCACCGGTCGCCCCATAGAGACAGACGTTTCCGACGATGATGTTGTCTTCGGAGGCGAAAGTACTGTTCTTGGGCGGGTAGACGATGATCTTGCCACCGCTTAATCCTTTGCCAACATAATCGTTCGCGTCACCATCGAGAGTGATCGTCACGCCATGGGCCAAGAAAGCGCCGAGACTCTGGCCGGCCGAACCGGTCAGGTTCAAACGGATCGTGTCGTTGGGCAAACCGGCTTGGCCGTGTTTCTTGGCGACCTCATCGCTGAGAATGGTACCGACAGTACGGTTGATGTTAACGATCGGAGATTCGATCACGACGGGCTTGCCAGTCTCAATCGATTCGCGGGCTTGGTTCAATAACGTCGTCAGGTCCAGCGACTTATCCAAGCCATGGTCTTGCGTTTGGCTGTTGATGACTTTGACATCCGGATGAGGCTTTGCGGCGACACGCAAGACCTGTGTCAAATCCAGGCCGTCGGACTTCCAGTGTTTGATCGCTTCGTCGGTTTCGAGCATGTCACTGCGTCCGACCATTTCATCGATCGTTCGGAAGCCGAGCTTGGCCATGATTTGACGAGCTTCTTCGGCGACCATGAATAGGTAGTTGACGACGTATTCCGGTTTGCCTTCGAACTTGGACCTCAAGTACGGGTCCTGCGTCGCGATCCCAACCGGGCACGTGTTCAGATGGCACTTCCGCATCATGATGCAGCCGAGCGTGATCAACGGTGCGGTCGAGAAACCAAACTCTTCTGCGCCCAGCATGGCTGCGATGACCACGTCACGACCGGTTTTCAATCCGCCGTCGGTTTGCAGGACCACGCGACTACGTAGGTCATTGAGGACCAAGACCTGGTGCGTTTCGGCGATTCCCAATTCCCAAGGCAAACCGGCGTGCTTGATGCTGGTCAGTGGCGAGGCCCCCGTTCCGCCGGTGTCGCCGGAAATCAAAATGTGATCGGCGAAAGCCTTTGCCACGCCACTTGCGATCACACCGACGCCAACTTCGGAGACAAGTTTGACACTGATTCTCGCCTCGCGATTGGCATTCTTGAGGTCATGGATCAGCTGAGCGAGATCCTCGATGGAGTAGATGTCATGGTGGGGCGGCGGACTGATCAATCCGACACCCGGCGTGCTGTAACGAATCTTCGCGATATTGTTATCGACCTTGCGGCCGGGCAACTCACCGCCCTCGCCGGGCTTGGCGCCCTGCGAGACCTTGATCTGAATTTCATCGGCGTTGGTAAGGTATTCGATCGTGACGCCAAAACGTCCCGATGCGACCTGCTTGATCGCCGAACGCTTCGAATCCCCATTGGGAAGCGGCTGGAAACGTTGTGGATCTTCACCTCCCTCACCCGTGTTGCTTTTGCCACCGAGGCGGTTCATGGCGACCGCGAGCGTTTCGTGTGACTCGGCGCTGATGCTGCCAAAGCTCATCGCGCCGGTGCAGAAGCGTTTGACGATCTCGGACGCGGGTTGCACGTCGTCGATCGAGATCACTTGCTCCGACTCTTTGAAGTCAAGCAGTCCGCGGAGCGTGCACCGAGACTTATTGTCCTTGTTGATTTGATCGGAGAACTTCCAGTAGGCGTCCTCACTGCCGGTTCTTGCGGCGACTTGAAGGTTCGAGATTGACTGGGGCGACCAAGCGTGTTTTTCACCTTCGGCACGCCAGTGGTATTCACCTAAGTTGGGCAGCGTTGGCAAAGCATCGGCGGAACGAGCGGGGTAACCAAGCTTGTGCCGACGCAGGGTTTCTTCGGCGATGACGTCGAACGACACGCCTTGGATCCGGCTCGCGGTTCCCGTAAAGCACTTCCGGATGACCTCGTCTCTCAATCCAAGTGCTTCGAAAATCTGTGCTCCCTTGTAACTTTGCAGTGTGCTGATGCCCATCTTGGCCATGACTTTCAGCATGCCTTTTGCGACACCCTTGCGGTACGCCGCCACAATCTTGTCATCATCTAGGGTGGACTCCATCAAACCGTCGCGGCGGGCCTGCCAAAGAGCTTCGAACGCGAGGTAAGGGTTGATCGCATCGGCGCCATAGCCGATCAAAAGGCAATGATGATGTACCTCACGAGCTTCGCCCGTCTCGATGACGAGTCCGATGCGAGTTCGTTTCGTTTGGCCAACCAAATGGTGATGCACTGCGCCGGTCGCCAGCAAGGCACTGACCGGTACACGGTCCGCGGAGATTCCGCGGTCGGAAAGAATGACCAACTGGATACCCTCATCGGCCGCCGCTTCGGCTTCACGGCAAATCCGATCCAGCGTCGATTGCAGTCCCGCTTTGCCCTCGCTGCGGTCGAAAGTGATATCAATCACGCGGCTACTCCAGCCTTGATAATTGATGTGCGCCAGGGCCGCCAATTCTTCGTTGGTCAAGATCGGATGCTCGACCAGCAATCGATGGCAATGTGCCGGCGTCGCATCGAGCAAGTTCTGCTCGGGGCCGATGTAACACTCCAGCGACATGATCACTTCCTCGCGAATCGAATCGATCGCAGGATTGGTCACCTGCGCGAAGAGTTGCTTGAAGTAATCGTAGATCATCCGGGGCTTGTCACTCAAACAAGCAATTGCACTGTCATTGCCCATCGAGCCAACGGGATCCCGCAGGTCACGCACCAGCGGACGGAGCATGAAGTTCATCGTCTCGGTGGTGTAACCAAACGCCTGCATCCGCTCCAAAAGCGTTTCACTTTCAAACCCATGTGACTCGCCTTCTGGGTGCAAGTCACTGAGGCGAATACGCTGCTCACGCAACCAGTCGCCGTAGGGCATCGCCTTTGCGAACGAACTCTTGAGTTCTTCGTCGGGGATCAAGCGTCCCTGTTCAAAGTCCACGAGGAACATCTTGCCCGGCTGCAGTCGCCCCTTTTCTTTGACGATCGCCGGATCCACTTTCAACACGCCTACTTCGCTGGCCATGATCACGCGATCATCATGGGTGACGTAGTAACGGCTGGGTCGCAAGCCGTTCCGATCCAGCGTCGCGCCGACGTACTGTCCGTCGGTGAAAGCGATGGACGCGGGGCCATCCCATGGTTCCATCAGACAGGAGAAATACTCGTAGAATGCTCGCTTGTCTTCGGTCATCGAATCGTGTTTCTGCCACGCTTCGGGAACCATCATCATGATGGCTTCCTGCAGCGTGCGTCCATTCATCAGCAGAAACTCAAGCACGTTGTCAAAGGTGCCGCTGTCGCTGCAATCGGGTTCGACGACGGGAAAGAGTTCTTGCAACTCGTCTCCGAAGAGTTCGCTTTGCGCGGTCCCCTGCCGCGCCTTCATCCAGTTGCGGTTTCCGCGAAGCGTGTTGATCTCGCCGTTGTGACTCATGAATCGCAGCGGCTGCGCTCGGTCCCAACTCGGAAACGTATTGGTCGAAAACCGACTGTGCACCATCGCGAGATGCGTCTTGAAATCGTCGGCTCGCAAATCGGCGTAGTAAGGTCGCAGTTGCGCCGGCGTCAGCATTCCCTTGTAGATGATGACCTTGGTGCTGAGCGAGCAGATGTAGAACATCAACGCTTGGCTGAGCGTTTCGCTGCCGCGCAGCAGATGACTGGCGCGTTTGCGGATTCGATACAGCTCGCGTTCGAACTCGTCGACGGTGAGTCCATCGGCGGCGCCGACGAAAAGTTGTTCGATGACCGGTTCGGCCGCTCGCGCGGTCGGGCCGACGTCGGCGAGATCCGTTTCCTGAGGCACATCACGCCAGCCGAAGTGAATTTGCCCACGTTCGGCAATCAGCTTTTCAATCGTCGCTTTACAGTGAGCTCGCTCGGAGTCGTCCTGTGGCAGGAAGACCAATCCGGCGGCGAAGCGATCCGGCTCAGGCAACTCCACGCCCAAGTCTTCTTTGGCGACACGTGCCAGGAATTCATGTGGCAGGGCGCAGAGCATGCCGCACCCGTCCCCGGTGTTGGGTTCGCAGCCACAAGCACCCCGGTGATCCATCGCGCAGAGAATCTCATCCGCATCAATCACGTTTTGATGACTGGGATGGCCTTTGATGTGTGCGATGAAACCGACACCACAAGCATCCTTTTCGAGCGACGGATCGTAGAGGCCTTGCGCAGGAGGTAGATGAAAGAAAGGCGACTTGCGAGTTGCTTTGGAAGTCATCAGACAAATCAGGGGAAAGGGGAAATGATCCGCAGGGAAGACTCGTCGAGGGGGACTCGAGTTCGTCCGCGGAGCGTTCGGGAGGAGTAAGGATGCTCACGCCACGACGGAGGTGTTTTTCGGAACCCCATCCGTGCCGGGAGGTTTTCCGGTTCGGGGTTCCAGCGGACGCCCGAGCAAAAGTGATCCGAGTTCTTGTGCCGCCGGGCTGAGGCTTCGTCCGCGGCGAAAAACGATGCCCAGCGGGCGGGTCATTGCGAGCCCGGAACAAGCCACAACGCGAAGTGATCCGCTGGCCGTTTCTCGCCGGACCGCCGCCTCGGGCAAAAAGCCGATACCGCGGTTGGCTTGAATGGCGCGGACGATCGAATCGGTATTGTCGAAATCAATCCGAAAGTCCACACGGACGCCAAGACGAGTCAACTCGGCATCAATCATCTGTCGCAGGTCCAATCCGGGATCGAATCCGATCAACGGCATCGACTCCAGATCTTTGAGGTCAATCTCGGGTCGAGAGGCGAGCGAATGGTCTTGGGCACAGACCAGTCGTATCGGCTCTTTTTGCCAAGGGACGGCGGCGAGTTGTTGATTCGACTTGGGGTAACTGACCAGGCCGAGTTCCGCGCGGTCCTGGAGCACGTGTTGCTCAACCGTCTCATTGCGGCCGTACGAAACGCGGACCTCGACATCGGGAAATCGCGCCGCGTATGCCTGCAGGGCATCGGGAAGGTAACTGAGTCCGACCGAGTAAATCGCCGCAATCGGAAGCGGTCCGTGCAACGACTTGCCCGTTGATACGACTTCCTCTTGCAGTTGCTCCAGCTGGGACAGAATTCCCATCAGGCCCGCGTGGTATTTCTCTCCGGCGGGGGTCAGGGAGAGCGGCCGCGTGGAACGGTCGATCAGTTTGACGCCCAAACCGCTTTCAAGTTGTTGAACGGCCTGACTCGCTGCACTCTGGGTGACACCACGGATCTTCGCGGCCTTCGAGAAGCTTCGAAGGCGGGCGACATCACAAAAAATTTCGAGGGCGCGAGTTTGCAATCCGGTAGACCATCTATAAGCACAGCTTATACTGCGCATTCGCTTCGAATGCTTTACTAATGCTAAGCTAGGCAGCATCAAAAAATGCGTCAAGTGAACGCGTCACTTGAGCGGCTTTGTGCCCCGCAAAGGAATCCCTCGCAACCTTAAAGCGATCCAGCGGCACCCGCATAGCCGGTAGTGATCCCGCGGCCGAGGGCGCTTGCTGACCACGCGATACCGGCGATGGAATTAAAATGCCGGCGAATTCCATTCAGCCGGAGGGGCGGCGATTTCGATTGGAGACCAAAACGGCTTTCGGATGGCTCAGCCTTCCGCCGGACGAAATCGTTTCGGCAGGCTGAATGCATAAATCACGATCAGAGTTCCGCCGCTGAGGACTGCCCAGGGAAACCAATCTTTCGGTTTCCAGGTCACGATGGACTGGCCGGCAATCGAAGACGGGTCGAGAAGCTCTTTTGCGTTGGAGCCACGAGCTGAGTAGAAGTTTGCGCTTTCAATCAGCATCGTTTCGAGACCGACGATGATGCCCATCACGCCGAGGGCAATAAAAAATGCTCGCCACATGCTGAACCTTCTACTTCGAGAGTCGGAAAACGACGCCGCGCGGGCGTTTGCGAACCGGATTGCCCGCATTCACCGAGAATCGACACGCCGGCGGTGTTCGCTGGATAGAACTACTTGATTGCCTCACAGCCGTTACGGGCGCCCGTTTCCGGCAAAAGCGTTAGGCTCGCTCGGCGGCGAGGGCCCGGCGTTTGACGAGGATTTTGCGTGCGTTTTGGGGGCTGAGTGACAACCGTGGATGGCTCGGGCGAGGGCATGAGAAAAGCGGGCGAGAAAAAACTCAGCAGAAAAATCCGCGAATGAGGAAACAAATCCGACGAGGGTGCGAGAACGTTAGTGTGCCTGGCGGCGAGGCGATTCGCCGGACAACCAAGTGACACTTTAACGACTCTCACTTTCACATCCCCAGAAAGGAAATCCGATGGCTGCTTACATCAAGTTCGATGGCGTTGACGGCGAATGCAAAGACAAGGACCACAAGGCATGGAGCGACCTGCTGTCGTTCGGCCAAGCAGTCCACCAGCCCGGCGGCAGTGCCACGGGTGCAACGCGTCGTCGCGGTGACGTGATCATGGAAGACATCACCTGCACCAAGGAGCTGGACAAGGCCAGCCCGAAGATCGCCGAAGCGGTCTGCAAAGGTAAGGTTTACCCCAAGGTTGAAATCGACGTCACGGCGTCGTACACCGATGCCGGTCGTGTGACCTATTACCGGTATGAGCTGAAAAACGTGCTCGTCACCAGTTACAACATCAGCGGTGCGGGTCAAAGCGAGTCGGTTCCCGTCGAGGACTTCTCGCTCAACTTCGAAGAAATCACGGTGACATACACCGAGAACGACTCGAAGGGTAAGAAGAAAGGCAACGTCGAGTACGGCTGGAAGGTCGAAGAAGGCGAGTCCTGATCCGTCCTTTCAAGACGAATTGCCTCGACGGTCCGTTCGCCGATTCCGCGCGGACGGACCGTTTTTCGTTATCTTGACGAGTGGACCTGCTGGCTCGTCACACGCCTGGAAAGAAGTGTCGGATACCTTTCAATAGGAACTTCCGGCCGCAAAGCTACCCGACACTTGTTTCCTCCTTTACTGCTCCCGCGAGATTCCGATGGCACTGACCCAGAAAAATCGACTCCTCAACTTGAGTACCGCCCTGGGAACGGATGTCCTCTTTCTGACTTCGTTCTCCGGGACGGAGGAAATGAGCAAGTTGTTCAGCTACCAATTGGAGTTGATCAGCGACAATGCGAACATTATGCCGCAGGAGCTGGTCGGGACTCCCGTCTCTTGGAGCATTCAGGTCAAAGAAGGGGAGCGACGGCATTGGCACGGCTACGTCAAGCAGCTCGTTCGTGGTGACGTCAATGAGGATCAACGACGCGACTACCGGATCGAAGTCGTGCCGTGGTTTTGGTTTCTTTCGCAGACCAGTGACTGCAAGATCTTTCAAGAGATGACGGTTCCCGACATCATCGAGGAAGTCTTTTCCGACTACGGTTTCGCCGAGTTCGAAACGGACTTCCAAGCGACACACAAGGATTGGGAGTACTGCGTTCAGTACCGCGAGACGGACTTCAACTTTGTGTCTCGGCTGATGGAGCAGGAAGGCATCACCTACTACTTCAAGCACGAGGACGGCAAGCACACGTTGGTGCTGACCGATCATGCCAACGGGAGCTATATGCTTCCGGAATCGGAAGTGGACTTGCCGAGCGATATCTCCGGCGTTGCGATCGAGGACCACCTGACCAGTTGGGAGCGAAGTTATCACTTTGTCCCCGGCAAGACGGCCCAGCGCGACTACAACTTCAAGACGCCTTCGTCGGACCTGCAAACGAATGCCAACTCGGTCGTCAATCTGCCGAACATTCAGTCCTACGAGCTTTTCGACTACCCGGGGGAGTACGAAGAGACGGGCATCGGAAACGACGAAACGCGGATGCGGATCGAGGAAGAAGAAACACGACACGAACTCGTGCACGCGTCCAGTCTGTGCCGAACGTTTCAGGTCGGGGGCAAGTTCAAGGTCGGCAAACACCTCGATGAAAACGAAGAGGGTACCGAGGTGATGATCACGTACATTCATCACACCGGTAACGAATCCATGGGCTACGAATCAGGCGCCCATTACGGTGACGAAGATTACCGAAACACGTTTATGTGCATCCCGTCGAACAGGGTCTACCGTCCCGCACGCGAGACACGCAAACCGGTGATCAACGGAATCCAAACTGCCGTCGTCACCGGCCCGGCGGGCGAAGAGATTTACTGTGATGAATACGGCCGCGTCAAAGTGCAGTTCTACTGGGATCGGTTGGGAAAACGCGACGAGAAAAGCTCGTGTTGGATCCGCACGGCGCATAACGTCGCCGGCTGCCACTACGGTTTCATTGCTCTTCCACGAATCGGCCAGGAAGTCGTCGTCAACTTTTTGGAAGGTGATCCCGATCGGCCATTGATCGTCGCCGGTGTGTACAACGCCGAGCAGATGCCGCACTACGAACTGCCGTCGGAAAAAACCAAGACGTACATCAAGACGAATAGCTCGCTCGGCGGAGACGGATTCAATGAGCTGATGTTCGAGGATAAGAACGACGACGAGCGTATCTTTATCCACGCCCAAAAGAACATGGACACGCGAGTCCTTAATGATTCAAAAGAACGTATCTTCGGACATCGTCACCAGATCATTGGGTGGGAAAAAGACGGCAAGAAAGACGGCGACCAGCGCGAGCGGGTTTACGGTGACAAACACCTGAACGTCAAAGGCAATCAGGTGGAACACATCGAAGGCAACTTTCAATTGATGGTCGGCAACGGCGAAGCCGACGACGGAGGAAACGTCGATTTCGTCTGCGAGAAGAAACGCACCGACTGGGTGCAGGGCGATCACGACGCAAAAGTCGATGGCGATTATAAAGAAGAGGTGGGCGGTAACTTGCATCAAACCACCGGCGGGAATCATCACCACAAGGTCGCTGGCAACGTGGCCGTCGAAGCCGGATCGGTCGGCGAGGTGCACATTAAAGCCGGCATGAAGGTCGTGATCGAGGCCGGCGTCCAGCTATCGTTGGTTGGCCCCGGTGGATTTGTCGACATCGGCCCGACGGGGGTCACGATCCAGGGCATGATGGTGAACATCAACAGCGGCGGTGCAAAGGGTTCCGGTGGTGGCTGCAAGCCGCAGTCGCCGAAGGACGCCGAGAAAGCGGAACCCGCCGAACCGGCGCTCGCGCACAATTCCACCTCCGGGCAAAAGTCCGCACCAGGCTGAGTAAAAGTCAATGCGAGCGGTCTTGGAAATCACATCAGAGATACTGCACGGTCACAAGCGAGCGATCCGTGCCGGGCAGACGTTGGAGGTCGGACGTTCGTCGATCGTGGATTTCTGTGTGGAATCTGATGAACAGATGTCATCACGGCACTTTCAGCTCCGCACGGACACTCGAGGGTGTTACCTGGAGGACTTTGGTAGTGCCAACGGGACGACCGTCAATGGCGAAGAAGTCGTCGCCGCGGTCGTGCTGAAGGATCAGGATCGAATTTGTGCCGGGTCGACATCGTTTTTGATTCATCTCAGTGGCGTTGATCAATCCGTGACGATGGCACCCGTTACGCCGTCGGCTTCGACGAAGCCCGCGGTTGCTGCGATGCCACGCGAGACGAATCTCAAGCAACTGGAGAACGAAATCTTTGAGTGGATTGGTGTCGTTGAGGCCGTGGCGGTCGAGGAAATCGCAAAACGACTGTTGTCAGTCGGCGATGGTTGGTCGCTGCTGGCCGTGCTGGATCGGTCCAAGCACCAGCCCGACTCGGCCGTACATCATCTCGAAGGCAGGCGTTTATTTCAGTGGCTGGATGAGGAGAGCACGCCGGAGACGGCGCCGAGAGTTTACCAATTAGACGCGAAGACGCTCAAATCGGTGGTGGAGCAGAGTTGGGGGAAGGACGCAATGGTGATGGCGTTCTGGGAAAGCGAAGACGAGGATCCGTTACCGCAACTTTGTCGCTGTGCGGGCGCGTTCGCGCGCCCCAGTCTCATTCGCGCCAACCTGGCAAAATGCCCGCCGGGACCTGCAAAGGATATGATGCTGGGTTTGCAAGCGGTTTTGGTCGAGTCGGAAGACGGAGAGAGATGGTCCGTTTACACCGTCGATGATTACTCGGAAGTGTTTGGCCAAATGGGAGTGAAAGTGAATTCTGAAATAAGAAACAGCGATGAAGTTTCCGCACATCCTGAGGTCGGTTAACCATGTTTCCTGCTGCACGAATCGGTGATCCCATCACCCACGACTTGCTTGCGCCCTCCGGGGTCATCGGTCCGCAAGCGCCTTCGCCGTGTCCCAAATGTGCGACCAGCCCGGTGCTGATTGAGGGAATGCCGGCGGCACATGTCGGATGCACCTGCGTCTGTACCGGCGTGATCTCCGCTGGCTTGGTCCACCCGCCACCGCCGGGTCCTCCACCGCCGATTGCGATTGGGTCTTTTACGGTATTGATCCATGGAATGCCGGCTGCCAGGTGGGCGCCATCGGGTGACATCGGTGGCTGCGGCGTTTTCCTTGGGATGCCACCGATGGCGGCCATGCGGCGGGTGTTCATCGGAAACGTCGGGATGGGAGGTCCCACGACGGCGCAGGGACAAGCGATGTCGCAAGCAAAGAAAGCCGCTCAGCCATTCTGTGAAGTCTGTCAAAAATCATGAGCGACGCTCCGGCACCTGCAGGCTCCGATGGCGGGGATCATGACGCACCCGTTCAACTGGCTGAGCTAACCGTGCGTCCGATCGACCATGCGAGTTACTTGAGCGAATTGGAGGCCGCGCCGGGACAGTTTTTCGCATTGCTCGATGCGTGTGACGAGCCGAAGGTGCCAGTTTTGGCCAAGAACTTGGGCGATGATGCGGTCTCGCTTTATCGCGGACGGGCCGAAGAGGAATTGTGGGCCATCGCGCCTTACCTGGTTGCGCTCGACAAGCGTGTCGCTCAATGGGTGCTCGATGAATTGTCGGGAACTCCCTACGGGATTTTGATTTCCGCCGCAACAAATCTTGAGACGCTGCGAAAACACTTTCGAAGGTTCTTGATGGTCGAGTCGCCCGAGGGCAAGCAACTCTACTTTCGCTACTACGACCCTCGAATACTGCCAACCTTCTTGACTTCGTCGACGGCCGACGAGGTGAATGCGTTTTTCGGTCCCGTGCATGAGTTGATCGTGCCCGATGACGATGGATTGTTGAGCGCCTATTCCAACAGTCAACGGTGAGTTGATGTTCCAGTTGCGCAAGAACCAGATGAATGCTTTCTCCGCGGAGAGACTGGAACGCTTTGTCACGCGGATGGTCAATCGACTGCCGGCTGACTTTCCGACGGACGTCCGGCGGCTGAGGCTCACGCCCGAAGCGATCGAACCGCTGGTGCGGGATGGCATTCGGCGGGCCGGCGAATTCGGTGTTCGCATCGAACGCGATGTGGAGCTGTTCCTCGAGTGCTTGCTCATGTTTCATCCCCACTTCGATGATGACGATCGGGAAGCCTGGGCGGGCGAAATACTTCGTGACGAAAACTTGACCGGCACGCAAAAGATGGACCGCATCCACGATCACCTGGTGTTTCAGACTTCGAAAGGGCGGAAGGAAAAGGAAGTCGACGAGCAGGTCGAGCGAGACTCGCAAGTCGAAAGTGAGGCAGCATCGTGAGTAGACGCGTCAAACGACCCATCAATGCTGCCGCGGCGGCTTCGGCTGACAAAGCGGTCCCGAATCCGAGCGACGCGGATTCGAAAAGTGCTTGGATGGACGCTTACGAGGCCGCCGGCGGCGAGACTGAAAATGAATCCGACGGCCAAACGGCAGTCGACTCCGCCGTGCAGTGTTGTCCACAGCCGACCATCGATCTGCATTACCGCTACAGTGACGGCTCGGGCGTGCCGAACGCAAAGTATCGGGTTTACTCGGTCGGTGAAGACGGCGAGCCCGACGGTGTCTTTGAGGAAGAGGGCACGCTGGACGGTGAAGGCAAGAAACACATCACCGGTGTTCCAGAAGTCGTGCAGCTTCGCTATGAGTTCTATGGCGATCCGAATTCCTACGAGATCAAAAGCGAGGCAGAGCCATCGGCCGAGCCGGATCGTGAAGCGACGACTTCGGCGCTCGACGCCGTCGGCGATTGGATTTGGGGGACCGTCCAAGGTGACTTCAATAAAGACCAATCGATCAGCCAACTGGCCGTCAATACGGTCTTGGGACTGATCCCCATCGTCGACCAAGTCCTCGATGTCCGTGACATCATTGCGGGGCTGAAAGACATCATCGTCTATTACATGATGGACGAGGATGAGCAGGCCGAACAGGAAGAAGTGCTCGGGCTCAGTTACGAGCTATGGATTTGGATCAACGTCTTCATCATCGCGTTGGGCAGCATTCCGATCGTCGGTTCGGCCGTGAAGGGTGTGGTTAAAGGCATTCTGCACTACCTCAAACAACTCGGGAAAGTAGCGGGCGACCTGAGCCCGAATCAGCTGGCGCATCTCTGGGAAGTCACCGTCAGCATCCTGAACAAGTTTGGCGTCGGCAATGCCCACAAGTGGCTCAAAGAGTTCCCCGGCAAGATGGATGGCTGGATGGACGAGGCGGCGAAGAAAGTTCGCGGGGCCTTGGATGCAGTCAAGGAAATGATCGAAGCGGCAAAGTCGTATGCCCAAAAGTCATCTTGGATCATCGGTCGCGAACGAGCCGCGGAGGTTGTACGCAAATCCGACGAGTACTTGAAAGCCATCGGCAAGGCCTACAGTCGACTCGATCAGATGAAGGCTCAGGCGAACGCGTGGATCAAAGAGCAAATCAACAAGATCCTCTCGGGCAAGCACCACGCCGAGTCCACCGGTTCCACGGGAACGGCAGGCAACCCGGTCAACAACTCAAGGCAACAAGTCGAAACGGATCCGTCCGGCCTCGGAGCGGACGCAAGGGCGGTTGACCAAGCGACAGAGACGGTCATCCCGTCTCGACTGACCTCGCACCCGAATGCACACTCGATTCAACGTCATGGCGGTGGTGTTACAGACGAGCAACTGATGACTCGTGCGCGCACGGGCATTGCTCCAGACGGATCGGTGAAACGAACGCGCGGAAGGGTGGTTGTGCCGCCAATGTCATCCGCGTTCAATTCAAACGCGGACTTGGTCAAAGCAGATGATTTTCTACGCCAAAAAGCTTTGCAGGATGCGATTCGCGACAACCCCGGTGAGACGGTTTTGACAGTGACAGATGACATGGGCAGCACTGTTGGACGCGGTTACAGTCGAATTGGAAGTAGTCGTCAGGTCGATGTTGCGGGTCCGCTGCAGCGTCAAGAGCTAAGCGGTGTACGCGGAACGTATGAGCTAAACCCAACAACTGGTGAATGGGAGACCATCACACTGTTCCCCCAATAAATCACGAACGATGAGCCAATATCCCTCGCTTGAGAACATTCTGTCGTCTCTTTTTTCCGTCCAAACCGGTCTCGAGGATGACGATGCGTCGGCAGCATTCCGGCGTGCACTTGCGTCGAGCCCCAAATTGGAAGCGGAGATTCGAGCAGCATTCGCCGATCCGTCGATTTCATGGACCAAATTGCTGTTCAACGATGACTACGAGGTCTACGAAGCTGATTCTGAGCAGGATGCGCGGCAATTTGCTTCAGAAATCCTCGAGCACGAAATTTGAAGTGATTGCTTTCGGGGACGTTGATTTTTTGCGATCCACCGAAATTTTCATTCCCTGCCGGTGGTGTACCTTTATTCTCGGGTGTGGCGAAGGTGTGCCGGTCGCAAGATGTCGGTCACTCGCCGCAGACCCGAAGGATTAAGTGAGGGGGCAGCTCACTCAATTCTCGGCAATTGGACAACGTCATCTCATTTGAATGGCCGCCGTTCTCCCCTGCCCCCGATACCACCATGCAACCCGGCGATGAGACTCTAGCCCGCGAAGCTCGGCGCGGCGATACAGAAATTGGTGACCCGCGTGCCGTTGGCATGGATCCGCCGCTGACCGATGGACAGGTGTTCGGTGACTTTCGCATCATCAAACTCTTGGGCCGCGGTTCTTCCGGCTTCGTTTATGCCGCCAAAGACTTGGTTGCCAACCGGCGGATCGCTCTGAAAGTCCTGTGTCGTGTTGCCACGCAAGAACTCTGCCGAAACAAGTTGGGCTTTCGCCGCATGAGTCAGGTTCGGCACCCGTGCTTGCTCTGGGCTCAGGGGATCGACTTCATCGAAGACTGGAATGTCTTGTTGATGGAAGAGATCGAAGGTGAAACCCTGTACAACGCTGTGCAGCGAATGAAGAAACTTCCGGAGTCGGAAGCGTTCGAGCGGTTGCTGGTTTTGCTACACGACTACGCGACCGGACTGGCGGTTATGCACTTAAGCGAACTGGTGCATCGCGATCTAAAGCCAACCAACCTGATGGTGCGAAAGGATGGCCGAGGAGTCATCGTTGACTATGGCTTGGTCGCGCGCTGCGACGCCGAACGGGACCCACGCGGCATTCGCTCGTACATCGCCGGAACACCGAAGTACTTTTCTCCCGAAGCCCTTTGGGAACAAAGTTACACGCCGGCCGGCGACGTCTACAGCCTCGGCCTGGTGATGCTGGACTGCCTGAATGAAATCGTTGGCGGCAACAAGTGGCTGCGCGATGGCAAATTCAAAGATTGGGTCCGCGAAGAAGACGAGCAGACCATTGCGACGGTCTTTTCGGAAATCAACGAAAAGATTCCGCCACGGCTGCGAATGATGATTGCCGGGATGCTTGCCAAAGAACGAACGGAACGTCCGTCGTCACTGGAAGTCGCCTCGATGACCAGTTCCGACGATCAGCCGATTCGACTGACCACGGCACATCACCTCGTCGGTCGCGAATCCGAGCGAGCCGCGTGCGATGAATGGATCGATTCGATCTACCGTGAAACCGCAGGTCGGTTGCACCTCTACGGCGATTCGGGAGCTGGAAAAACACGATTGCTCGATGAAGTCGAGCGTGAATTACGACTCAAGGGCTGGGGGCATGTGTTCCGCGTCGATTGTCGGTCGCGGGAAAAAGGCCGTTTGCAGGTGATGGATCAAATTGCCGACCAAGTAGCGCAGTGCTACATGCGTCATGGGTTGCGTGCACTCCATTTGCATCCCGTCAGCGCTTCGATTCTCTTGCAAGCGTTTCCACAACTGGCCGATGCCATCGCCGAGCCTCAGACGTTTGAGGACGAAGAAGTTTCTTTGCCGGCTTATTGCCCGCCACCGGAACGGCAAGACGTGCATGCCGCTTGGGTCAGTTTGACGATCGCTCTTCGCAGTGAAGGACCGCTCTTCATTTTGATCGACAACGCGCAGTGGGCTGATCCCGAAAGTGAAACCCTGCTGGCCGAATTGCAGCAGGACGTTCGAGGGTTGCTCGGCATCGTGACCTGTTCGCGGCAAGCCCTCGCCGAACCGATCGATGGTGACGTGCGTCAGCTAGAGATTGGACCACTCTCTCCCGTCGAGTCGCTATCGTTTTTGCATGAAACGGCCAAGCGATGGGGCGCGAATCTGAATGTGGCGGGACTCGGCGACTTGGTCCGATTGTCTCGGGGGAACCCGTTCCGACTGACGGAATTTGCAGAAGAATTTCGTCCGGAAGGTATCTTGCATCGTGTCGATGCGACCGACAATTCGTCGGTGTCCAATGTCGGCGATATTGGACGGCTTCTCCGGGCGAGATTTGATCGGCTCAGCGAAGAAGCAAAAATGATTTTGGCTTTCATTGTCGCCGCGAATGCGCCGACGTCGATTGCAGATCTGACAGCGCTTTCCAAGCTGGGTGTACGAACCGATGGAGCCGTTTTCGAGCTGTCTTGTCAGCGTCTGGTGCTCGATGACGCCACCGGCGGCGATTGCATCAAGGTCGTGGCCGATGAGGTGACGGGAGGGTTGATTGCGAATCTGCCTCACCAGGCCCTGGTCGATTGTCACCTCGCGTGGGGTAATCTTTTGGCGGAAGATCCTCGCGCGGCCTCCATGGCGTCGCGAATTGCAGGACACTTCTATGCCGCCGGCGCCCAGGGTGCTGCTCTACCCCACGCCATCTTGGCGGCGGAACGCGCCGATCGAACCCTTGCCAAACGGGAAGCCGGAGAGTGGCACGAACGGGTGCTGGAGCTTGTCACCGGCGATGCACGGGAGAAACATCTACGCGATGCGGCCCGCTGCTTCTATGAGGCCGACCTGCCCGAGCAAGCATCTCGTCATTTCGTCATGCTTGCCGATCAAGCGAAATCGGATGCCGAACGCGAGCATTTTCAAGCGATCAGCGCGGCTCTCCTCATTCGCTGCGGCAAGGTGTTACAGGCCCGACCTTACCTGGTCGAATTAGCGGGAGCCTACGGATTCCTTCCACAACGCGAGGCTGGCTCGAAAAGTCTTTTCCCGCAACTGCGTGAGGTTTCGGTGGAGTTATTGGAACGCGCCGAAACCGATCCGTTGCCGCTCAAAAGGGCAGGTTCCCAAAGCGATCTGCGTTACTGCGCCCAGGTCAGCTCGCTGTTGGGCTGCTTTGACCTGGAGTATTCCTTGCAACTCGTCGTTCACGGTTCGGAACGAGCTCTCGACGTCGGTTGCTCCATTGAGGCGATCCACTTTGCGGCCGTTTCCAATCTCTGGGACGTGATGCTCAACACGCATCGCGGACGCAAGATCACGTCGACACGTGAGAAACTTCAGCTTCTTCGCGAGCGACTTCGGCACAGCGACGGTCATCCCGCGACATCGGAGTTCTCACGGGTTCTGGCTTTCCTCAATTTCTTTGCGATGCAGTGGCGCGAGACGCCCGCAGAGGTGCAGGCCTGTTCGGATGAACTCGGCCTGTCGAATCTGGCGAATGGAACGCCTTCGCAAATCGAGCCGGGGCATGTCCGCTGGGTTCAGTTGTGGGCCGATTGGCAACTCGGCAATTGGGCCGAGATGAAATTTGCGGCCTATGAATTGGTCGATGACGCGAAACGTCGATCGGATCGGTATCAGCAATTGGTCATGACCTCCGGACTGGCCGGAAATGCGTTCCTGATCGGTGGAGACCTCGATCGCCTTAAGTCCTTGAATGAAGAAAATGAAAGCAGGTTCCCTGCGACAGCTGGCTTGGAGCCCGCCGAGTTCATGTGCTGGGTCCAGCGGGTGCAACAGGCCATTTATCAGTCGGATTATTCGACGGCGACGACGTTGATCCGTGAAATGAGATCACGCGTGCGGAGTTCACTGATTGGACGCGTTGCCCTGACCCGTGTGGTGGTGGATCAACTCACGGCACTGGTGGGACTACATGTCAACGAAGCCGACGAAGGAGTGGCGTCGTCGTTCGAACATTCGATGGTCACCAAAGCCATCCGTCGTTTGGAACGAAACCCGAGTGTGTTCGCTCGTATGTTGGGAGCTTTGCTACGAGGGATTGAGCAGCGTCAAAGAGGAAACAAGGTGCTGGCGCGAAGTGCGTTTGCCAGGGCGGCGGAGCTCGCCGAACGGACGTCTTTGCGACCCTACCAGTTAGCCGCTGAAGATGGGATTCGCGGGCTTGAGTCTTCTTGTGCGAATTCTTCGCTCCGCAATGCGATGAAAGCCCAAGCGGTGAGCGATCCCAAGTCACTCGAACGGCTCTACACCGTCCCTACGTCATGAGCTGAAAGTATTGCAAAAGGCTGTGCGGGTTATCTTCGTTGACTTGCTCGCGTGCGATCTTATAAACGGCATTCGCGCAGTCACGCATGTCACTTTCAGCCACACCCTGTGAGTCACAGCGATCTTGCAGATGGGCAATCAACTCGGTGGCCCGCTTGGATTCGGGAGATCGTCCATTCGTCAGCCCGCGAAAGGCAGCCAAGACGTCTTGGTCGCGGATGTTGCCCTGAAGCGTATCGAATTCAAGGCAAGATTCGATCAGCAGTCCCGCGACATCAGGGCCCGCTTCGGCGGTAGCGTTCGACGAAGACTGGACAGGGGACTGGACAGGGGACTCCGTTGCGCGAGCGCGGTGGGTTTCGTGTCTTTGTTTTCGCCGCTTCGCATTTGCGCGCAACTTTGACTTGAGTTTGTCGTTCTTGGGCATCTCATCCATCAACATACGTTTGGCAGCAACGCCATCCGGAAAACATCCGCTTCGCGAGTTGCTCCCATTTTAGTGTTTCGACGCGCTGTTCGTGGAGAATTTGACAGCCTTTGGTTGAATCCACCCACCGGTGGGCGGGGTCTGCTTCGCTAAGAAGTGCCGCCTAGAACGGTTGTTCCATTTGGTTCGGCTTGATCGTGAGACAGTGTGGCGGGAAATGTAGCCTGAGACTCGGCGGATGAGCTACGCTCCCTGAAGTGATTGACCCGCCACGTTCCGATTGCGCTACCCCGCACATGATCCACGTTCAGCACCTCTCGAAAGTCTACGAGGATCTCCAACGCGGGAGATTTGTAGCTGTCGATGGGGTCTCCTTTTCGGTCGGCGCGGGTGAAATCTTCGGATTGCTCGGACCCAATGGTGCGGGCAAAACGACGGTTCTTCGCATGTTGAGCACGGTCCTGGAACCCACCGAGGGCATTGCGACGGTCGCCGGATACGACGTCGTTCGCGACGCGGCCGAGGTGCGCCGAAGCATCGGGTTCGTAAGCAACAACACGGCCATCTACGATCGAATGACCGCTTGGGAAATGGTGGAGTACTTTGGACGCCTGCACGGGATGGCAAACGACGAGCTACACGACCGGCTCTCGAACCTGTTCGAACAATTGCGCATGAATGACTTTCGTGACGTTCCCGGGGGCAAGATGTCGACCGGAATGAAGCAGAAGGTGTCGATCGCGCGAGCCATGATTCATGATCCTCCCGTTCTCGTTTTTGACGAAGCCACATTGGGGTTGGACGTGTTGGTCGCGCGGAACTTGTTGGCGGTCATACGAACACTGCGCGAAGCCGGGAAATGCCTTGTCTTTTCCACGCACATCATGAGCGAAGTGGAACGACTCTGTGATCGTATTGCCATCATGTATCGAGGAGAGATCCTGGACAGCGGCACTCTCGAAGAGCTTCGAGCACGACACCGCGAAGATGATTTCGAAGAGCTCTTTTTCGGATTGCTCAACCATCACGAGCAGGAATTGATCGCCAAACGAGGCGGTGAGAGTGAGGTGTTGGTATGAGTGAGTACTCGAAACAAATTCGCAGGGATGCCGCATCAGCCGGCAAACCCCGCTGGTCTGCGATCTGGCTGATCTACGTTCGGGAGATGAAAGATCAGCTGCGAGATCGCCGCACGTTGTTCACAATCGCCGTGCTGCCCATGCTGCTGTATCCCCTGGTCGGGATGTTGCTGCTGCAGATCGCACAATTCACTCGTCAAAACGAAACAACCGTTTGCATTATCGGGCACGAGAACTTACCGGAGTCTCCACCCCTCTTGGTGAAGTCCGAAGATGAAACACGATTCTCCAGCGACTTCGGCGAGTCTGCCGAATCGCTCGCGGTCGTCACGCACGCTTGGGACGATTTAGGTGGAGCCACGGAAGCTCGAGAAAACGCCGAGAAATGGATTCGCTCGGGCAAATTCGATGTCGTGGTGCTCGCTCCGGAATCGTTCAAGGAAGCGGGTGGCAAGATTCGTGGGGCCCTGCCCGAAGGCAACGCGTCGCTGCCAAATCTGGAGCTGATGTTTAACGTCGGCAGCGATGAGTCCGTGGTCACGCGAGGTCGCATGTCGGCATTGCTGACTTCGTGGCGAGCAAACTGGATCAACTCCAGGTTGACGGGCGTTGGCATTGACCCTGCCCGCCTGATTCCTTTTGAATGGACTGAGAAGAACGTCGCGCCCGAACGAACACGCGAAGCCGCGTTTTGGAGCAAGTTGTTGCCGTTCATCATGTTGGTTTGGGCGATGACCGGAGCGTTCTACCCTGCGATCGATTTGGTCGCGGGCGAAAAGGAACGGGGAACGCTCGAGACGTTGCTGTGCAGTCCGGCACTTCGAAGCGAAATCGTCTGGGGCAAACTCGCAACCGTCACCACCTTTAGCATGTCGACGGCTCTGCTGAACGCGGGAAGCATGCTGATTACCAGCACACTCGTCTTTCAGCACTTGAATGTCGGCGGCGGAATCGGTTCGGTCGGTTCGCCACCGCTTGTTCCAATGCTCTGGCTCTTGGTGGCCCTCGTTCCACTGTCTTGCTTGTTCAGTGCGCTCGCATTGGCGGTGGCCGCGATGGCACGCAGCAGCAAAGAAGGCCAGTACTACTTGATGCCTTTGATGATGGTCACCTTGCCATTGGTGATGTTGCCCATGCTGCCTGGAACCAAACTTGGCATCGGAACGAGTCTCATTCCGGTGACGGGCATGTTCTTGTTGGCACGGTCGCTCGTCGAAGGCCAATTTGGCTTGGCACTTTCCTTCACACCCGTTGTGTTCTTGGTCACGGGGGGATGCCTTTGGTTTGCCGCACGCTGGGCACGCCGGCAATTCGAGAACGAGTCCGTTCTCTTTGGAAGCGGCGATCAATGGGAGCTGGGCATGTGGGTCCGGCACCTGTGGCGAGATCGTCAAACGGCAGCCACGCCGGCGCAGGCCTATGGCTGCGGTGCCTTGATCTTGGTGAGCCTCTTCTTTGCCAGGTTGACCATCACCGAAATTCCGGATTCATTTTCGGGGATCGCCAAATTGGTCATGATGCCACAAGTGTTGATCGTGTTCCCCGCCCTCGCGATGGCAACGATGTTCACCACATCGGTTCGACAGAGCCTGAGGTTGCGAATGCCTCACTGGACGACGTTGCCGATCGGCTTGCTGTTCGCCCTTGCCATGCATCCGACCTATGTGATGCTCTCCAAATTGGTGAGCGGACTGTATCCGATCAGCGAGCAGGCCGCTTTGGCGATGAAGCCCTTTTCCGATCAGATTGCGGCGGCACCTTGGAGTTCAACACTATTGCTGATGGCTGTGTTACCGGCCGTCTGCGAAGAAATTGCCTTCCGTGGATTCATCTTCGGCGGCTTGGTGCGAGACCGTGGAAGGGTACGAGCCGTGTTGGTCACAGCGCTCATGTTCGGTATCTCGCACGGCGTTTTGCAGCAGTCGATTTGCGCTTCGATCATGGGGGTCGTACTCGGATGGATCACGCTACGCACCGGCAGCCTTTTGCCCTGCATCATCATTCATCTCACGAACAACGCCCTTTCCGTCTCACTTTCACGGATTTCATCGAGCAGTTGGGAGGGAGCCCGGTTGTTTCTAACGGAAACCGATGCGGGACCGGCCTATCAACCACTCTGGACACTCGTCGGATTGGCGATCGCCGGCACTTGCTTGCTGTATTTCGGAACCATCGATTCTCCGATCGATGAAAGTGAATCCCCGATTGCGTCGCATCACGGCGACTACACCGACCCAACCAAGTCGCTTGCTTCGGCATCCTAACCTGCTGGCGACCGGTTCGGGAATGACGCAGCGTTAGGGCGTGAGTTCAAAGTCAAGCCGGCCGACGCTGCCCGTGATATCGACATAGTAAAGGTATCCATCGGAGTGCATCTGGATGTCGACGAGGAATCCAAGAGGATCGGAGACTGCGTCGACGCCGGCAACATTGCCCTGGTCATCAAAGTCGAGCACTCGAATGACTTGGTCACCGATGTCGGTGAAGAGCAAGTCTCCGTCGAATTGATCTGGATACAGGGAATCCGAAACAAAGTCGCCCATCACGATCGCGCGTGCTCCATCACTATGCGGCCGCGCCCAAACAGGAGCGGTCACGTCGGGGTTGGTGGCGTAGTAATCCTGGACGGCTTGCAGGTTTCGATAACTGCCGGTTTCGAGGCTTTCACCATCGCCCCCTTCAAACGCCGGCCAGCCAAAGTTCGCCCCGCGACCGGTGTTGATTTCTTCCCACTTGGTCCAGCCAACGTCGCCGCTGTAAACACCGCCGGTGGTCTGATTCACGGCGATACGAAATGGGTTTCGAAGGCCATACTGGTAAACCTTGGAGGCATTGGAATCAGGGTCGCCGTCGAAGAACGGATTGTCCGAAGGTCCCTCGCCGGTGATCGGATCGATCCGCAGAATCTTGCCAGCGAGTGAGTCGATGTCGAGTGCCCGGAGGTTGATCGGGTCCACGCGACCGAAGGAACCCCCATCCCCGCTACTGACATACAGCATGCCATCGGGACCGAACTCCAAGTCGCCGATGGTGTGACTGGTTTCGTCGGCTGGAATACAGTCTTCGATCGGTTCGCCGTTTTCGTCGATGCAGGAATGAGGGTCGTTAAGTCCCGGCCGAATATTCGGATTTCCGATGTTCTCGTAGGTGCTGTTGTTGCCCACCAACACAAACTCGGTCTCCGGGTCCGCGAACGTTCCGGATGCATCTACCATAAATCGAGAGATCCGCGCGACGCGGGCACCATTGCCGTCGAGGCCTCCCAGTCCGCTGCCGTTGGCGACTTCGGGTGGATCGTACGTGTACGAGACATACAGATACGGATTCGTTTCAAAGTCGGGGTGGACGGCAAAACCGAGCATCCCACGATCTTTCGTTCCCGAATTCACGCGGTCCCGGATGTCCAACAGCGGCGTCGACTGGCGGGTCCCATCGACGTTGATCAATTGGATTCGGCCGTCTTGTTCGCTCACCAGCATGCGTCCATCGGGCAACCAGTCGACCGCGAGCGGAGTATCAAAGCCCGCGTAGAGCTGGTCGGTGACGAACTTGCCATCGATTGGAACATCGGGTGTGTCGGCACCGTCGAGCAACACATTGATTTCCTGAGCCGACAGCGCTCGATTGTAAATCCGAACGTCATCGATCCCGCCTTCAAAGTAGTTGTCGACGCGGCCAATGTTGACTTGCTGGGTGGAAGCGGGCGTACGACCGGCGAACTCATCGGTGCTGAAAACGAGCGTCCCGTTGACGAACGTTTGGTAGTCGGTTCCGTCAAATGTTGTGGCGACGTGATTCCACTGCCCTGTGGTTAAAACGGACCGGGTCGTGAAGGAGTTCCAATTCGTACCGTCACCGAATCCCGCGTGAATCCGATCGCCTTCAAAGACCCAAATGCCCGGATAACGTGTGTTGGCCGCACCGTCTTGGAACCCGAGGACGCCCTGGTAGCCCGGCGTCGTCCCGGTCGGCTTGATCCAAACGGACTGGGTGAATCGGCCGGCGCTGAGCTCAAGTGACGGGTCAGCCGCGATGGACACAAAGTCATTTTCGCCATCGAATAAAACGCTGCCGGGGTTAGTCGTGATCACATCGGGCGCATCGATGGTCGGTCCGCTTTGCGGATCACCGGCGGCGAAGTTGACGAATGTGCCATCGTTCCCGTTTTCAGAGCTGTCCGTCACGGTGGCATCGACGTCGGATTCATCCAACCGCCAGTTGGCAAGAAGGTCGCGTCCGGATTCATCATCGATCAGCGTGATGGTGGCTGTTCGAGGGACGCCCAACTCGGCACCTTCGGAACGGAAAAGCGAGACACTGAAACTTTCGATCGATTCCAAGTCATCGTCGTTGATCAACGGGATCTCAATGAACGCATTCGTTTGGCCGTCGACGAGGACGATCGCCCCATCCACCGCGCCAATGAAATCGACTCCCTCTTCCGCTTCACCGCCCAGTGTTTGGTAGGAAACGATTGTTTCACCATCACTGCCGTCATAACGAACAACGGGAACTCTCACCAACAAGTCGTCTTCGTTGACCGTGACTTGGGTCGCCCCCAGACCTACGAAACCTCGTTCGACTGGTGTGGCGACAAATTGGAAATAGCCGTCCGCGTGCAACGTTTCACTTTGCCTGAAACCCGGAACGATGCCGTCGGCGGGGAGCCAGCTTCCCGTTGAAAACGTATCAGGTGCTTCCGTCTCAAAGACGACACCATCGACGCGGATGTTATCAATCGTGACATTGCGATCGACCCCCGTGGCTTCGTCGATAAAGTCGTTCACGAAAGCGATGCGGATCTGGCTGGGATCGATGACTTGCCCAGCTTCGTAAACAAGTTCGCGGAAACTGCGAGTGCCTGCATCTCCGCCCACTGCATCAAACGTCTCGACGACTTGACCATCAATCAACAGCTCGATGATTTCATCGCCTGTTGTACCGGCAGCGGAAATGACGATCGATCCAGGATCAGGACTGGGGTCGGGATCGACAGTGCTTTCGCCATACTGGAAGTAACCGTTTGAATGGAGTACTTCGTTTTCGCGGAATCCGGGTTCGATTCCATCGGATGGCAGCCAAGTTCCGGTCGAGAAGACCGTCGGAGCTTCTGTTTCATAGACAACGCCGTCAATCGTGATTCGATCGACGTTCAGGTTGCGGTCCAGCCCGCTCACTTCGTCGAAGAGGTCATTGGTGAAAGCCACTCGAACTCGTTCGGGCGTCACACCGCCGGAAACTTGGGCGAGGTAGGTCGCACCTTCGACGGGGACAGCGGACCAAGACGCGACGGATTGCCCATCGACGAGAAGCTCAAAGTCTTCCTGTCCGGTCGCACCACTGGCATCGATGGAGATGATCGAGCCGCCACCGCTTGGCTGGCCGCCAAAATCAAACCAACCGCTTGTGTGTAGGAATTCACTCTGCCGATAGCCCGGAACGACACCATCAGCCGGGAACCACGTGCCCGTGGAGAAGACGCCAGGGTCTTCGGTTTCGTAGACCGAGCCATCGACCGTCATGCGGTCAACTCTAAGATTGCGATCGATACCGGCATCGAGGTCAAGCAAGTCATTGGTAAAGACGATTCGAATGTCGTCCACTGATGCACCGTCAATGTCTGCGGTGTAAGTTTCAAATTCACCCGCGTACGCGTCGCCTCCCACGTTATCGAATGTTGCCGCAACTTGGCCGTCGATGACCAGTTGCATTTGTTCGGTGTTTTCCACACCGGCAGCCTCGATCGTGATCGGCAGATGCTGTCGGTAAGTTTCGAACCCGGCACCCAAAGCGATGGCAGTATCGATGTCACCGTTTTGGTATTCGAGGTCCCAGTCAGCTCGTAACGATTTGTGTCCCGTTGTATCGACCGAGCCTGCGACGTCTGCCCCTGTTAAACGTGCGAGCTCGTCAAGGAAAAAACGTCCGCGTGATCCCGATGCGGTATCGCAGCCGTAAACCAGCAAGTCCGCGCCGTCAGCCAGCGACCGTGACCAATCATGCAACTGCTCGGCGGCCCCGTGGAACGTCTCGACATCCACCAGTTCGTTGCCCAACTGCAGCTGTCCGGCATCCCCATGCGAAAGGATATGAATCGCCGGGACGTTTCGTCGAACGGCAAGTGCATTCGTGATCTGCTGCAGTCCGCTTTCGTCTGATTGCAGCATGACGATTTCACTGCCCTCGCCGACCAACGAAGCCAATTGATCGAGGTCCTCGACGGCCGCGTCCAGGAATACAATCGGCCGTCCAGGCGTCGCACGTGTTTCTGTGAACTGCGTGTCTTCGGCGGCTGCAACCAGCGCGGGCGTTTCTCCGGATCGTTGAGCGGCACCGGAGTCGAGTGCCGCATAAACATCCGCGGCAAGCATGAGACGTGGTTCCAGCGAGTCGGCTTTCCATATCGCGTTGGACGGTCGACACGAAGCTTCGTGGCATTGCCGAGCGGGCGTCTTCGCGGTGTCTTTCTTA
>JBCBOO010000062.1:0-25714 GCA_039821235.1 Planctomycetota bacterium
TTCGAAGCCATTTGCAATCGTCTGGCGGCTGAGTAATCGCCAAATTCCGTTCAACCGGAGTGGCTCGAGCGACTCGGGAGGAAGTGGCTCGGGGACAGAGCATCTTCGGCTGCAAGCGAATTTGCTAGCGACTCGGGGACAGAGCATCTTCGGTTGCTGCAGGTGGGAGTTGCTTGCATCAATCCAGACGCCTTGCATGTGCTTTGACCCCTGTGAATTGGTTCCCAGAGGATTTCATGAGGGGTCCACGAAAAGGCCGATTCCGGGCAGGTCAGATCCGGAGTCGAATTTGACTGAGAGCCGGACCTATCACTGATGGAGGCCTCGCTCCATCACGATTCGCTCATGCCCCCATGGAAGGCTTCTTTATTCGTTCGATTCGATTGATTCGTGGACCAACTCTTGTGTCGCTGTAGGCTGAAAAAAATTCGCGGGACAGAAATTCGCGGGGACAGAGCATCTTCGGAGGCTGCTGAATTGCTTGCATCAATCAATGAAAGCTGGCTGGTAGCAGGGGCTGTGTCCCCGGTGAGTGGAAGTTGTAGTGGTTTGTTAACGCTTCCGAGGTATCTGCGGGAGGACAAGCACTTTCCCAATCGCTCGCTACGCGGCTGTGCTCTGACCCCAGGCTCTTTGCTGGCCCAACGCTCTTTGCAATTGTGGGTGGCGAAAGCTCCGTGAGAGTTGGACCGGCGGAGCGGTCCACTACATTCGGCCAGCTGGCGGCAGCCCCTCCGCTTGTCCTGGGGGCTTGGACTCGCCACATTGTTGGTCCTGCGAAGGCGACTAACGAGGGGAACATGCTGGCACGACTGAAGACGTTTACGCTGCTGGGTATCGAAGCGATGCCGGTGGATGTTGAAGTCGATATCTCTCCGGCGGCGATGCCGAAGACCATCCTGGTCGGACTGCCCGATACGGCGGTCAAAGAATCGACGCACCGCGTCGAGCGTGCGATCGTCAACAGCGGGTACACCCGCCCGACGGACCGCGTCGTCATCAACCTCGCGCCCGGTGACCTTCCCAAACAAGCCGCGTCGTTCGACTTGCCCGTCGCGCTAGGTGTGCTGGGCGGCAGCGGCCAAATGATTGCGGATCGTTTGGAGCAGTACGCGATCATTGGCGAACTCGCACTCGAAGGTCATACGCGTCCCGTCAAAGGCGCGCTGTCGATTGCCATCGAGGCGGCAAAGAATCAAAATTTGCGCGGCATCGTGTTGCCGGCCGAAAACGCCGGTGAAGCGGCCGTCGTGGAAGGGCTGGATGTGATCCCGGTCGAAAGTCTCGCGCAAGCCGTCGCGTTCTTTAGCGAGGAACTGGACATCGCCCCCGCACCGAGCCGATTGGTCGAGCTGTTCGACGAACATAGCGCGTACGATGTCGATTTCGGGGACGTCCGTGGTCAGGAATCGGCCAAGCGGGCAATCACGCTCGCGGCCGCCGGCGCCCACAACATTGTCATGATCGGGCCACCGGGAAGCGGGAAAACCATGTTGGCGAAACGGGTGCCTACGGTGCTGCCCCAGTTGACCGCCCCGGAGTCGATCGAGACAACTCGAATCTACAGTGCACTCGGACAATTGCCGGCGGGTCAACCGTTGTTGGCGAAACGACCGTTTCGCTCTCCCCACCACACGATCAGTGACGCTGGATTGGTGGGCGGTGGCAGCCCGCCCGCCCCCGGCGAGATCAGTAAGGCTCACAACGGCATCCTGTTTTTGGACGAGCTGCCGGAGTTCAATCGCAAAACACTCGAAGTGATGCGGCAGCCACTCGAAGACGGCGTCGTGACGATTTCACGGGCCCTTCGTTCGACCACTTTTCCCAGCGATTTCATGTTAATCGCGGCAGCCAATCCGTGCCCTTGCGGCTACCGCAGCGACCCGAGACGGAACTGCAATTGCACGCCGCCTCAAGTCGAAAAGTATATGTCGAAAATCTCAGGGCCCTTGATGGACAGAATCGACATTCACTTGGAAGTGCCTTCGGTTCCCTTTGATGAATTGTCAAAAAACGACGCGGTTTTGTGCGGAACAACCAGTGCGCAGATGCGCGATGATGTCGAGCGAGCTCGCGAGGCCCAGGCCGCTCGGTTTGCCGGCAACGCATCAGGAGTTCGCTACAACGCCCAAATGACCAGTCGGCAAGTCCGCGAGCACTGCCCGCTGGATGTGACATCGAAGAAGCTGCTGCGTCACAGCGTCGAAGAGATGGGGCTTTCCGCTCGTGCCCACGACAAAATCTTGCGGGTTTGCCGAACGATCGCGGACGTGGCGGGTGAAGACTCGATCCAAGAGCATCACCTTTCCGAAGCGATCAACTACCGCAACCTCGACCGCGATTTGTGGGTGTAGGCGATGATCGATCGCACCATTCGAATCCTCGGCAGTCATGATGAGTCCGAACGAGTTGCTCGCGCGGATGACAACGCCATGACCACCCAGCAGCGGTTCGAAGCGTTTATGAAACTGATGGAGCCGTACTATGCAGCTGCCGGAAGACTTCAAAGAATTTATCGAATTGATGAATTCCCTGAGCGTACGGTACGTGATGATTGGGGGCTATGCATACAACCTGTATCGAAACCCAAGAGCGACCGGTGACATCGATTTCTTCGTTGCCTGCGACGCCGAAAACGAAAGTCGAGTTCGATCGGTTCTCGAACAGTTTGGTTTTGGAGAAACGCTCGGCGATGACAGTCTACTGAGTCCAGGACAAGTGGTGATGCTTGGCCGGTCGCCCTTTCGTATCGATCTGTTGACTGAGATCTCAGGGGTTTCGTTCGAAGAAGTTGAGTCTTCTGCAATCGTCACTGAGATCTCCGACGTGACTGTTCCAGTCATCTCGCCCGAGCTTTTGCTGAAAAACAAGATTGCAGCTGGCCGCATCAAGGATCAAGCCGATGCGGAAGAACTAAAGGCTTGGCTCGATCAGAGGTGATTTCGCTGACCGACGTGTTTGATTGCGTCAACACGTTCGGACGGCAATAGCATTCCATTGCCCCCGGAATTACTGGACGTCGTATTGCCTGACGTCAGTCCAGTCTGTCATGGGGTTCTCCTGAAGTTGATGTTCGCGCGATCGGCTTTTCAAGTGCCGATAGCGACCGCACCAGCCCGAAGCACGCGAATAGAAGAATGATCGCCAGTGGAAGTGCGGCCGCAATCGAAGCAGCCTGCAACGCGCCAAGCCCACCCGCCAGTAGCAGTGCCGCCGCGACGAGTCCTTCGCTGATCGCCCAAAACAATCGCGTCCCGACCGGCGGATTTGGATTGCCACCACAGGCGATGATGTCGATGACCAGTGATGCGGAATCCGACGACGTGATAAAGAAAAGAATGACGCACAGCGTTGCCACAGCCACCGACAGAAACACCAAGACGCGAGATCGAAAAAGTCCCTCCAGTAACGTGAACAGCGCCGTGGGCAAGGTTGCGATGGTGTCTCGACCGTCTTCGGTGACGATTGTTTCACTTCGGTACTGAACCGCGGTCAGCGGACGCTCGGTCCGTTTGATTTCTCCGCTCGGCAAACGCACGATCTCCCCAGACTCGTCCAAGTCCGCGACGAAATACTGTGGGAGCGTTTCGGCGGGATCATAGGCAGCATCGTTTTCCAACCGATCGATGTGATCGGTATGTTGGCGAAGGGTCGTGGTGCCGAATGCGGTGAACCAGAGGATCGACACCGCTGTGGGGACGAGCAGCACACCGATGATAAATTCTTGAATCGTGCGGCCTCGCGATACCCGCGCGATGAACATACCGACAAAGGGTGACCAGGCGATCCACCACGCCCAAAAGAAGACGGTCCATCCGTTCAACCACGTCTGTCCTTCGGTACTGAAGGCACCCGTTCGAAATGAATTGAAAGGAAGGATTTGCAGGTAGGCGCCGACGTTTTCAATCGACGCACCGAAGAACTTGGTCAGCCCGCCACCGACCGCGACGATCACCATCAGCAAGATGGCCAAGCCGATGTTCAATTCGCTCAACCGCCGGATACCGCCGTGCAGACCCGCAACAACCGAGATTGTCGCGACGGACGTGATCAGCGCGATCAACAGGATTTGTACGCCGATCCCCGACGGAATCCCAAATAAATAGGTCAGTCCCGCGTTGACCTGTTGGGCTCCGATGCCCAGCGAAGTTGCCACGCCAACCAGAGTCGAGATGATGGCAAGTGTATCAACGACATCGCCAAGTCGTCCCCAGACCCGGTCGCCGAAAACGGGATACAGCAACGAGCGAAAGTTAAGCGGCATCTCCAACCGAAAACCGAAATACGCCAGGGCCAGTGCGACCACCGCGTACAGCGCCCAGGGATGCAGCCCCCAATGAAAAATGGTCACCGCCATCGCAAGCCGCGACGGATCCAGACCATCGGCAAACCCAGGCGGCGGATCTTGAAAGTGGCTGGTTGGTTCGGCGACGCTGTAGAACAACAGGCCGATTCCCATTCCGGCACTGAACAGCATCGCAAACCATGTCAACCGATTGAACTCAGGTGATTCATCATCCCGGCCCAGTTTGACGTGACGGTAAGGTCCGAATGCGAGCCAGGCTGAAAAGGCCAGCAACCCGGACATCATGCCGACATACATCCATCCGAATTGCCGACCAATCCCATCGCGGATGTCGGTCATCGTCTGCTGCAGATCGTCGGCCGGGACTAAGAAACACACCAGAACCAGCGAGATGACCGTCAGTGCTCCTGCCGGGAACACGAACGGATGCATCTCAAAATGTGGACCGAGTCCCACCGTTGGGAGACTGGATGGGTATTGGCCGGATGGCGAGTCGGTCGTGTTTGGCTGGTCCACGTCGGATTAGGTTTTTGAGAAAGAGAACACACCCCAGCAGAGGTGGCCCGCTCGCCCGCCCTCGATCCAATGTCTTAGACCCGCTTTCATGCGCTCAAGGTATTCGGCCGAAATACTGCCCGATAGTTCGGCCGTGCGATCCTCGGTGACTTCCAAGACCCTTGTGTAGTGATTGGTCAGCTGCGCGGTGTGGTCTTCAAAGCCGTTGTCATGCCACCCCAAGTCCACGGCGACTCCGCGATAGAAGCCCGGTGAACCCAAGTCGGCCAAATGAATCCGAGCCAAGATCGGGTCGAGGACACCTTGGGGACAATCATCCGATTGCATCGGATCGGTGAAAACGGTTTGCCCACCCGGGCGAAGCACTCGATCGACTTCCTGCATCACTCGGCAACGATTGCCGGCATGCAAAATCGCGTCCTGTGACCAGACCGCGTCGACGGACGCTGCCTCGACAGGCAGTGCCTCGAACGAACCGTCAATGACCTGGATTCGATCGGCGAGGTTCTGTTGTTCGTTCAGTTCCCGGTGTCGCTTGTTTTCAGCTTCTGAGAGATTGATGCAGATCACTTTGCATCCGAATCGTTCGGCCAACCGTCGCGCGGCACCGCCATAACCGGATCCGATGTCCATCACGATGGATGAGTCGTCAATGCACTCAAGGCGATCGGCAAGATGATCCACCGTCCTCCGGCTAGCCGTTTTAATCGACTCGTCGGCCGAACGGTACATGCCAATGTGGATATCTTCGCCGCCCCAGACTTGAGCGTAAAACTGATCCGCGTCATCGCTGTTGTAGTAGTCACGTGCGACTTGCGTAGCCGCGTCCAACTCCGCAGCCATCAGCCTTCCTCCGGTTCAGTTTTTTCATTCGGAGACGGTGTCGCTTCTTCCTTGTCGTCGTATTCTTTCGAAGCGACGTGGATAAAGAAGTCCGGATCATTCTCGTGGTACGTTTCCTGAAAATCACCGAAGGTTTGGATTTTCTGAAAGCCGACTTGGTTCATCAAACCACGCGTGTACCGTTTACGCAGTGGAAACATATTCAGGTGATAGACGGATCCATCGCCGAAGGAATACTTGAAACGAGCCAGACCCTCATCGACATGTTCCGGCACCGCCGAGACTTCTTCGCCGCAGTAATAAAACTGGTGCTTGGGGTCGGACTGATGATCGAGAATCGCGTCGTAGTTTCGTTGATCCAGAATCAAGACTCCGTCGTGGACCAGTGACGAATAGAACTCCACCAACGATTTGCGGCGGTCTCGCTCGCTGAAGAGATGGGTGAACGAATTGCCCAAGCAAATGACCGCGTCAAATCGACCGTAGATGTCACGGTTGAGCCATCGCCAATCCGCGTGGGCGGTGCGAAGCACATGGCCGCGCCGGCGAGCGTTTTCAAAGGCACACGCGAGCATGTAAGGGCTGCCATCCGCACTGACGACATCAAAGCCCGCCTCGATGAGTCGGACCGAGTGAAAACCGGTCCCCGTGGCCACATCCAGCACACGATTGACTCCACGATCACGCAACTGCTGGATAAAAAAATCACCCTCGGTGGCCGCTCGTTGGTCCCAATCGATCAATTCGTCCCACTTCTCGACGAAACCCCGCACGTATTCGTCGGTGTAGGTGTCCGTGTGGCGCACCTCGGTGGGCTCATCGCCGTAATCCTGGGAACGATACTTCAAGAGTTCAGATGACATTGGGCTTTGGGCGGTTGGGGGCGCGTATTGTTCCGACCGCCAATGTATGTGTTTGGCTAACAATTTCAATAGCAACTATTTGCTGCGAATCTGTTTCTTGTGCATTTAAGCCGTGCAAAAATGTGACGTGCCATACCGCGAAACACGCTGGCGAAGCTATCTTGGCGGTTTGTGTGACGAGCCAGAGTTTGCGGGCGGTGGAATCCAGATAGGTAGCAATCGGTGGAAGAAGAAGACTCGATCGGGTTTCAAATCCTGCGCGGCATCCGACGAATCATCCGGCGGACGTCCGAGCACTCGCGAAACGTCGGACGACAGGGCGGCGTCAGCGTGCCCCAGATGCTGTGCTTGAAAGCCATTTCGGAGTTCGTGCCCGGGACCGACGTCACGGTTGCCATGGTGGCCGGCAGCGTTCAACTGTCCGCACCAACGGTCTCGCGGATTCTGGACCGACTGGAAAAGAGCGGTTACATCACACGGCAGCGCGCCAGTTCTGATCGTCGCAAGGTGTTTGTCCAGCTAACCGATGAGGGTTTGAAACGAATTGACAATCTTCCACAGCCGCTGCATGAGCAATTTCTAACGCGGCTGGATGCACTCGATCCCGTTGAACGTTTGGGACTGTTGAAAGCTCTTGAGCGCATCGTCGAATTGATGGACGCCGAGGGGATGGATGCGTCGCCCATGTTGACGCCCGAATTAGAAGTCGGACCCAACCGAGCCGCCGAGTCGGCCGGAGGCGAAGAAGAGGAATAACGGCATGACTCGGTTGCCGTCAGAGCGGACGGTCATGAAGTGGCCGAGGTGGCGGCTCGGGCAAAAGACGATCGCCGCGCAATGACCGATTGTTTCGCCGTCTTGATGAGGCGGATCGAGCTTTATTATGCGGCTGAATCCGTGACGCAGTCGTGACACCCGCCTGACGCGTCGCTATCCTTTCCTGCCCGCCCCAGCGACTTGGGACGCGTGTGCGCTTCATGAAGTACTAAGGACAATTTGGGCCGTGAGCGAAATCGTAGACGTCGAAGTCCCCACCGTGGGCGAATCTATCACTGAAGTTCAGCTGGGTGAGTGGCTGGTTTCCAAAGGAGACTGGGTCGATGCCGGTCAGGACCTCTTGGAAATTGAAACCGAAAAAGCCTCCGTGCAGCTGCCCGCCCCGGCGGCGGGTGTGTTGGATGAGATCCTGAAGGGTTCGGAGGAGTTCGCGGAGATCGGCGAAGTCATCGCCAAGATTCGTGTTACGGAGAAGCCCGCCGGTGCGCCGGCAAGTTCCGGCACCGGAGGCGGAGCCGCCTCGCCGACCCCGGATGCCTCCCCCGCGAGCACCGGTGGCAAAGCGTCCTTCGTGATGCCCGCTGCCCAACGCTTGTTGGATGACCACGGATTGTCAGCCGGTGAGATTCCTGCGACAGGGCCCGGCGGACGGCTTTTGAAAGAAGATGTGCAGCGGTTCGTTGATTCGGGAGGCGCGAAACCAAAGGCCGCACCGGCACCTGCGGCTTCCACGGCCGTTTCGGTACCGCCGCCGTCGCGGGCGGTCATGGCGAGCGGTGAAGAGCGCAGCGAAGAAGTCAAACCGCTGAGCATGTTGCGCCGGACGATCGCGTCGCGGCTGGTCAGTGCTCAGCAGACCGCGGCACTGCTAACCACGTTTAACGAAATTGACATGCAGCCCGTGATGGCGCTGCGAAAGAAATACAAGGACGCGTTCCTGGACAAGCACGGCGTCAAACTTGGGTTCATGTCGTTTTTCGCGAAAGCCAGTTGTGAAGCGCTCCGCCGGTTCCCCGCCGTCAACGCGGAGATCCGCGACGACAGTGCGATCTACCGCAATTACTGCGACATCGGCGTGGCAATCGGTGGCGGCAAAGGACTGGTCGTTCCGATTTTGCGAAACACCGAGCGGATGTCGTTCGCAGAAATTGAATGGTCGATCGGAGACTTCGCCAAACAAGCGAGCGAAAATCGTTTGCAGGCCGAAGACTTGATCGGAGGCACGTTCACGATCAGTAACGGTGGAGTCTACGGGTCCCTGTTGAGCACACCGATCGTGAATCCGCCTCAAAGTGGCATTCTCGGATTGCACTCGATTCAGGAGCGACCCATCGCAGTCAACGGCGAGGTGGTCATCCGTCCAATGATGTACGTGGCACTGACCTACGATCACCGAATCGTCGATGGTCGGGAAGCGGTCGGCTTTCTGCGAACGATCAAGGAAGTGATCGAAGACCCGGCACGACTCTTCTTGGAGCTCTAGTCGGCAACGGGGGTTGATCCCGATTGCAGAAGTCCCGCGTCAGGTGCAGCTGGTCGAGTCGCCGTGATCCGTACATTCGGATGCGGTGACCGCCATCTTCGAAGCTGTTCGCCAATTCCGCGTCCCGCTGTCTCATTCCGCAAAGCACATCGGTCCGATACTCCGCGAGGCAGCGTTGCCACCGGAATCGACGTGTTGATGGATCATTGAATGAGTCTCGGGCCGGCAGAAACGATTGATGCGAACCGGTCCGTTCAAGGCAGACAGGACGGATTGCAGGTGTCGGCCGCACCCTGCGCTCCCTCGGATTCGCCGGGCGCCGGATTGCCGATTCATGCGCTGTTGCCACTCGATGATCCAGAGCTCAAACAGATCGTGGGTGAGTTCATCGACAAGCTTGCGACGCGACTCGGCGGAATGCAGGCCGCGCTCCAGGCCGGTGACTTCGAATTGCTGGCCCGCGAGGCTCATTGGCTGAAGGGTTCCGGGGGGACCGTCGGGTTTCCGCATTTCACGACGCCCGCTGCAAACCTCGAGGCTGCGGCGAAGTCAAACGATCGCGAGTCCGCAGCGAAACTTCTGCGGGAGCTGGATTCACTTCGGCAGCGACTCGTGCGACCGATCGTCGAGCAGGCCTTGGCTACTCCCCTCGTGACCGGTGACCAACCGCGACCGAATAAACCGTCGAAAGCGACTTCGATCGAGTGCGTATTCCCTGCCAGCGACGCGGATTTCAAGCGCATCGCCGATGACTTTCTTGCCCGTCTGGACGAGCGTTTGTTTGGGATGTTGGGGCTCGTCCAAGAGAGCGCCTTCGAAGATCTGATGAATGAAGGCCTGTGGTTGAACCGCGCAGGAGAGGCGGCGGGGTTCCCCGCATTTGGTGCTCTCGCGGAGAACCTTCTCCGGGCGGCGGAGCGTGAGGACTTGAGTGCTTGCCAGCAGAGCCTTCAAGAAATCCTCCAGGCTCGGCAGCAAGTTCGTTAACGGCTCGCGGCCGAGCGAGCTGAGATTTGGCTTGTAAAGTCGCACATGTTGTTTCCGTGCCGAGGGCCGCTCCTCCGCTCAGGTATACTGCGTTGATTCGATGGAAGACTCTTCGCAACCAAGTTGAGTGAACCACGTGTTCCACACCCGATCGCAAGTCCTGCTCTCGCTGTACGCTTTCTTGGCGGCTCACGCCGTTCTTGCGGGTGGCCCCGAAACGCGTCTCGTTTCCGAGAAACCAGTAGAAGGCCGCTTCGTTGAAACACCGCTCGGGTACATGGTGCCGTATCAGCAACGCATCCCGGGCTCCAGCGAAGTCATCGAGATGATTCCCGTTTCCGGCGGCACAATCAAGCTCGCTGAACTGCCCAGCGACGAGTCCTACTTCGAAGGGAAACCGCCGCAGGTCGAATGGCCGATGCAAGTCAGCTTTCAGCCGTTTTGGATCGGCAAATATGAAATCACGATGGGCCAATACATGCAGTATCGACGGCTGTACTACGCCCAAAGACGCACACAACGAAAATTAAGGGAACGTCGCCGCTGGAAACCGCCCGAGCAAGGCACGGTCGATGCGGTCACCGCGCCGTCAGATGTTTATGATTCGGCCTACCACTTCGAGTTTGCGAGCACGAATGATTCCGCCGCCGTCTCGATGAGTCAGTATGCCGCGCGACACTACACCAAGTGGCTGAGCCTGCTGACACACACGGACTACCGCCTCCCCTACCGCAGCGAATGGCAACACGCCTGTGCGGCCGGTTCAACGGGCGCGTTTTGCTTTGGCGATGACCCTGCAAAACTCGATCCATTTGCGGTTTACTTTGAGAGTCCCGAAGTGCCCCGAAAGCAGTTTACGACAAAGGTGGGTCGCCGCCGACCGAACGCCTGGGGCTTGTATGACATGCACGGAAATGTATCTGAGTTCGTCATCGAAGATTCTGCCAAGACCGGGCTGGATTTCGGCCACGTCGCTTGCGGCGGGGACTTCAATAGAGACGCCGTCGACTGCAAGGCGACCAGCGTGGTTCGAACGGACATTGATTGGTGGTCGGACGACCCGGATTTTCCAATGAGTCCTCACTGGATGACGTCCGACGACGCGCGTGCAACGGGGTTCCGAATCATCAGCCCGCTTGGGAAACTAAATCCAGCGGAGCGTCAGGTGGCTTGGGAGGCGGACACTAAACGACTTGAGCAAGACATCGAATCTCGCCTGGAAAGCGGACGCGGCAGTATCGGAAGGATGTCCACCGACAAGCCCAAGTGAGCCGGTGCTTACCCTCTACTGACAATCGACTTTGAGAAAATAACTTTGATGATCATGATTCGAATGCTCTGCGTCTTGCTTTCCGCGGTTTTACTTCACTCGGCAGCCGATGCGGCTTCGTCGGATCTTCGATTCAACATTCGGTTTGATTCGTCCGTTCGCAAGGAAGCGTTGACCGGACGTGTTTACGTTGCAATCGCACGCAAGGGTCGCAACGCACGCAGCCCCATCCGCGCGGCGGGAGAAACGGGTGTCCCCTTGTTCGGTGTCGATGTGAAGGACCTTTCGCCGAGGCAGCCCGTGGTGATCGACGACACCGTTTTTGGGCATCCGCTCGGCAGCCTTCGTGATCTGCCTCCGGGTGACTACGTGGTTCAAGCGTTCGTGAACGTCTATACCGAATGCAAACGCTCGGACGGCCACACGGTCTTTGTTCACTTGGATCAGGGCGAAGGACAAAACTGGCGCCGCTCACCGGGCAACCTCTTGAGCAGTCCAAAGGAGGTCCAAATTGATGAGTCAACGAAGGGCATTGATCTGAACTGCGACCAAGTCATTCCTGCGATCAACCCCATTCCGGACACCCAAAACGTCAAACGGATTCGCTTCCAGAGCAAACGCCTGAGTGAGTTTTGGGGACAGCCGATTTACCTGGGCGCAACGGTCTTGTTGCCAAAGGGGTACGACGAACATCCGGACGTGTCCTATCCGGTCAATTACATCCAAGGACACTTTTCCCGGGCCGCACCCGGCGGATTTCAGTGGAACGGCTCGTTCCAGAAACAGTGGCTTTCCGAGGAGCCGCAAGCTCGTTTCATCTATGTCACGTTCCAACACCCGTCGCCGTATTACGATGATTCGTACGGGGTCAACTCGGCGAACAACGGGCCTTATGGCGACGCGATCATGGAGGAGTTGATTCCCGCGGTGGAGGAAAAATTCCGCGTCATCCGTGAGCCATGGGCGAGGCAGCTGAGCGGAGGCTCGACCGGTGGCTGGATCGCGTTGGCGATGCAAGTTTTCTATCCCGACTTCTTTGGCGGCAGTTGGGCCAGTGCACCGGACTCACCGGATTTTCGCTATCACCAGCTGGTCGATATCTACAGCGATGACAATGCTTATTACCTCGACAAGGACTGGATGCAGGTGGAACGGCCGGCACGCAGGCGCACCGATGGCAACGTCGATGTGATGATGAAGGACGAGAATCACTTTGAACTGGTCGCGGGGACTCGTTCGCGTTCGGGAGGGCAATGGGACATTTGGGAAGCCACGTTCGGGCCGTGCGGCGAAGACGGTTATCCCAAACGGCTCTGGGACAAACGCACCGGCGAGATCGATCACGAGGTCGCCGAGTACTGGCGCGAGAACTACGACCTCCGTTACATTCTCCAACGTGACTGGAAAACGCTTGGCCCGAAACTCAATGGCAAGCTGCATTTGTACTGTGGCGACATGGACAACTATTACCTCAACAACGGTTTGCGGAAACTGAAAGAGTTCCTGGATTCGGCCGAGAACCCGCCGTTCAAAGGCGTCGTCGAATTCAAGCCGATGGCACCGCACGTTTGGGGACCGCGTTCGAGCGAGTTGCTTGAGCGCATGGACCGGCACATCCGTGAATCTGCACCGGCGGGCGCCGAACTTGAATCCTGGCATTACTAACGCGATGACGTCCGACCGCTATTCTCGCCAACGACAATTTTCGCCGATCGGAACGCGAGGTCAGGAACAGATTTCGGCATCCACGGTCGCGGTGCTCGGCTGCGGAGCACTCGGAAGTGTGGCGGCCGAACTGCTTTGTCGCGCCGGCGTCGGCGAACTGCGTGTGATTGATCGTGACGTCGTTGAATATTCCAACCTGCAACGACAGTCGCTATTCGATTCCAACGACGCCGCACAGGCTCATAGTAAAGCGGATGCGGCCTGTCGCCGGCTGGCGGAGATCAACGATGAAGTCACGCTGGTTGCGGAAGTCGCCGACGTGCATGCCGGCAACCTTCGTCGGCTGCTTGCCGGCGTGGATTTGGTGATCGATGCGACGGACAATTTTCCGACGCGGTTTTTACTGAACGACTGGGCGATCGAATCTGGGAAGCCTTGGGTGCACGGTGGTTGTGTGGGCGCGTCGGGTCAAGTTCGCTTGTTCGATGGAGCGTCACGACCATGTTTCCGTTGCTTGGTCCCCGAGTTACCGCCCGCCGGGGCCGTCCAAACGTGTGACACCGCGGGCGTGTTGGGCTCGGCCACCCATACGATCTCAAGCTTGCAAGTAACCGAGGCCATCAAGTGGCTTTCCGGAAACCAGGATGCGGTTTCGAAATCGGTTTTGGCGATCGATTTCTGGGACAATCGCATTCGGCAGGTCGAATTGCCCGAATCACTTCGCCCGGACTGTCCGGCGTGTGCCGGGCGCCGCTTCGACTTTCTCGAAGGTGAATCCGGATCCACCGGCGACGGGGTCCTTTGCGGCCGAGACTCGATTCAGATTTCGCCCGCGAACGAACAAGCCATTGACCTCAAGCAGATGGCGGATCGTTGGCGTGGTTTGGGCGATGTGCAAGAGACGCGGTTCTTTGTTCGCTTGCATCTCGAGCAGGAGCAATCGCTCACGCTCTTTCGCGATGGGCGTCTGCTGGTCAATGGCACCGATGATGCGGGCCGTGCAAGATCGCTGGCCGATCGTTACCTGGGGAACTGAGATGTCGACCACGTTCGCCAGTTTGTTGAAGCAGTACTTCGGTTACGACTCGTTTCGAGGAAGCCAAGAGGAGATCCTGAATCATGTCGCCGGCGGCGGTCATGCGATGGTCGTCATGCCGACCGGCATGGGTAAGTCGCTTTGCTACCAGATTCCGGCGCTATCGATTGCTCCGAAGAGCGGCGGTTTGGTGTTGGTGCTGTCACCGCTCATCGCGCTCATGCAAGACCAAGTTGAGTCGCTCGCTCGGCGTGGCATCGATGCCACGTACATCAACTCGTCGCTTGATCGCGAGAGCCGCAACGAACGATATGCAGCGATTGCCGGCGGCAAATACCGATTGGTCTATGTCACGCCGGAACGGTTTCGAAAGCCAGAGTTCTGTGACGCGATTGAGCAACGGGAGGTGAGCTTGCTGGCCGTCGATGAAGCTCACTGCGTCAGCCAGTGGGGACACGACTTTCGTCCCGACTACACGCGAGTCGGCCAGATTCGCGAGCGTCTGGGAAATCCGACGACGATTGCGTTGACCGCAACGGCCACCTCGGAGTGCCGGTCGGATATCTACCGACAGCTCAACCTTTCCGCGGATGAAATTCGCTTGTTTCATCACGGAATCGACCGGCCCAATCTGTCTCTCGATGTGGAAACCGTTATCGATGAGGAGGAGAAACTCGCTTCGTTGATGAGCTTGCTGCGCGATGATCAGATGCCGGGCGGCAGCATCATCGTTTACTTTTCGTTGATCAAAACGTTACAGCGATTCAGCGACAAGCTGCTGGCAGACCGGGTCGATCACGTGTGCTACCACGGTGATCTGCAACGCCGGTTACGCAAGTCGGTTCAGAGAGAATTCATGAACGGCGAGGCGGATCTGGTGCTCGCGACGAACGCGTTTGGGATGGGAGTCGACAAAGAAGACATTCGCTTGGTCGTGCACGCGGAAACGCCCGGCTCGATCGAATCGTACTACCAGGAAATCGGTCGCGCGGGCCGCGACGGAAAACCCAGCCGCTGTGTTTGGCTTTACAACCAAGAAGACTTGATGACGCAAATGCAGTTCATCGAGTGGTCCAACCCCGATGCGGAATACTACGACCGCTTGTTTAATCTGCTGGAGCAACGTGGCGAGCAGTGTCGCGCGTACGGCTTGGACTGGATGAACCAGCAGCTTCAAAAACGCAGCAAACACGACCAGCGGCTTTCAACCGCGATCGCGATTCTGGAACGCTACGGCGTCGTCGCCGATCCGCGGCCCCCGGGATGTTTCGAACTTGTCAAAAAGCTGCCGACAGAGCTTCGGGACGCGGACCGGTTGGACGAGAAGAAGCGTCGGGACCAGCAACGGCTTTACGCGATGGTTCAGTTAGCGGGACAGGAAGACCGCAAGCAATTCCTGAACGACTACTTCGCGGGTACCGCCGGAGAGCTGGTTGCTCCTGCGTCGCCATGCGACGGATGACAGACTGGCATGCAACCCACACGGCTCGCGTTTCCACGGACACCGATTTTACAGACTGCGGACTTGCGCATTAGAATCGGAGGTTCGTTTGGTGCACCTGACCTCCGTCAACTCAACGAGAGCTCGCCGAGCCATGCCCTTCTCCTCTTCTATTCGCCGTTTCAAACAACACCTGTTTTCGTTAACGCTATTCGTTCTAGTCTCAGTCAGTTCGGTGGCGAACGCTCAGTTTGACAACGGTCCGCCGTTATTGAGCGGTTCCTCTATTGACCTGTTGAGCGACAACAATGCGCCTCTTCATGTCGCAGAAGACTTCATGTTGCCGGGATCCTCTCCAACGATCTCGGAAGTCGTCTGGTTTGGTTGGAATGGTCCCTTCACGGGCACCCCGCCACCACGGCGAGGATTCAATCTACAGATTTATGCGGGAACGGCGACCGGGCCCTCGGGTCCGCCGATCTACGCGTTGGACGACCTATTCCCGAAGCGAAGACAGCATAATGTCGCGGGAGCTCCGGCACTTTTGTACGGCGTTTGGCCTCTGTACAAGTACAGGTTCAAATTGCCGTCAACGATCTCCCTGTCACCGGGAACGCCTTACTGGATCAGCATCTATGCTTCGTCAACGGGAACGACATCGTCAACTCCCTTTTGGGCATGGGTGAAGACATCGCATGTGGGAAACAACACGATGCGAGTGCCTCCTTGGATACCTTATTTCGACCCGGTGAGTTTTTGGTTGCCGCCCAACTCTGGTGAAATGGCATTCAAAATCAAACCTTGATTCAGCCGATGCGTTTGAGAATTGGGAACTCGAGAGTGAACTTGGTTCCTCGGCCGACTTCGCTTTGCACGCTGATGCGGCCGCCGTGGGCCTCGATGATCTTGCTGGCGGTCGGTAAGCCCAAACCGCTGCCGCCCTCTTTGGTGGTGTAGAACGGTTCGAACATGTGCAGGATCGTATTACTGTCGATCCCGCGACCACTGTCAATCAAGTCGAGCGCGACGCTGGATGAGGTGCTGTAGGTTCGCGCCAGCAGCTGCCCACCGGAGTCGCTCGCTTCGATCGCATTCTTGACCAAATTCATCAACGCCGCTTGCAACGAATCACTGTGCAGCGCGATCGAAGGCAGGTCGTTATCGAGGTAGCGTTTGATTTCGATGCCTCGCATGGCCGTCTCGGCCTCGTAGGCCCGCAAAACGGTGTCGATTTGTTCGTTCAACGAGCCGGAAACCAAGTCGATTTCTCGCAGTCGCGCGTAGCGGAGGAAGTCTCGCAGCAGTCCCTGCATGCGCTCACATTGTTCTCGCACGATCCGCACACGTTCGAGAGACCGGCGGCTTTCCGGTGAATTCCATTCCGTCAGGTCTTCGCCGAGCAGCTCGATGTTCATGTGAATCACCGAGAGCGGATTCTTGATCTCGTGGGCCAGCGAGCCCGAAAGCTCGGCGAGTTCCTCGTAACGGGCCCGCAATTCGTCGATCGCGGACGGTTTTTCATTGGAGGACATGATGAGCAACGACACGCGAAGGTATCGTTTTGATGAGATCGGCGAGTGGTTGATCCCCGTTCCTCAGAACCAGTGACGGCCCGTTTTCGGAACAAGCGGAGGCGAATTGTAACCCGCCGTATGGTGCCTGAGAACGCCGTAACGAGGTCATCGTGGCAGAGCTCGCAATGCCAATGCCAGCGGAAAACTGCCAAGGGTGGCTGATCAGATACCGCGTGAGGGATTATCGTTGGGGGAAATCACACCAATTCTGCCAACAAAAAAATATGCCCTGGGAAGCCTGGTTTTCACTTGCCGTCGCGGTCGGCCTGCTGCTGACGTTGGCAATGCGCGTCGCTGCTCCGGATGTGTTGGCGTTCGGATTTCTGACACTCTTGGTGGTCGTCCAGGAAATCAGCGGGTCCAAGATTCTGCCAGATCCCGCCGCGGCGGTCGCCGGATTTGGAAATCGCGGTGTGTTGACGCTCGCCTTTTTATTCGCCGTCGTGACCGGATTGGAAATGACGGGCGGAACAAAGCTGGCGACGGGATGGTTGCTCGATCGAGCGCGCACCTTGCGCAGTGCACAGATCCGATTGCTCGTGCCGGTCGCTTCATTGAGCGGGTTCTTGAACAATACGCCGGTCGTCGCGGCGTTGATTCCAGTCGTGGATGACTTGGCGCGAAAGCTGGGTGTGAGTGCAAGCCGGCTGCTGCTGCCGCTTTCTTACGCGACGATTCTGGGCGGGATGTGTACGGTCATGGGAACCAGTACCAACCTGATCGTTCGCGAGGAATACGTCTCCAATCACAGTGGAGAACTCGCTTTCTTCGCACCGGCAGTGGTCGGTCTTCCCGCCGCCATCATTGGCGTCGTTTACCTTCTGTTTGCCTCCAACCGGCTGATTCCTCAGCGCCGTCCCGCCGTTAGTGTGACGGACGATCCGAAACAGTACACCGTGGAGATGCAAGTCGATCCCGATGGCCCCTTGGTTGGCAAGTCGATTGAGCAAGCCGGGTTGCGGAGTCTTCCCGGTCTCTACATTGCCGAAATCCAACGCGGCGAACGGGTGATCCCGGCAAAGCCGAGTGAGCGACTCCAAGGCGACGACGCATTGATTCTGGTTGGGGCACTCGATTCGGTAGTGGACCTTCGCAAGATACGCGGGTTGCTGACGCCCGATGACCAAGGACGCAAATTGGAGATCCCCGCTTGGCGACGGACGTTGATCGAAGCAGTCGTCAGCCCAAGATGCTCGCTACTCGGCAAGACGATTCGCGAAGGCCGCTTTCGCAGTAATTACAACGCCGCGGTCGTGGCGGTGGCTCGTGGTGATCGGCGGCTCGAGGGTAAGATTGGAGACGTTCGATTGGAAACCGGAGACGTGTTGCTCTTGGAGGCCTCGCCGTCATTCTTGCACCGCGCCCGAGAACTGCGCGACTTTTATCTCGTCAGCCGCGTGGGTGCCGATGCGGTTCGGCGACATGATCGAGCTTGGCATGCGATCTTGATCATGGCGGGCATGGTGTTGGTCGCCGCGTTCAATATCGCTTCGATTCTCACAACCGCGATGGCTGCGGCGCTCGCGATGATCCTGTTTCGATGTTGCACCACAATTGAAGCCAGACGCTCGATTGACTTGCGGATTCTGAGCGTGATCGGAGCCACCATTGGAATCGGCCGTGCGCTCGAAAGTTCGGGGGCTGCGGATGCGATTGCGCAATCTGTCATCGGGATCGCCGGCAACGACCCTCGCATCACACTCGCGTTGCTCTATCTGGCAACTATGTTGTGTACCGAACTGATCACCAACAATGCAGCCGCATTGATTATGTTGACCGTGGCGATGGGTGCCGCGAATTCGCTCGACGTCGATGCGGAGCCATATGTAATTGGCGTCATGATCGCAGCTTCGGCGAGTTTCTTGACCCCGTTTGGTTATCAAACGAACTTGATGGTTTACACCGTCGGCGGATACCGCGTCACCGATTATCTCCGTTTTGGGCTGCCGCTTTCATTGATCGTGTTCCTGGTTGCTATGATCATGATCCCCTGGGCGTACGGAATCTAACGCTTCATTGAGATTTAACTTTGGCCACCGGTCCCGCGCTGCGGGATGATTTACCTGACCTCCTATCTTTAAACGATCCATGCCTGAGTTCTGCTTTCCGAGGCGTACAGCCGTCCACTCGTTGCTTGTCTTAATAATCACCGGCCTGTCTGCAACGGGTTCTGTCGTTGCCCATGACTCTGGTGAGGTTGCCGTCCAAGGCGAGCTCAAGACGTGGCACAAAATCACGCTTGAGTTTCACGGTCCAGAAGCAAAAGAACTGGACACCGATCCCAATCCCTTTACCGACTACCGATTGCAGGCGAAGTTCACGCACGAATCGGGCGACGCGACATTTGATGTGCCAGGTTACTTTGCCGCTGACGGTGACGCAGCCAACTCAGGAGCAAGTTCCGGGGACGTTTGGCGAGTTCATTTCGCGCCCAACTTGACCGGCAAGTGGAGCTATGAAATCAGCTTTCGACAGGGAAGCATGGTGGCTCTCGACGCGAATGTCGATTCGAAAGCGATTGCGCCGTACGACGGCATCAAAGGCAGTTTCGACGTGTCCGCGACGGACAAATCAGGTCGTGATCTTCGTTCCAAAGGCCGCCTCAGTTATGTCGGCAAACGCTACCTGCAGTTTGAAGGTGATGGCAGCTACTTCTTGAAAGTCGGCGCAGACGCACCCGAAACCTTGCTCGGCTATGCCGATTTCGATAACACCGTTGCCGGCAAGCCCGCTCGCGTGCCACTGAAGACTTGGTCCAAGCACGTTCAAGACTGGAACAATGGCGATCCGACGTGGAAAGACGGTAAAGGCAAGGGCTTGATCGGTGCCGTCAACTATCTGTCCGGCAAAGGATGTAACGTCTTTTCATTTCTGACTTACAACGCCGGTGGCGATGGAGATAACGTTTGGCCGTTTGTCGAACGGAACAACAAACTGAATTACGACTGCAGCAAGCTCGATCAATGGGGCATCGTGTTTGAACACGGAACCGAGCGTGGCATGTACCTTCATTTCAAGCTGCAAGAAACGGAAATCGATGACCAGCGACGTGGCCACAAAGCGAACAATGGCAGCGTGCCCGAGGCGCTTGACGGAGGCGAACTGGGCCCCGAACGCAAACTCTATTGTCGCGAAATCATCGCACGGTTTGGGCACAACCTGGCATTGAACTGGAACTTGGGAGAAGAGAACACACAGTCAACCGAAGAACAAAAGGCGATGATTGACTACATCGCTGCTACGGATCCCTACGATCACAACATCGTGCTCCACACTTTCCCGGATCAGCAGGACAAGGTTTATCGTCCATTAATCGGTCAAAAGTCAAAACTGACGGGATTGTCTTTGCAAAACAGCAGCCTCTCCAACACTCATGTGCAGGTTGTCAAATGGGTCGCCGAGTCCACCAAGGCCGGAAAGCCTTGGGTCGTTGCCTTTGACGAATCCGGCAGCGCCGCACACGCGCAATGCCCCGACTTGGGGTACGAAGGTTACGACGGTCGTGACAAGACCGGCAAGAAAACTCACACCCAGCACGAGGTTCGCAAGCAAACGCTTTGGGGCACATTGATGGCCGGGGGCGCCGGAAACGAGTACTACTTTGGTTACAAGTACACGCAAAATGATCTTGTCTGTGAAGACTGGCGAAGTCGTGACCAAAGCTGGGATTACTGCCGCATCGCCGTCAATTTCTTTCACGACAACGACGTGCCGTTTTGGGAGATGAAAAACGCCGACGCGTTGGTCGGAAACCCCAAGCACGACAACTCCGCCTACTGTCTTGCAAAGCAGAATGAAACTTACCTTGTTTACTTGCCCAATGGTGGCGAGTCCTTGCTCGATCTCACTGAAGCCGATGGAACCTTCGCGGTGAATTGGTTCAACCCACGTAGTGGCGGCGACCTGGAGTCCGGCAGCGTGGGTTTGGTTGAGGGCGGGGCGAATGTCTCACTCGGTATGCCACCCCGCGATGAAAAAGAAGACTGGGCGGTGCTCGTCCAACGTGCCAACTAAGTCGATCGCATCGGGTGATCCCGGTTGCCCCTCGTCCGTGATCTTAAGAATCGAGGGCGAGGTGTTCGTTCGAGGCTCTCGTCGCTCGGTCTTGCTGTGCAACCTTCTTCGAGAGTGACGAAACCGCTTGGTTGTTCTGGCGCATGTTCTTATCCAACCGACGGACGGTTTGCTCGAGTCTTTGAATGGACCGATGGATTTCCACCTCGGAATACGAGTATCGTCTTTCCTGAAGCGATCGTGCTCGGCTGATCAGCTCCAAGATGTCAGCGCATGCGTCGCTTTGCGAACTGAGCCGTCTTGTGTCTTCACCATTAACGGAAGCCATCGTCGTCTGTCCCCCGGAGACATGTGATCGAATTCTTCGCTCATGAAAGGCATCTTCTCCCCCACGGCCTAACGACGATTCTATGGGCGATGCACTTCCATGGATGTAGGTAAACAAAGATAGGTGTGTGGCGTTAAGCGCTGGAAACGCGTGGTCCATTTACCGTGTGCCAATTAGGAACCTCGTAGTGTGCGGAGAGGTTAAGGACGCCCTGGTTGGGTCTCCTGCAGCACAGGTCGGCCTCATGCAGCACGGCGGTTAAGAAACCGTTACATTCGAGGGACGTTCGTTTTCCTCGTTTGGTTCGGTTGGTTCTCGGAGTCGCCGCAATCGACAGGTGAACGCCTCAAGGTTTTCCTCCCGATAGCATCACATTCTTTGAGTGGTCTCATGAACAAACCATTTCGCCTGATGAGCCTGATCGTCCTTCTCGGAACTTTCACCGTGGTGGGTTGTGGCGACCCGGAACCCACCGTCGTCGAAGCACCAGCCACCAATGACACCGAAGAGGAGATTCCAGCGATGGATGGAATGACGGACGAGGAATACGCCAAGGCGATGGAAGAGGATATGGACGGCTGAATCCACTTCGGCTTGAACTTTCCTCTCCCAAACCAGATGTCCAGCCCCGGCTTGAAACGTCTGGTTTTCGCATTGCGTTCGTCCACGGTTTCGGAGCGAGTGTGCCCGGATTGTCATTCGGGTCTACTCGCTGCAAGCGACGAGAAATCCGCGGAGCGTGCGGTGAAACAACCCACGAACACCAAAAGGGTCTCGATTTTTTCCTTAAAAAGGGCAAAAAACTGGCTGCGCCGTCCTTTTTTTAAACATTGACCTGTGGAATACCGCTAGCGTGTCTAGAGGGTTGTCTTTTCCCCCTTTTCTTTCTTTCTTGAATTAGGGACAGGTCATGAGTCTTCGTCGATCGAGGCAGCGAGGTTTCACATTGGTGGAACTGCTGGTTGTCATCGCCATTATCGGAATCCTGGTGGGTCTTTTATTGCCCGCCGTTCAAGCCGCTCGAGAAGCGGCTCGCCGGATGAGTTGCAGCAACAATTTCAAGCAGATTGGAATTGCGATGCACAACTACCACTCGGCATTCAAGCAGCTGCCGACGCAAGGCGGCGGTACTGGAATCGGTTTGCAAAACCCTAACTGGTGGCAAACGGGTAACGATTCAAACCACGAGTGCTTGAGTGCGCTCGTTCCCCTGACGGCTTACTTTGAGCAGCAAGGGCTTTGGGAGCAGATCTCCAATCCGATGGTTCAGACCGTCACCGGTGCACCGGCTCCGGCAACTACGGGGCTGACCAATCCGCCGCGTTGGCCTGCCATGGGGCCAAACCCGCGCAACTACGCCCGGAACCCTGGTTACATTCCCTGGGCGACCGAAGTTCCTACCCTACGTTGTCCCAGTGATCCTGGTGTCGGCTTGCCCGCCGTCGGTCGGACCAACTACGCCATGAACATGGGTGACTCGCCCAACCAGTGGAATTACTCTCACAAGAATGGTCAGCTAAACCTCGCCGGTAACTGGGGACAGGTCCGCTTCATCGCAACCAGCCGCGGTCCGTTCATGAACCGCAAGGAAGCCAAGTTCCGTGATATTTTGGACGGCTTGTCCAACACGATCGCGATGGGCGAAATCATCACCGACCTCGGCAACCGAGACGTCCGCTCATCCGCTTCTTGGCTCCGTCGTGGGGGTCACTTGGTCAGTGACAATCCGCTTTATTGCCGAGACAACAACGAGATTGATCCCGAGCGTCCGCGATTCTGGTGCAATGACAGCACCATCTGCACGCCTCCGACCGTTCTGACCAGTGGGAACTGGACCTCGCGTGGGATGGCATGGGCAAACTTCCGTCCTCACTGCACGCAGATGTTTACCGTATTGCCCCCGAACTCGGAAAACTGCGTCGCACGTTGGATTGATGGACCCGGAACTTTCACCGCCAGCAGCAACCACCAAGGTGGTGCTCACGTCCTGATGTGTGATGGCGCGGTGGTCTTCATGACCGACTCGGTTGAAGCGGGTAACACGCGTAACGGTTGCGTTCGCCAAGGCGGCGGTAGCCCCACACGTGAGCCCGGTGTTGCAAGTCCGTTCGGTCTTTGGGGATCGCTGGGTACCAAGGCATCCAGCGAAGTCGTCGAAGAGCAGCTGAACCAGTAGTCAACCCCATCGCCAGTATTCCTGGTTAACGACTGATTTGCCGAAACCTCGTTCGAGTCACTACTCGAGCGAGGTTTCCTTTTTGGGTTCACGAACTCGAATCCAATGGTCATGAAACCGAAGTCCATCGGCGACTTCCACAGCAGGCATATGACACTGCACACATCCCGTCGTTGGCGAGACGGGACACGCCACATGATCCTCTTTATCGACTGTGTGGCAGGCGACGCATTGCGCGACGCTTGTTTCTGCAGTGGTGTCTTGGGTGGTTTGATGGGGGTTATGGCAGGAACTGCAACGGAGCGTTTGTTCGCTTTCGAGGAAACATCGACTTCGTAGAAGGCCGATCGGTTGGAAGCGAACCAGCACGTCTGGATACTCGCGCACTTCGCGTTCGGTAATGTCTCGGGGCATTCGGTGGCAATCACCGCAGAGTTGAATTTCGGCCTCCGCGTCCCAGCGGCTTTCACCAACCGAAAACGGAGGAAGGGGGTCCAGGTTTGCCCTGGCCTGGCGAACGTGCTCGCCGCCGGGACCGTGGCATTTCTCGCAGTTGACGTTCGCCGTGAGTCCGACAATTTCTTCGCCCACGATTTCGCCGGTGGTCACGTGACAGTAGACACAGCGTCTTAACGGGAGTCCTGCATGGATATCACCAAAACGTTCTCGCTCTTCGTCCGGTGAGCTACCCGCTTGCCCGGGTGTGATCCCTAAACTGCCGTCGTGGTAAAGCGTTGCACGGTGTTCTAGACCGCTCGGGTCGGGATCGTCTGAAGGAACCAGTGTCAGAAACGTGCGAGCGTGCATGCCCGATCCGAGGGCGTACTGCAAAGGTAACTCGGACTCGGAGGCGTTACCGAACAACGAAGCGATCAATTGACCGTCATCCCGGCGACGATACTCATAGGTGCCATATTCAGGCCCCGCATCGAACGTTTGTCCCTCGAGCTCCGTTGGTAACTCGGTGTCTGCTACCACGGCAAAGGTGGAGGCATGCCCGTGATGTGAATGCCACTCGTAGTTTTTGGCATGGCACTCGCCACAGACCTTTTTCCCCACGTACTCGCTTTCGGCTAAGGCAGTCTGTGTGGGTTCGTTTTCTGCAACGCTTGGAGATTCAGCTTGCCAGGAAACAAGAAGGACGAATGCGCCGTAGGCAGTGACCAGCATCGTTCCCACAAATCGAGTGCGTTTGGTGTTCGCCATAAAATTCATCGCCCGACTGGATAGGAGAACGGTCTTGAGCTGCGTCCTGTTTGTTACAGTTTAGATTGTTGGCGGAACAAAAGGCAGCACCGTCATGTGAATCCCTCTCCCGTGAAGTGTGACTCGAAATGCGGCATCTCCTTTGTCGATACCGTCTCTTGGGGTGCATTCTGTTGATGTCAGTGGGATGTGCCGAAAAGAAAACTGCCGAGGAGTCAGGATTTGGTCAGGACGCTGCGGCGGTCATTGAACCTGACGCGACAAAAAGTCGCCGCTCAAGCGACGATTCGAGCACCGAACCCAGCAATGATGAAAGGCCCCCCACCCCATCGATCGAAGATCCATCCGCCGCGAGCGAGGCGGAAGAGTCGTCCCTGAAGACGCTTACCGTTCCTCAGCTCTTGGCGGAAACGATGCGCGCGTTGCAGACGGATGATCAATCGACCGCGTATCGCTTGTCACGCGAAGCCATGTACCGGGCGTCCGATGATCCACAGACTCGATTTACGTACGGCTTGGTATTAGGAAGTCGGAAGCGGTTTCCCGAGGCCATTCAATTACTAGATCAAGTCGGTGAAGAGATGCCGCAGGCGAAGTTGCCGGCGCTGGGGCAAACGGCGGAATGGATGGTTCAGTTCGGCCGGTACGACGAAGCCTACGAGCGGTTTCAAGCGGTTCTAAAAGCGGTGCCAAGTGCCGCCATCGCACACGAAAGCTTGGCCCAGTTGTTGATCCGCCAAGGACGGAGACTGGAAGCTCGCGAGCACATGGAGTTTCTCTGTCAGTCCGGCCAGGCTGACGAGTTTTTGTTGCGATCGATGCTCTGCTACTTGCGTCCTTTCGCCGGTGATGCCAAAAACCAATTGGTCGACCCCATCGGTCCCCTCGGTGGCGCACGCAACAAAATCGCCAACGACGAATGGAAGCAAGCGGAGGAGTTACTCCGGGAGTCCCAAACGGAAACCCTTGCCGCGCCACAGCGTGCTTTACTGCGGCGCTGCGTTGCTGCGCAGTGGGTTGATGCCTCGGGTCCTCGGACAGGGACGTTTTCGGAACAAGACGCGCCACCGAGTCATGCCGATGGCTGGTTTGCTGACGGAATCTGGTTGTTTGGGAATGGAGAATTCGAGAAAGCCCGAGACCGATTTGTTCGCTGCGTGCTGCTGGATCCAACCGACGCGGCCGCGTACGCGCTTCTGGCGGGTTGCTTGAAGGAAATCGGCGACGAG
>JBCBOO010000063.1:0-25705 GCA_039821235.1 Planctomycetota bacterium
CCGATGATTGAAACGGCGGTCAAGCGGTTTCGTGTGCTGGGCATCGTCGGTGCGAATGACGGAAGCCGACTGCCGATTGATCTGCACGGCCGCACCTTGGCGTTGGCCTTTACCTTCATCAAAAAGGAACGTGATGAAGTAAAGAACGAGGACGTCGCCAAAACGGTCACGGAGTTTCTGCTATTGCACCTTCCGTCGTCCGCAACCACCGAGAGTGCCGAAGTCGATGTCTTTATCACCAGTGAGGGACGCACCAACCTGCATCGCATTCAAACCGAAGGACTCTCGGTCAACTCACCCTTGCCGACGCTGTCGGCGGACGTTCAGTTCAACAAAACGGTGTTGATGGGGATGTACCCTGCGGATCCGATTGTCAGCGGTATCGGGTACCGCTCCGCAGGTGTCCTATCGATGGATACGATCCGGCGGCTGAGTTTGCCTGGCGAAGGCCAGTCTGCCATCAGTCTCACCGAAGTGCTGGACCAATTTTCACGGCTCGCCTCGGGTGGCGTCTCTGCACCAAAGTAGACATCCACCAAGGTCAGCCTAAAAAAACACACTTCCGCTGGTAAGCGGAAGTGTGCTTCGATTGATTCAATTGGGCTTTGGAAATCCGTTACCAGCCGCCGCGGCCTCCGCCGCCGCCACCGCCGCCACGATTTCCACCACCGCCGCCGCCGCCGCGGTAGCCGCCGCCACCTCCACCGCCGCCGCCGCCACCGCGGGGAGCTCGCTCTTGTGCTTCATTGACGCGGAGGGGACGTCCCTCGTAGTCGTAGCCGTCAAGCGCTTCGATTGCTTCTTTCGCCGCTTCATCGGGCATCGTGACAAAGCCGAAACCACGGCTTCGTCCGGTTTCTCGGTCCGTCAACACGATCGCGTCATCAACTTGACCGTACTGACTGAACAACTCTTCCAGCTTCTCCGTCGTCACGGCCCAAGCCAGATTTCCCACATACATCTTCATCGCTAAATACAGCTCCAGAGTCCAGAAGGCCTGATCACTCTGAGCAGTAGCAACGCTCGCTTAGCGTTCATCATCGTTCTGAGAGAGTTCGGTCTTCAATCCAACAGGGTCACGACATCCGCGACCCTTCTGCGACGAAGTGTATCAATTCTGATGACCCACGAGCACAGGAATTTCCGTCGGATTGTCGGATGACCGAAAATATTGTCTCACGCGGAATTCGGATCGATGCCCATCCGTTCACACAGGCACACCGCGGCAAGGTGCTCACCCCCAGATGAAGTTTCCTCGATTGAGTTGTCCCATTCAGCAGACTGTGACCAGCGTGACGTCTGTGCGATGCCGTCCAAACTGCCTAGAGTTACCTCGGTCGAGGAAGCCTCTTGGGGGACCATCCAGCCGATCATCCCACGCGGTTTGAAGCCCGTCTTCGGGTTCGAATCCAACTTCCGAACCCTTTGGCGGAAAGTAGCGCAATGAAAAAAGATAACCACAATAAGAGACTCTGGCGGCGTTCATTCTTCCGCACGGGTGTTTTTCGCGTCGCGTTCCTGGTGTACGGATTCGCCGGACTGAGCTTGTTTTGGCAAGTCGGCTGCGACCGCTCCCAATCCAACAACACAGCGAATTCGGCCGACGGCAAACTGCGGGCGGTGGCAACGGTCGGCATGGTCGCCGATCTCGTTCGCGTGATCGGTGGAGATGCGGTCGATGTGGAGCAAATCTGTGGCAGTGGCGTTGACCCGCACCTGTTTATGCCCACGGTGGATGATGTTGAAAAATTAATGGATGCGGAGGTCGTTTTTTATTGCGGATTGCAGCTGGAAGGCAAAATGGCGGGGACTTTGAAAGACCTCGCCGCCGAACAGCCCGTATTTGCGATCACCGACGGGATTGACCGCGACCTACTCATCGGCGGTGATTCGGACCATGCCGATCCGCACCTCTGGAATGACGTTTCTCTCTGGAGCCAGTGCGTTGACTCCATTCGTGACCAGCTCTCAAAGCTCAAACCGTCACACGCCGCCGAATTTGCGGACCGCGCCGCGGCCTACCGCGAAGAACTCACTGCGCTGCATGAGTACGGTGTCGAGGCGATGAAAACCGTTCCCGAGGCGAGTCGATTGCTGATCACTTCGCACGATGCCTTCAGTTACTTTGGGCGGGCGTATGGTTTGGAGGTGCGTGGGATTCAGGGAATCTCCACGGAATCGGAGGCGGGTCTCCAACAGATCAACGCGCTCGTCGATCTACTCATTGAGCGAAACGTTCAAGCGGTCTTCGTCGAAAGCAGCGTCTCCTCCAAGAATGTCGAAGCTCTCATCGAGGGCGCGGCGAGCCGCGACCACCAAGTGGCCAAGGGCGGGACGCTTTACAGTGATGCAATGGGCTCGGCCGACAGTTACGAAGGCACGTACATCGGCATGTTGGATCACAACCTGACGACCACCGCCAACGCGCTCGGTGGTAACGCGACTGGCTTCAAGAACTCTCGAGATGAGTGAATCCTTCTCCAATCCGGAACGACCGGCGGCGGCATTTGATGACGGACGGGGACATTCGATCCCGCTTTCCGTTTATGACCTCACAGTTGCCTATCATCGCAAACCGGTGATTTGGGACGTCGGGTTTGATCTCCCGGCCGGCAAGCTGATTGGGATCGTCGGTCCCAACGGTGCGGGCAAAAGCACGTTACTGAAAGCGAGCATGGATTTGATTCCGCGGGCGTCCGGTCGCGTACAGTTCTTCGGTGCCCCGTATCACGAGAGTCGCAATCGCGTCGGATATGTACCGCAACGAGAAAGCGTGGACTGGCAGTTCCCGGTTAGCGCACTGGATGTTGTTGCCATGGGGCTCTATCAGCAGATCGGTTGGTGCCGCCGTGTCGGAAAGCGACATCGCGAAATGGCACGAGAGGCTTTGGAGCGAGTGGGGATCGGCGAATTGGCCGATCGACAGATATCACAGCTTTCTGGTGGGCAACAACAACGCACCTTTCTTGCCAGGGCGCTCGTACAGGACGCCGACCTGTACCTCATGGACGAGCCCTTCGCGGCCGTCGATGCCTCGACCGAACGCGCGATCGTGACGTTGCTGCGCGAGCTCAAATCGAAAGGCAAAACGGCAGTGGTGATTCATCATGATCTGCAATCGGTGCCCGAGTATTTCGATCACGTCATCTTGTTGAACATGCGAATCGTTGCGCAAGGTCCGGTCGAGTCGACGTTCACCTCTGAAAACCTGCAGAAGACCTATGGCGGTCGGCTGACGCTCTTGGACGAGGTCACCGAAGCGATGCGGCGGAGGGAGACTTCGTTGTGATCCTCAACGGTGCATCAACGGTCCGAGCGTGGCGATTGGCCGGATGGATTTTGTTCGGTGGCGTGCTCGCGACGTTGGGCGGGTGTGCGGGCGAGCCATCCGACACAACCGATTCGTGGGGACGCGTGCTGTTGATGCGTGACTACAACACACGTGTCGTCGTACTTGGCGTTGCGATGCTGGGTGGTGCAGCCGGCTTGGTCGGCAGTTTTATGCTGCTGCGAAAAAGAGCCTTGCTCGGTGACGCGCTTGCTCACGCGAGTCTGCCGGGCATTGCGATTGCATTCTTGGTGGCCGTCGCGGCCGGCCTCGATGAAAAGTCCATCACGGTGCTCTCGATCGGTGCCACACTGAGTGGACTGGCGGGCGTCGCATTGATTTTGTTCATTCGCAGTCAAACGCGAATCAAAGAAGACGCCGCCATGGGCATTGTGCTGAGCGTTTTCTTTGGAGCCGGTGTCGCATTGCTGGGCATTATCCAGAAAATGGACAAGGGACACGCCGCCGGACTCGAAGAGTTCATCTATGGCAAGACGGCGTCGATGGTCGCGGACGATGCACGGGGCATTGCCTACGTTTCATTACTGGCGTTGATCGTGTGCGTGCTGCTGTACAAGGAACTCAAGCTGCTTTGTTTTGACGAGGGTTTTGCCAGCTCGCGTGGCTACCCGACCATGGGGTTGGATATCGTGCTGATGAGCATGGTGGTATTGGTCACGATCGTGGGTTTGCAGGCGGTCGGCATCATTCTCATGATCGCTTTATTAGTTATCCCGGCGGCGGCGTCGCGTTTCTGGACGGACTCGATGAGCCCGATGGCACTGGTTGCGGCGGGGCTGGGTGCTCTCGGCAGCGCGATCGGAGGCTTGGTGAGCGCGCTCGCTCCCGGGCTACCGTCGGGCGCGATGATCGTTCTGGCGTGCGCGGGATTCTTTTTTATCAGTCTGTTTTTCGGCACGCGGCGTGGCATCATCGTTCGGTGGATCCGCCGGGTCCAATTGGCTCGGCGAATCGACCGCCAGCACCTGCTGCGTGCGATGCTGGAGTGCATCGAGCAAACCACGCCTTCCTCGTCGGATCGCGCGGAACACCACGCACTGGATCTTTCGCCACTTCGCAAGACACCGATCTCCATCGAACAGCTACTGGCAATGCGTAGTTGGAGTGAAAAGCGACTCCGCCTCACCATTGATCGTGCGGTGGATCATGATCTGGTTCGTGCCAAGGAGTCCCAATGCACGCTGACCCAAGCCGGGTTCTACGAAGCCGCTCGACTCACGCGGCAACATCGGCTTTGGGAAATGTACTTGATCACCCATGCCGAGATTGCGACTTCCAACGTGGACCGCGACGCGGATGCGATCGAGCATGTGTTGCAACCTGAGATCGTTGATCAATTGGAAGAGTTGCTTGATTCCAATGGCATGACGATTGTGGTGCCCCCGTGTCCGCATGAGTCATCACCGGGATCGCAACATGTTTCCGCTGCTGGGGGCACGGCATGAGCTACCAAGGCTGGATCATCGTGATCGGCATCCTTGCGGCGATGTCGTGTGCGCTGCTGGGAAATTTTCTGGTGCTCCGCCGAATGAGCCTGCTCGGTGATGCCATTACCCACGCCGTCCTCCCCGGGATTGCAACCGCATTCATTCTGAGCCAGTCCCGCAGTAGCGTGTTCATGTTTCTTGGGGCAGTCGTCGTTGGCGTGCTGACGGCGTTCTTCACGGAATGGCTTCGAGGTGTCGGCAACGTCGACGAGGGAGCTTCGATGGGCGTTGTTTTCACCACCTTGTTTGCATTGGGTTTGGTGATGCTGGTCCAAGGAGCCGGAAAAGTCGACTTGGATCCCAAGTGCGTGCTTTATGGAGCGATCGAGTTGACGCCGCTGGACAAGGTCTCCGTCGGCTCATTGCGTATCCCACGCGCGGCACTGATCTTGGCGGGCGTGCTGGTCGTCAACTCGGTGTTCGTCTTCACTTTCTTTAAGGAACTGTGCCTGACGTCATTCGATCCGGCGCTCGCCAATACGATGGGCTTCCGCGCTGCGCGAATGCACTACGTGTTTATGGTTTTGGTATCGGTGACCGCGGTCGCATGCTTCGAAAGTGTCGGCAGCATTTTGGTCGTGGCCATGCTGATCGTCCCGGCGGCCACCGCCTATTTGTTGACGGATCGACTGGGTTGGATGCTGGTCTTGTCGATGGCGATAGGGGCGGCCTCCGCGGCGCTCGGCTTTGAGTCCGCGAAGCGAGTTCCCGCTTGGTTCGGTTTGTCGAGTACGACGACGGCTGGCATGATCGCCGTGATGGCGGGCGTTTTTTTTGCGGGGGCCGCGATGTTTGCGCCGCGACATGGTTTTGTGATCAAGTGGTTGAGGCGACAGGCGTTGTCGTTGCAGATTCTCTCCGACGACGTGGTGGCCTATCTATTCCGCCGCGAAGAAATGCAGCAGCCCTCCGTCGACGCCAAGACGCTCTCCACGGATCTCCTCGCGGGGTCGCTCGCATTTCCTTTGGCAACGTGGTTGCTCCGGCGTGGCGGTGACTTAGAAGGAACCCATGAGTTTCGATTGACGAAGGCGGGACGCGAGCGCGGCAAGCGACTCGTCCGCTCTCATCGGCTTTGGGAACAATACTTGGTCGATCAGGCCGGCGTCGGCACGGATCGCATTCACGGATCCGCCGAGCAGTTCGAGCACTTTACCGATCGTGACATGCGAGAGCAGCTTGCGCGACAAACCGATGCTCCGGACCGAGATCCGCACGGAAAACCGATTCCGAAAGAGCACGAATAGTCCCGCGAAGGGCGATCATCGAGTCTCCAGTACCGATGCCAACCCCTCAGGCTGGACCCGACGCCACGGCTGCACGGAGCAAGGAGTCATCGTGTTGTCGTGTTTTCTCCCGTCTGACGGAGGGATTCTGACGCTCACACTGTAAATCGTGTTCTACGTTTCGTACGTGGTGTCTGTTTCACCCCTCACACGATGTCTCTTGGGAGGGTTGGATCAATTATGAAAATCGAAACGAATCAAACATTATGGCTACCGTCCCCGCAAAACGCAGTCGGACCCTGATCGACTCGGAAGTTCAGGGATCACTGCTCCGCCGTGTTGCGTTGCACTGGATCCTCTTTTTCATCTGCAACACGATTGCCCTGACGTTTTGGATGCGTCTCTTCGAACAGCCCGATGGTGGCATGTCCGAGTCCTTCGCCGCGACCTTTCGCCGTTTCCTGCCGTTCTTCGTGATCACCGCCGCCCTCATCCCGGCCTTTGTCTGGGACACGCTGAAGCTGAGTCATCGCTTCGCCGGCCCGATCTCGCGACTTCGCGGGACGCTGCGTGACCTCAAGGAAGGCCGCTCCGTCCAACCGCTGAAATTCCGAGACAGCGACTTCTGGCAGGAGATCGCGGGCAACTTCAACGACGTCCTGCGTCTGCGTGACGAGGCCGACGCCAAGAAGGCTTCCTCCGATGAACCGACCACAAAGGGCTGAGCCGATGTCTCACATCCAGGGCCCCAAACGCCGTGGCGCGGCAGCCGTTGAATTCGCGGTCTGCTTGCCCGTCATCGTCTTGCTGGTTTTCGGTTCCATCGAAGCTTCCAGTTTTATCTTCCTCAAGCAGTCGCTGTCAGTCGCTTGCTACGAAGGTGCCCGAGAGGGAGCCAAGCCGGACAGCAACATCGCCGATGCGACCACCCGCGCGGAGAACATTTTGGATTCGCGTGTTGTGAACGACTACGAAGTCCGCTTTCCCAACGGGATCGACGGCCTGGAACGCGGCGACCGAATCATTTGTGAAGTTTCCGCACCGACCAATTCGAATAGTCCGCTCGCCGGTGACTTCATCACCAACCGAGTCTTGACCGCACGCGTGGTCATGCTGAAAGAGTGACCCAACCCATGCGAAACAGTGCAATGCGAAGCCCTGCCGAAGCCACCTGTCGCCGGCGCGCCGCTCCGAAACGACGCGGTGCGATGTTGGTGCTGATCGTCTTTATGCTGATCGGCTTTTTGGCAACCGTCGCCTTTTCGATCGACATTGCGCACATGCATTTGTCGCGAACCGAATTACGTTCGGCGACCGATGCGGCAGCCCAAGCCGCTTCGCAGGAACTCTCTCGTACACTCAATCAATCGTTAGCGATTCAGATGGGTCAGCAGATCGCCCGGGAGAACCTTGTCAATGGAGAACCCCTGCTGCTGCGCGCCGGCGACTTTGACTTCGGGCGGAGTGAGATGGACAACTCGGGGCGATTCAATTTCGCCACCGGCGGACGTCCCCTCAACAGCGTCCGTGTCACCGGAAGTCGTACCGAAGGCTCCGCGAGTGGTTCGATCCCGCTGCTCTTCGGTAACGTCCTTGGCCTTAGCACATTCGAACCGGAACTATTTTCCGCCGCGACGTACATCGAACGCGATGTCGTTTTGGTCATCGATCGTAGCGGTTCCATGGGGGGGCAGAAGTTCACGGACCTGGGAGCTGCCATCGCTGTGTTTGCCGATACGCTGATTGCGACGCCGGTCGACGAAGAGGTCGGATTGGCTTCTTACAACGATCGGGCGACTGAAGATCAGCAACTAACAGATAATCTCGGCGACGTTGCTGCCGCGCTCCTCCGTCTGCCCGTTGGCGGTGCAACCAGCATCAGTCGTGGGATGCAGGCGGGTGCCAGAATCATCTCACGAAGTCGTTCACGCGAATTTGTCGAACGCACGATGATTGTGATGACGGACGGTCGTCACAACCGGGGCCCCGAACCGCGAACAGTCGCGAGTCAATTGGCCGACGACGACGTCCAGATTCACACCATCACGTTTGGCGCCAACGCGGATCAGGCGCGGATGAGAGAAGTGGCCGCGATCGGTGGCGGACGTCACTTCCATGCCCTCAGCGCCGCCGATCTTGCGGACGCCTATCGCGAAATCGCGCTTACTCTTGGAACGGTCATCACAGAATAATGAAATCGCTGAGCCGAAAATCTCGCCGGGGTTTGTCTTCTCGTCGTCGCGGTGCGGTGATGGTGGAGTTTGCAATCACGGTACCGATCTTGTTCCTGTTCTTTTTCACGGCGTTTGAATTCTGCCGCGTCGCCATGATTCGGCACACGGTCGACAACGCCGTTTACGAAGGCTGCCGGAGAGGCATCGTGCCGGGCTCCACGGCCGCCGATGCTCGCACTCAGGCGGAGACCATTCTCGGAACACTCGGTTTGCGAAGTTCTCGGATCACGGTCGTGCCTGCCGCGATCGACAGCGAAACGCCGGAAATTACGCTGACCGTTGAAGTCGACTTGGACGCGAACACCTTCGTTCCGAGCCAATTTACCGGTGGCGAGACGATCACGCGGACACTGACGATGCAGCGGGAAGTCGCCACCCTCTAGCGTAGGGGCGATCGGAATTGGCAGAGTACTCTCGGCGAGGCCGATGGAGTACACTATCTGGCTCTGCCCTCGCGTCCCTTTTTTGCGATTCCATGGGAATACGTTTTTCGTGTCACGGCTGCGGGAAACCGCTGAACATCAAGCACGAACTCGCTGGAAAGCGAGGCGTTTGTCCGAAGTGCCACGTGCGTTTTCGGATCCCGATGGAAGATGCCGAGGCCTCCATCCCGCTTGAATCGGACCGATCGGTTCCCGTCGCTTCGACCGCCGGTCCTGCCCAAGAGTCCACATCGGGAAGTGGCTCCACGCCGTCCCTCCCCGCTCAAACACATTCCACAGCGCAATCCGCTCCGAGCATCCGCGTTGATTCAGAAAATCATGCCGGTGCCGCGTCTGCTCCAAGTGCCGCGTCCGTTCCAAGTGCCGCGTCCGTTCCAAGTGCCGCGTCTGCTCCAAGTGCCGGCGCAACCGAACTGAAAACCAAAGCGCCGCCCACCAGCGATGGCAACGACGCGGAATTGCTGGACGATGACGACACCAACGCAACGTGGTACGTGCGTCCTCCCAGTGGCGGCCAATACGGCCCGGCCACCACCGATGTCCTCAAAGTCTGGATCAAAGAGGGGCGAGTCGCCAGAACGGCCCTGCTCTGGCGTGATGGGTGGCCGCAATGGCGCGAGGCCGCGGAGGCGCTCTCGGATGTCGCCGACCAATTGCCGACGCCGGTTTCACCTGCGTCCAATGATCTATTTGCCGATGGGAACGGGAAAGTCACCAAGTCCGTCGCTCACGAAGAGACGAGCCGACTCGGCTATCCGATCACCCGCAACTCTTCCCTGGCGGGTGATTCCGGCATCGGAACCACGAGAAAGAAACGCAGCACACGCCGTGTCGCGACGATGGTCATCCTGGCCGTTTTGGTCATCACGTTGATCATCACACTGTTGATTGTGACCAAATAAACCTTCTGTTTTGCACCGACAACTTTGGACCGGAGAGAAAAAGATGCGACTGAATTTTTCGCTTGCGATACTAGCGGCCTTGTTAGCCGTCACCGTCTTACCAGGAAACGCGTTTGCCGAAGACACGGCCGAAGCGGTATCGGTCGACGTTTTCAAAATGGGAACGATGGAGGTCCCCGAGGAATTCAAGCGGACGCAACCGAAGTCACGAATCCTGGAGCACGAATTCAAGGTCGGAGAAGACGGTCAAACAGCTCGGTTGACCATGATGGCTGCCGGTGGCGGTGTCGAACCCAACATTAAACGTTGGAAAGGCCAATTTTCGGGTGGCAAACCCGAAGACCAAAAGGTCGAGAAGATCAAAGCCGGTCCATTCGAAGTCCATTTGATCGATGTCAGTGGTTCGTTCGCGGAAAGCATGGGCGGAGGTCCATTCGCACCCGGCAAAACCGTTCAACGCGAAAACTACGCCATGGCGGGCGCCATTTTGGCCGCACCGACGGGACGCCTTTACTTCGTCAAAATGATTGGCCCTCAAGAAACCGTGAAGGCCAATCGCGAAAAGTTCGTCAAGATGGTCAAATCTGTCGAACAATAAAGGCGATTGGTAAGCCGACGCGACGCAATTACTTCGAAGTCTCGAATGAATATTCAAAGTTTCCTCGAACATCATGGCATCATCCGAAACCCGTTTGCGGAAGAGGATGCTCAAACCGACTTGGTGTTCAAGGAACACTGCATCGCGAATGCTTATCATCCGGTCTGGGACAAAGTCTATGGTGACCCCAAAGACCCTTCGACCGCGATCGTCTTCGGACCCAAGGGCTCCGGCAAGACCGCCATGCGACTCCAGGTACTGCGTCATCTGATTCGGTTCAACGAAGAGAATCCGAAGCAGCGGGTCTACACCATTGCGTATGACGATTTTAATCCGTTCCTGGATCACTTCAGCGAACGCATGAGCCGGCGGGTAAACCGCAAACCCGAACGAGTGCTCCGAGAATGGAAACTTTGGGATCACATGGATGCGATCCTCTGTTTGGGTGTGACCCGATTGGTCGACCAGATTTTAAAATCCGACCAAGTCACCGATGGGATCGCCGCGGGGCAGCTCTCCGCACTCGACCGAACCGCTTCGCGGGACCTGCTGCTACTGGCTTCCTGCTACGACCAATCCAGCGATGGTTCCTTTGTCGAACGCTGGAACGAACTGAGAAAGAAACTCGGGTTCGGCAATACTGTGTCCCACCTCAGTTGTTGGGGCGCGATCGCTTGGACCGCGCTGGTCGCCATCGGCTTTCTGTATTTCATGATCACCGGTAGCGGTGGAGGCGACGCCGCGGAGGGTGAAGCGACCAAATCCGTGTGGGACTATCTGTGGCTCGCGCCGGTGTTGATGGCGATCGGTTCGATGCCCTATCTGATTCGACTGGCCAAGACCTACTTTGCCGCTCTGCAGATTCGGCGGCACATGCGCGTCGGGCGCCGCGAAGTCGGATCGATGCGGAAGGTGCTGCATTCGATTCCAGCCAAGGAGCTGGCCAGTCAACCGCTGCCCCGTTACGACCGAACCGATGATCGTTATGAACTGTTGAACAAGTTTCAGTCCGTGATCGCACGATTGGGATACTCGCGTATCATCGTGTTGATGGATCGTGTCGACGAACCCCACTTGACCGGCGGCAAGTCGGAGTTGATGCAGCTCTTCGTTTGGCCGTTGCTGGACAACAAGTTGCTCAAGCATCCCGGTGTCAGTTTCAAGCTGATGTTGCCGCAAGAACTGCATCGTGAAATGGAACGCGAATCACGTGACTTTCACGAGCGTGCCCGGCTGGACAAGCAAAACGTGATTCCGTCGTTTCAGTGGACCGGCGAGTCACTGTATGACCTCGCACGAGCGCGGATGATGGCCTGTGCCAGTGACGGTTCGGCCCCCGAACCCAAGGATCTTTTCGCGGGCGTTGACTACAACCGCGTTATCTCGGCATTTCATTCGCTCCGAGTCCCCCGGCACTTGTTCCGTTTTCTCTATCGAGTACTTGTGGAACACTGCAATCGCTACACGGATTCCAATCCGGAATACAAGATTTCAGCGGAAACGTTCGAAACGGCTTTGGCGGTCTATAGCCGCGAAGTTGAATCGAGTCTGCTGTGAGTGATTCTGCCGCGAGCGAGGCGACCCGCCGGAAAGCGGCCATGGTCTTGCCGTTGATCGCGATCTTTGCCGTCGGTGTCTTCTTCGACACCAGCCCGGTGGAAGAGGGCCAAACCGTCAATGGGCCGGTCTATTGCGCCCTCGTGGTCGCCCGCGTCATCGCCGTGCTTGCGATTGTCGGGTTCTTTTGGAAATCGATCGCGAAAACGTTTCCAGTCGAGATCGATCACTGGGGGTGGCTGGCCGGCGTGATCGGCGTTGTACTTTGGGTCGTCGTGTGCGGATGGAACGTGGAACGGTACGTCCTGGATGGGCTCGGGTTTTCGACCGAATGGATGGAGGTGCGAGATGCCGTCAATCCGTTTGAGACATACTCCGGTCCCGCACTGATCGGGTTCCTTCTCGCCAGATTCATGTTGCTGGCACTGTGCATTCCGGTCGCCGAAGAGCTGTTTCTGCGTGGGTTTGTGATGCGTGCCGTTGAGACCGAGAACTGGCACGAACTTCCTTTGTCAGGGATCGGACGACTCGGTTGGGGCGCCGCAGTTGCCTACGCGGTGCTCACACACCCCGGTGAAATGGTCGCCGCCGCGCTATGGTTCAGCATGATCACCGTCGTCATGGTGCGAACGGGAAAGTTCTGGAACTGCGTGCTCGCCCACGCCGTCACGAATTTGCTTTTGGGAATCTACGTCTGTTACTCCGGCGCCTGGCACCTTTGGTAGCCCGAGATGAACTTGAAGACCCGTGACCGGCAAGACGAATGGATGGATCAACCGGACCTGTCGACGGAACTCCACGCGGGTGCCTTACGCGGGCTTTCCCGTGTCAACCGATTCAGCGGCGTCGTGGGCAGCCTTTGGAAACCCATCGCATCTTGGGCCGAAACAGCTGCGGACACACCGATCAGTCTTTTGGACGTGGCCAGCGGCGGTGGCGACGTGGCGATCGGAGTGGACCGGCGTGCGAAACGTGCGAGCGTCGCTGTCCGAGTGACCGGGTGTGACATCAGCCCGTTTGCAACGGAGTATGCGACGCGACAAGCCGAGAGAGTCAACGCGGATGTTCGATTTCTTTGCCGAGATGTGCTCGCCGACGCGATGCCGGAATCCTATGACATCGTTTACACATCCCTCTTTTTGCATCATCTGGAACAAGATTCGCTTCTGGAAATCCTTGACTCGATGCGAACCATCGCCAAGCATCGTGTCATCTTGAGTGACTTGATTCGTTCCCGCCTCGGCTACTCTCTCGCGAAGTACGGCATTCGTCTGCTCACCCGAAACCCGGTCTGTCATGTCGATGGTCCGCTCAGCGTTCGAGCCGCATTGACGATCGACGAGATGGTCGAGCACTGCCAGCGAGTCGGGCTGAAGATTCTCGAGCGACGGAAGGTCTGGCCCGAACGGTTCCTATTTGTTTGTGATCCCTCATGAAGCAACTCGCGCACCCGACGCTTCCATCCACCTTGGATCACCAAACGGCTTCCTCGACCACGTGGGATGCGATCGTGATCGGAGCGGGTTTGGCGGGCTCTCTCGCGGCCCTGGGCTTAGCTCGCTTGGGGCGGAAAGTGCTGTTGATCGAACGTTCGACGTTTCCCCGATCCAAAGTTTGCGGCGCTTGCCTGAACATGGATGCGGTCGAGAGCTTGCGAGTCGCTGGATGCTGGCCCGCAGTGGAATCCATCGGCGGACATGCACTGGAGAACTATCAACTGCATTGCAAAGGCAAGTCGCTCAAGCTGGCCCTGCCAGGTGGACATGCCGTTTCCCGGGATGCAATGGACTGGGTGCTCGCAAAACAGGCTTGCACCGAAGGCGCGGCATTCCTATGCGACACCCACGTCCGAATTCACTCTCACCATGACTCACATGTTGAACTGGTTGATCCTCACAAACGGACCTACCGATCAAAGTTGGTCGTCGATGCGAGCGGTCTAAGCGCCAAGTCTGGAAACGAAAGCTCAGGTCAGGACGCATTCGAAAACCAAACCGTTGTCGCGCAGGATTCACGCATTGGTTTGGGCGCGTCTTGGCAAGTCGCACCGCAGCATTCAGCGTCCGTCATCGAACCGGGCACGATTTACATGACCGTCGCTTCCAGCGGCTATGTCGGACTCGTCATCACCGAGCGGGCGACCATCAATCTTGCGGCCGCCGTCGATCGGGCTTCGGTGCGTCAGCTTGGCCCTGCCTCGGCCTGTCGAGAGATCCTGGAGACATGCGATTTGAAACTCGACGACGGGCTCGAATCCACCCACATCGCGGGGACCACGACGCTCACTCGTCGGCGCAAGGTCGCGGGAGACCATCGCGTTCTCTTTGCGGGAGACTCTTCCGGCTATGTCGAACCCTTCACCGGAGAGGGCATGGCATGGGCGCTGCGTGCCGGACTCGGTGTCGTGGAATTTGCGGACGAAGCGATTGATCATTGGTCGCCAGAGATTCCATTGCGATGGACCCATCACCTAAAACAACTGATCGGCCCGCAAAAAAAACGATGCCGTCTGATCTCCCGCACGTTGCGGCATCCTTCGCTTGTACGGTTCTCCGTCGGCGCGCTATCGCTCTTTCCTCCTATCGGACAATTCGCAGTTGACTCCATCCAACAGGCCCGATCCCTCCCGGTGTCAAATCGTCGGCCTTGGAACCGCTGTCCCGCGTCATGAAGTCACGCAAACCGACGCACTTGCAATGTCTCGGGAGATCATCTGCGAAAACAAGCGTCAAGATCGTTTGTTGAGCATGCTGTTTCGCAAGTCGGGCGTCCAGCGGCGGCGCACCGTCGTTCCGTACCGCATTGCTTATCAGTGGAAGCAGGAAAGTGACGTCGGCGGACGTGGCCCGTCGACCGGACAACGCATGAGTTTGTACCAACAGTTTGCTCCGTCGCTCGCCGGTGAAGCGTGCCGCTCCGCGTTCGGAATGGACGCCTTGATGGAAGAGATTGAATCGAAGCAAACGGTGCTGAGCAAACGCGTGTTGCAACCGCGCGATGTGACTCATCTCGTCACGGTTTCCTGCACCGGATTCTCCGCCCCCGGATTGGATTGGTTTCTTCAAGAATCACTCGGCCTGCCGACAACCGTGCAACGTGTCCAAGTCGGGTTTATGGGCTGCCAAGGTTTGATCAACGGCTTTCGTGTCGCCCGCGGCTTGGTTGCCGCCGATCCCGATGCGGTCGTGTTGATCTGTGCCGTCGAACTATGCAGCTTGCACTACCGCTTGGATTGGCAAGACGAAGCAATGATCGGCAATGCGCTCTTTGCCGACGGAGCGGCGGCGGCCTTACTGGCGGGGCCAGAACACATGGCCTTGCCGGCAGGGCCGCAGCACATTGATTCCACACGTGATCGAGCACTCTCGGTGATTGACAGCGCCTCGATTCGAATCCCACTCAGCGGCGATCAAATGTCATGGCGAATCGGAGACTACGGTTTCGACATGGAATTGACGGGTCAAGTTCCGGTGAGCATTCAGGGGCACTTGCGAGAGTGGTTGGCCGGCTGGCTCGGACGTCACCACGTTTCATTCGATGACATCGTCGGATGGTATGTTCATCCGGGTGGCCCCAGGATTTTGGACGCCACCGAAGCATCACTCGGTCTGTGTCCCTCCAAACTCGCCGCTTCACGTCGCGTGCTTGCGAGCCGCGGCAACATGTCTTCGCCGACGGTGGCATTTGTATTGCAGGAAGAAATAGCCGCCAAAGAGCGTGTGCCGCAAGGACCACAGCTCATGCTCGCATTCGGCCCCGGATTGGTCGCCGAAGCCACATTGCTCTCGTAAGACGCTTCGCTAGGTGCCGGTTTGCTGAACTTGCCGCCAGTCTTTGCTGACGATCAAACGCGCACCACGTGAGAAGAGTACGTAAGACCACGCCCACGAGAGAAAGACAAAGAGACGGTTGCGCATTCCATTCAAGTAAACGATGTGAATGAAGAGCCAACCGAGCCAAGCAATGGTGCCGGTGAGCCTTAGTTTCCCGGACTGCAAAACGGCTCGGCGCCTTCCGATCGTCGCCATCTGGCCTTTATCAAAGTAACGAAACGGTTTCCGCTGCTCGACCTCGATGCCGTCTTTGATTTCATCTCGAATCAGCTTGCCCACGTAGCGTCCCTGTTGGACGGCGACCGGTGCCACGCCGGGTAACGGTTTGCCGTCGACATCGCTGGCCGCGGCCATGTCGCCAATGACAAACACGTTGGAATGGTTGGGGACCGCCATCGAATCCTCGACAAGAACGCGTCCCGAACGATCGCATTGCAAGCCTGCTTTGCGTCCCAGTGAACTTGGTTTCACGCCGGCTGCCCAAATAACGGTCGCCGATGGAATCCACTCTTGCCCCAGCAAAACACCATCGTGAGAGATTTCACTGACCTGTTCGCCAAGTCGGACCTGCACACCCAGCGTTTCCAATGCCTTCTTGGCATAGTCGGACAGCTTCGTATCAAATGAGCTGAGCACCCGATCTCCGCCTTCGATCAAAACGACGCGGGCTGATGCGGGATCAATATTCTTGAAGTCACGCCGGAGCGTTTTGTTGGCCATCTCCGAGATGGCTCCGGCAAGCTCCACCCCGGTGGGGCCGCCACCAACGATGACGAACGTCAATTGCCTGGATTGTTCTTCTGTATCGGTCATGCCTTCCGCCCGTTCGAAAGCGGACAAGACTCTCCTCCGAATCTCCGTCGCTTGAGGGATCGTTTTCAGTCCCGGTGCGAACGGTTCCCAGCCGTCGTGACCGAAATACTTGACGCCAGCTCCGCAAGCAAGAATCAAATAGTCATACGCGATGCATCCGGATTCGGTGTGAATGCAGCGGTTCTCAAGGTTGACCTCGGTAACATCGCCGAGCAAAGTGGACGTATTCTCGTAGCGGCTCAGGATGGTGCGGATGGGAGATGCAATGTCGGACGGATCGAGTCCCGCCATCGCAACCTGATACAGCAGCGGCTGGAACAAATGATGGTTGCGGCGGTCAATCATCGTGACGCGACAGCCCTCGGAATTCCCGAGTTCTTTGGCCGCATTGACACCGCCGAAACCACCGCCAACGATCACGATGTGTGGCCGCGCGTCGTTTGAGCTCAACTCTGTCACCATTTCCTGCCCACTCCTCGGCCAACCACTGTCCGCCGCTTGAGGATCGATCCCTCTTTCAACTACTTCTTTTGTGGAAGTGTTGGCGCGAGACAAGGGATTGAACGCCTTCCTGAATTGCTTTTCACGAATCGGATTCGTGATTGCGCGAGCACAGCCTTAGGTGCGTGATGCGGGCCGAATCCACGCCTCTTCCTGATCGCCACTGGCGAAAAGAAGTTGGATCGAAGTTAGCACTCGATGACGTTGACCGGGATCTGCACCGCCAATCCGCCTTCGGACGTCTCTTTGTAACGCGAGTTCATGTCTTGTGCCGTTTGCCACATGGCCTTGATCACTTTGTCGAGCGAAACCACCGCGGGAGCCGCGCGGTCTTGGCGGGCGAGTTGTGCGGCGGTGATCGCTTTGATTGCCCCCATGGAGTTGCGTTCGATACAGGGAACTTGAACCAGCCCACCAATCGGGTCGCACGTCATCCCCAAGTGATGCTCCATCGCAATTTCAGCAGCGTCGGTGGCTTGCGCCGGCGAACCTCCCTGGCATTCCGTCAAGGCCGCCGCCGCCATGGCAGACGAGACGCCGATTTCGGCTTGGCATCCGCCGAGGGCGGCTGAAATGGTGGCTCCCTTCTTGAACAAGCAACCGATTTCTCCAGCCGTAAAGAGAAAGTCTTGGTAGCGGTCTGCATCAAATCCGCAAAAACACACGCCGTACATCAAGACAGCGGGAATCACGCCGGCCGCCCCATTGGTCGGTGCGGTCACGATTCGGCCAAACGACGCGTTCTCCTCATTGACCGCCAGTGCAAAGCAACTCACCCAGTCAAGCACGCGTTGGAAATCATGCGGTTGATTGCGAATCGCATCGATAAAGTCCTCCACCTTTTCGGGGACCGCTGCACCCAGCAATGTCGTAGCCATGGCACTGGCGCGGCGTTCAACATTGAGGCCACCCGGCAACACGCCCGATGTTCGGCAACCACGATGAACACTGGCAAACATCGCGTCTTTGATGGCTTCCATTCGCTTAGCCGTCTCTGGCGCGCTACGCCAAGAAAGCTCGTTCTCTCTGACGATCTCCGAAATGCGACAGGACTGATGACGGCAATGGTCCAACAACTCGGCGGCCGTGTTGATCGGAAACGGCAGCGAATGCTCCTCAGGCGTTTCTTCAACACCCTCCTGAACAATGAAGCCACCACCGACGGAGTAGTACGTCTCTTCCCGCAACTCGCCGGTTTCCAGACGTGCCGAGAGACGCATGCCATTGGGATGAAAAGGCAACTGCTCTCGAAAGTGAAACCGCAGATCGGATTTTGGGTCAAACTCGATTTCTTGGATCCCTCCGAGCCGGAGTCGCTTGTGCCGAGCGATTTGATCAATGCGTTGCTCAATGGTCCCCACGTCAATCGTCTCGGGATCCTCCCCGATCAAACCGAGTTGAATCGCGATATCGGTTCCATGCCCGACACCCGTCTTGGCGAGCGAACCGAACAAATCGACCTGGATGCTCGAAACGGTTTTAAGCTCGTTTGTAGAATACGCTCGCAGAAACCGCTGGGCGGCTCGCCACGGTCCCATGGTGTGGGAACTGGACGGCCCCACACCGATCTTCAGCATGTCAAAGACGCTGAGACGTTCATGTGCCATGAGGGTTTACCAAGCTCGGCTGAGGAAGATGATCCGGTGCTCGATTGTACAATTGGGAACGCTCCTTTCCGGGCGGTATTCAGCGAACTTCCCTTGAAGAGGTCGGCGAACCGTTGGCACCGTCGCTCCGGAGCGAAGACGTGTAGACTGGTGCTCTGTCAATTTCCAAACTTAGGCCGCTGCGATTCGATGGATCTTCCCGACAAGTTTAACCACCAGAGAGTTCAAAGCATCTGTTTGGTCGTAATCACGGTCATCTTAGGGACGTTTTCCATTTACTGGCTGCGTCCCGTCTTGGTGCCACTGGTCGTCGCGTTGTTCGTCGTCAGTGGCGTGACTCCGATGCTGAAGTGGCTGGAAAACCGGCTCGGCGTCAATCGACTGGTCGCATCCGGACTCAGTTTTGTTCTGGGCCTACTTTTGATGACCGTCTTCGCCGCCGCGATTTGGGGGTCTGTCAAAGAGCTGCGAGGAACGGCCAACGACTATTTGAAACGTGTGGAAGACATCGTTGACACGTTAGAAAGGAAATCGGAGAGCATTGGAAGTTCCATCACTGCGTTGGGGAAACGATCACCCGCGAAAGACTCCACGGAAATGCCCCCGATCGATGCTGAAACCGAAACAGAACAAACCGCAGATCCCGGCTTGGAGGGCGAAGCCGCTGTGCCGGAAACGGATCCGAGCAAGTTGATTGACGCCTTTCTTCGAAACGCCATCACCGAAATCTCACAGGTCTTCTTAAGCCTCGTTTCCAATTGCGTTGTCGTACTGATCTACGTCTTCTTTTTGCTGATCGGCACGTCCACCCTGGGCGACTCCAGTGCGATGGCACGTGAGATCGATGATCAAATCCGATCGTACCTTTCGCTGAAGACGGTGATCTCGATTTTTACCGGCGGTGCGTTTGGGCTGACGCTTTACCTGTTTGGAGTCCCGATGGCACTCACGTTCGGTGTCTTGGCGTTTCTGCTCAACTTCATCCCCAACGTCGGACCACTCGTCGCCAGCCTCTTGCCGGTCCCACTGATTTTGTTGGATCCCTCGGGGAACATCCTTTGGATGGTAGGCGTGATCACCGCGACGGGCTTGATCCAGGTGGCAAGTGGAAATTTGGTGGAGCCCAAAATGATGGGTGACTCATCGAATCTTCATCCCGTGACGATCCTTGTCGCGCTCATGTTCTGGGGCATGATGTGGGGCATCGTCGGCATGTTCCTCGCCACGCCGCTGACGTCCGTGATTCGTATTTTCCTGCACCGTGTCCCCTGGCTGCGCAGCGTCGCCGACTTAATGTCGGGACGCCTCCCAGATGAAAACGGAAACCCCGCTGCTTAGAAATCCAAGCCCTCGGCAAACAGGAGATCGATTGCTTGATCGACCGCGTTTGGTTCTCGAGACACTTCGTTCGCGAGAGACTCTGGCAGGCCCAAGTCAAACTCGACGGCGGTCTCCTCACGCAGAACTCTGCCAGCTGATCTCGTTCGCTCCGGTTGATCTTGGACAACCTCGGGGGCGACTGCCAAATGATGGTCGGCAATCACGTCAGCGGAGTGGGTCCATGTCATGGGCAACGAATCGGTCACCACCGAACCGCTTCGCAACAAAGAGGATCGCTGTGATTCGACTCCTTCGCCCTGCGGTGCATTCGAGCTGCCCTCGGTTCGCGCCAAGTGATTGATGACTTGCAATGCGTCCAACGGTGTGATACGACCATCTCCATTGACGTCATAGAATTGTGGCGGGCCAATGGATTCGGTGATATCAAACAGCTGGCCACTTTTACGTGTATGGACTGTTGGCAAACCGAGTTGGTTCATCACCACCAACGCGTCCAGGGGAGAGACTTGCCCACCATCGTTGACGTCGAAACGATTGATGGGATTCTGCCAACTTCGCGGCAGATCGGTCGTCAACCGGATGTTCCTGATGTCGACACTGCTATCGTCATCACCGAATCCGATGAGATCAAAATACAGACTGGCCGTTCGACCGGCGAGTTCGGCGGGCAGCTCCAATCGCACATCGATCGGCTGAGACAGGTTCAACGTATCGCCGCTTTCAACACCCTCGATCCGAACGCCCGGCGCCAACGACACCAACCCATCGGCTTGAATGTTCAACAACGCATCACTGCCCTGCAACTCAGGAATGGAACCGGTAAGCGATTGCAAGTCGATTCCCAATAAGGAGACTTCGAAGGCTTCCGACGGAAACGGGCCGTTCGCAAGGTCCAAGTCAAATTCGCCGATCGTGAATGACAGTTCGTTCGCATTGCCGGGAATCACAAAGGACTGTGAAAGATCACCGATCAGTCCGGCGGTTTCTCCGATCGTCGCTGTTCCATCCACAACCCGCACCTCACCGACCGTTCGCCATCCGAACGCCTGATCTTGCGGATCGGTGATTTGCAAATCAGCATTGCGAAGGCCAATGTGATCGCGATTGTCACCCGACTCATCGAGCGTCACCGACAGCGAGATGAAGCCAGGTTGTGACTGCAGCGGCAGTTGGCCGGAATCGCCATTCTCGTTGAGATTCGTTCCATGGGCGCGATTCAGGACCTCCGCATTCATCATGCTTGGCAGTTTGCGAATCCCCGGGCGCAGTGTCGGGTTCATCAGATCAAACGGGCGGCTTCCCGTCGTAACATGATCGCGATCGCCAGTGAGCAAGACATCTCCTTGGTCCGTTGCGATCCGTGAGATCCCATCGCTGGTCACGATCAAGGATGCAAATCCGCCAAAGGAATCGGTGAACCCGGCAAGGTGTCCGACTTCGTGCATCAAGAGCGTGAGCAGATCGTAGCGAGTTTCGCCGGGACGACCGAGGGCTTGGCCTTCACCGTAGGTCCGCGTGAACTCGGAGTCTTCGCCCGGTGTGGAATCAATCCACCAACCGTGGCCATCGGCGTCGGTGTCGACAGTGATCTTACCTCGCACCGGCTGACCGTCGCCGGACCACTGCGTGATTTCCGCGAGCCCCAGATAGCCGGCGGGCAAATCGTCTTGCGTCACTTCCATGTCGGGAAGAGGGACATCGGAAACCGACTCCCATCGCTGCAACGCAGCTTGGAAATGGGCGTCTAGATGCTCCGACAGTCGTTCACTGATCTGGCCATCGCCACCAACGGGTGGACGATCATTGCCACCACCGATGTCCGCGTTCCGGTCGACGATCAAGGGCAACGAGGGGGCAAACGCACGCGAAAACTCAATCGAGTAATCCGAACTGGTCACCCATTCCGTCTTGCCGCGAACCTCCACCAAGTAGTTACCCGGAAGCAATCCTCCCAGCGCGACGACTGAACTTCCCGCGACTTCCTCGGCACCGCGAATCAGGTTGCCCGAATCATCATACAGCGAGAGCAGCAGCGGGCCTTCGGCACTGGAGTAATCAATAACCACTGCGTCATTGAAGTCGCCTTCGTCAGCGAGCGAGAATCCAAACAGGTCAACGTCACCTCCCCCGAGTGTAAGGTCCTCCAGAGTCACCACTTCCTGGTCGCCCGGGACAATCGTCGGAGAGGTTGGATCCGAGTTAGGCTCCAATGCATCTTCGCCCGGTTCAACGGTCAACAAGAGTGTTTCGGTCATGTTGTCAGCCGACGAGGTTTCGCCCGCGAATGAGTCCAAGAAGACCGCGTAGTACCCTTGACCGACGGAATGGTCGGCAGGAATGGGAACGTCGACCGAAACGAACGTCACACCACCGGGCTCGATGGCCGGCACGGCAAAACCACTTACCGCTGCAGGATCCTCCAAAACGGAAATCGCGTCGTCATCGGACAATCGCACGGACAATGAAGTAGGCGACGAGATTTGATTGCCGTTGTTTTCCAACCGGACCGCAAGCCGCAGGTCTTCTCCGGCACCAACCACGAACGACTCCGCGGCCGCATCGACGCGCAAGTTAGCTCCGTCCGCCGTTGGCGTCACCCAAGTAAGCCCATACGCCAATGACTCTTCGCCACTGAGCTCGGTGGACGAGATGCGGAGCAGATGCTCGCCAGCGGTGGGAAAATCAAATCGCAACCGGCTGCCGACTAACCGTGGCGCGATGGCAGTGCCCTCCTGATCATAAAGCACCGCATCAATTCGTGTCGCATCGCCGTTGATTTCCAAAAACGAGTTCGCTCCTTCGGAAACCGTTTGGAATTGGAAGTAGTCAACGTCCCCGGGATCACCCAGTCTCATCCCGCTTTGCGATCCGTTGCCCCGCAGGACACCCAGATCGACGCTGCCTTCTTCGATTTCGGTTAGTTCGAAAGTGTCGACCGTCTCACCGGCGGCTAGCAGAACCTGCGTGGACTGTTCCACTTGGTTGCCTTCCAAGTCGCTGGTGAGCGTCCGTATCCGATAGACCAGCGACTCGCCCGCCGCCGACGCGGGAACACGAACCGGCAAATCGATTTCGAAGAGATCATTGTGCTGCATCGCCGGCAGTTCCAATTCCGATGTGTCGACGATGACATCATCAACAAGCAGTTCACCAATGACCTTGACGGGTCCACCGGCGGATCCGAAGTTCGCCAGTGTTGCCGAATAGTCAATCTCGATTTCAGGTGTCAGTGTGACACCGTCTCGAAGATCAAGTGCGACCAAGTTCGGCTGAGTCGGCAGTGGGGCAACATCAAACTCAAGGTTGTACGCCAGTGGCGACTCGCTATAGAGATGAATGTAGTACTCTCCGGCTGGTAGATCTTCCAAGCTCAAGACGTTTTGTGATCGTTCTTCTTGCTCCAAGATGGAGCGGCCAGCGATTGGAACCGCGTTGATATCCAACAACGCGATCGAAGGCGCGAGGTCATCGCGGCTGGATTGCACGACGATTTGTCCGTCACTGCCATCGTGATAGAAAAGGTAGAAATCGTCGTCCGTGCGATCTTCCAAAGTCATTCCTGGCAAGATCGTTCCGGGAACCGGGCGTAGGACAAACACCGCGTCTTCCGGTGAATCACTGGGTTCAAACACGTCGGCGGGGAGCCTGATTTCCACGCGACTGGCAGCCACATCATTGAACGTGGACGACTGCGATGTTTCTTCGAACCGGTCGACCCAGACGCCGATCGCGCTGTAGTCCGCGTTCTCGGGGACTTGCCACGGCACCGTGAATTCGGCCCGTTCCCCGGGCGCGAGGCTGGGAATGATCACCGGCACGCCTAACACCGCATCGGAAACATCAATCGTCGTGTCACGTGAAAGCATCAAACGGGCTTTCGTCGGTTCCGAAGCCGCCGTCCCTGCATTGGTAATGGTGAACGTCGCCGCCGATTTTTGATCGACGTAGACGACGTCCCCGATGGGGTGCAGGTCGGCAACCAAGTCCGGCAAACTCGTCGACGGCCCATTCACTTGGAACGCGATCAAACCGGTGGAGCCGTCAATGAAATAGCTGACGATTCCGTAGGAGCCGGCGGGAACGTTTTCCAGCGAAATGGTTTGGGTGCCGGTGCCCGATTGCACATCGAGAACCGTTCCGTTGTCATCAACGAGAACGGCGCTTAGCGTTTGGCTGGGATCATCGGCGAGAACCGTGATCGCGTGCGAAGCGTCTCCGGTATCGACTTGGTGAAATCGCAAACGCGCTTGATCGTCGATTTCACCCAGTGCAACGTTGTACTCGATCGGTGTCGTGTTGCTTCCGATGTAAGTGAAAGGATCGTCGGACACTTGAAGCGGCAACGCCGATTCGTCGATCGTTTGCGAAAGGCCCGACTCGGAATCGAGTGAGACGGACAGGTCGGAAGCCGCATCGAGAACTTCCTGACTCGGTAATCCGCCCGTCGACCAACCGGCATACGAAACAGCCTCGGAACCATCGTCTTGTCCGGAGGAATCGGTTGACAGAGCCGCACCGGTTAAAAAACGCTTGGCCTCCGCCAAGATCGGATTGTAAACATACGACTTACTGTCAACGAAGTTGGACGCCGTCACCAACGGCTGCTCAGCGATCGGGAAGGTGCGTTGCGGGAAGGCCGTCGAGGCCGTGCCCACGACATTGACCTTCAAGGCGATGGGCGTTGAGGTCCCTTTTTCTGGAAGATCAAAAGCGTCAAACGAAAAGTTTACATTCAGACCCACATCCAACGTCCCGATGCCCTCGAGGAACTTGCCGCGGAATCCGCCTTCCAAGTTGAGCGCGATCGGCATGGAAGCAACGATATCCGTTGCAGCAAGCGTCCCTCCGACAGGTCGATACTCATAGGAGAACTTGAAGGCGGCATTCACCCCACCGCCCAAGAACCCGACCATGCGTGCAATCGGGATGGGACCCGCCATGAGTGGCGGCCCGAGGGGAAACTCTTTTTCCATGCTGATTTGGATGCCCGGCGTAGTGACATTCAGGCCGATCCCACCAGTGTCTCCGAGTGTAAGGTCCCGTTTGATATCCAGAGGTGAGATATTTAATTCTTGGGAAGCACTCGAGACACCGAATTTTGGGCGTATGGCGGGCGCTTTGTCAGAGAAGATTTTCTTCCCAGCCTTATAGGCTTTTACATACGAGCCGTAGCCGCGAGCGGTCGCAGCTTGTTGAACACGCTTGTTGTTGATCACCGCTTTTGCGGTGGCTTTCACCTTGGGTACTACTCGTGGAAGACCGCGGTCGGCGATCACAGCCAGGTTGTTTTTCGTGTTGTCAAGAAACTGGTTGACGGATTGGCGAGCCCCAGCGGTCGAGTTGTACAACTGCCTGGACTTTTGCTGGGTGGAAAGCACCGCATTGCGAAGCGTACGATTCTTGATTCCTCCGATGGCATCGGCAGAGCGACTCCTGAAGTTGGCTCGCTTTTCGTTCAAGAACTTGCGTGCCGATTCTGCACCGCGACGGCTGAGTGTGTCGATGTCTTCGACGAGGTCATCGCGAAAGTCACTTGCCTCGTTAACAAAGTTGTCGAACGACTCTTGGTTTTGTTGCCTTGTCAATCGAGCGGTGCTGAGCGCGGCATCAAAAACGGGCGTTTTCGAGGTGGCACGGATGGGAGACACCGTCGCATTTCGCCCATCGAAGGTTCCGAGACGGAGAGACCCGCCCACCAGATTGCTGAGGGTATTGAAAGTTCCACCGGGGATCCCGAGGTATGACGTGGCAGCTCCTGTTGGGATCGGCAAACTGGCGGAAAACGGAGCGGGAACATCAAATCCGAATAACTTG
>JBCBOO010000064.1:0-25688 GCA_039821235.1 Planctomycetota bacterium
CGATCAACTGCCGAAACGGTTTCCCAAGTTGCAACAAAAGGGTTTGCAAAACCCACGTGTCTTTATCGAAGACGACAAACTGATCGTGGCCGCGCAATTTCGAAATCGTCGATTTGATGGCGTGTTCTCGTGCGAGCTAAGCGTACAACTCACCGAAGAACCGAACCGGTTGGCAATCTGCGTTCACAAAATTCGCGTCGGTGCTTTACCACTGCCCATCTCTCAGCTCCAAGCAAAGATTGAGAAGGAAGCCGGGCGGCAAGGGTTTCGCATCTGCTGGGACGAAAACGATGGCGAAACGATTGCCTTGGTCGAACTGCCATCGGTGTACCCCGGGCGTGTCGATGTGCCCATCTTGGTGGAGTCGATCGCATTGCGTGATCAACAACTGATTGTTGCCGGACAAACCGGCGACGACTCGTTGGTGGCGTACACCCCGCAGGGCGCGATCTATCACATCGCGTCGCTCGCCGGCTTCGACACGTCCGAGTTCGACATGCCGGAATTTGGCGCGTCTGAGTTTGACGCGTCCGAGTTTGACACCGCGATCACCAACGTCCATTTCGAATCCACCGCGCCGCGTGGAAGTGATCCTCCCGAAACCGTCGATCCGTAATCCGCATTCGAGTCGGTACTCAAACGGATTTTCAAGCCAACGGGCTGGTTGGCAATCTCGGCGTGCACGAGCAGCGTGGTCTCGCACCCATCGAATGCGATGCATCGATATCGGCCGGCTAGAATGCGACGCACCGAACCACGGTCGCCGCTGATTGGGCCTTCGTACTCAAGATAGCGTCTGCGATGGTCGGGAAGACAACACAGTTCATACGGCACCGACGACGAGCTTTTGCCAAACAGCTCGTCCAAGCTAGCCGCCGCACCGGACCATGTGCGAAGCGTTCCATTGGAATCGACGGCAAACATCCAATCCCAATGCACTCCGGCCGAGCCGGTTTCACGCGTGAAACGACCGCCTTCGGTGTGCTCCAGCACGCAGAACGGATGCCACGCTTCGTGTTCACGGATGCTTGCTCCACTCATTCGCGATGGCCCACGCTGTTTTTCTTGGCCAAGTGCGACTCCAGCAGTTTGACGTTGCGACTGTTCGAACGCCAAAAGAAATCAAACACGTCACCGACGAGCGGCAGCGCCCCCAGCGTGAAGTCGATCAATAGATTGAAAACCATTCGCATCAAGAGCCCCTTGGAGGCACCCAGACGCGAAGCACGCGCGATCAAAACGGTGCCGGCAATCGCGGTGACCGCATCACCACCGACCGGTAGTAAACCCAAGAGCGCGTCCAGGCCAAACCGAAACTTCGTGCCGGGAACTCGAAACGAAGTGTCCAGCAAACGTGCGAGCCGCTGAATACGTTCGAGCGATTCGTTTTGCGGCACGTTCGGATTCATGGGGCGAATTGGACTTGAAGCTGACGGGGCAGTTTAGGTAAAGCCACAACAAGACTCGGCGGGATGCCGATGAAATGCAACACCGGCACGGAGGCCGCGGTGGGACTGTTTTCCAAGCGTCGAAAAAAATCCAAGCTCAGCTCGAATCCGCTGCTGCGCTGGTTAGGCCCAAGCGCAACCACCGCGGGGCTGTTATACGCGGTCTACCTGTTCTTTGTCGGCGGGTTGGATTTTTCGTCGCTCGATCAGTGGCTGCCGGGAAGTCAGTCAGTGACCTTCGAGGGCGAAGCCATCACGCTGACGGACGAGCCACGTCCCAATGATCGAATTCGAATCGCAACGTTCAATATTGAGAACTTTGGCGAAACGAAAGCCGCGAATCGCAACGATTCGGACACAGGGATCGACGTGATGGGCAAAATCGCGGAGATCGTCAACAAGTTCGATATCGTCGCGATCCAGGAGCTCCGAGGGAAGGACGGTGTTGCACTTCAGCAGTTGGTGTCGCTGCTAAACGCATCCGGCGGACAGTACGCCGCCGTCATCAGCGAGCTGATCGGAAACGAACATCGCAAGGAATCCTACGCCTTCGTCTGGGATCGCACCCGAATCGAGATCATTCCCGACAGCTCTTACGTCGTTCAAGATCCAGACGGACGGATGTACCGCGAACCCATGGTGGCGTCGTTTCAGTCCCGTGTGGATCCAGCCGACAATAAAGCTCCCTTTCGCTTTACCTTGATTAATGTCCACACGTCTCCTGACTTGGTCGATCCTGAAGAACGAGACAGCGAGATCAATGTGCTCGCCGATGTGTTTCACAGGGTTCGTGAGTACGAGTTTCGCGTTCGTGGAGAAGACGATTTCATCTTACTCGGTGACTTGAACGTGCCTCCGGAAAAGCTGGGGCTGTTGAGCGAGATTCCCGGAGTCGTCTCCGTTGCGGGAGACATCAAAACAAACGTGAGCCGGAAAAAGACCCACGATCACATCTTGATCGATTCAAATGTGACCGAGGAGTACGCTCAACGCATGGGTGTGGTTGATTTCATCGACGATTTGGGGCTGAGCCTCGAGCAAGCGAATCGAATCAGCGACCACCTGCCGCTCTTCGCCGAGTTTGCCAGGTATGAAATCGCCCCCCCACCTCCGCCGCTGACCGCACAGCAACCAGGGCAAGCCCGCACGAGAGTGCTTCAATAAACTCGCGACAAACCGTAACAAAGGGGTCAGGTACCGAAAATGCGAAGCACCCTTCGGGCCATTTGGTTTTCGGTACCTGACCCCTTTTTCGAGTTTCAATCGAGACCCGCACGCAAGTACTTCAAGAACCGTTTCAAGCTGTATCGGATGGACTGCCGATAACGAATCGGCGGGACGATACAACCTTCCCAATCCGCAACCCTCGAAAGGATTCGAATCGATGAACGTCAACTTCTTCCAATGGCTTCGTGACGGCGTCCGGCAGTCGGTCTTGTTGGGTGTCAGCGACGCCGTCGACCAAATCGGATTGCCAGAGCCCGATCAAGACGCTCAACCGGCACTCGCGCGATTGCTGGGCAACGAAGCCCCGACGACCAAGGGGCGTCGCAAGACGAAAGCTCCCACGACCGCCGCCAGTCGAAAACGGCTTGGCAAGTCGCTGAGCGACATGGAGTCCTAACGGACCTACTTGGAAGCTTTGATCTCAGCCGCCTCGGCTTCCAGTTTCGTGATCGTGTCCTCCAGCTCTTTGAGCTCATCCAAATCGTCGGCTTGCTCGCGCGAGCCCGACAATTGCTGGCGAAGACTGGTGAGCTTTTTATTGATCACATCGAGCCGTTTCTTCTGTTTTTTGTCCACGCGTCGCTGCCTCGCTGGGGAATGTCTCAAACACGCATTGAACGTGCTCGCGGAGACGCTGGCAAGCGGTGACCAAGTTCTCCCCAGAACAAAAGAAAACGCCCGACTCGAATAAGCCGGGCGAAACATAGAACAGGCGTTCCACCTGTCTCATCAAGTAGGACAGGCTTCCAGCCTGTCTAGGCAAGTTGTGAAAACGTAGGACAGGCTTCCAGCCTGTCTAGGCAAGTGTGACAGGCTGGAAGCCTGTCCTACTTAAAGCTGTCCTACTTAAAATTCCACGATGCTTAGAACCCGATGCCGATGGAAACTCCACCGCGACGGTAAGGGCTGAAGCTGCTGTAGCCAAAGCCAACGCTGGGGCCGATGTACGGACTACGGAAGCTCGAGTAACGCGAGACACCGTAGAAATTGTTCACACCGTGGACCGGCGGACGACCGTAGTATCCCACGGGTGCCCGATACCCGTAGCCATACGCGGGCGGGCGGTAAGCCGGCACGCGATAGGATGGGCCACGGTAAGCACTGCGGTAGCGATTGCCGTAACAGTCACCGGCGTCAGCCGTCGACTGAGTGGCGGCGACGGAACCAAGAACAACGGCTGCAGCAAGGAAGAGTTTGCGCAACATAAAAGTACCTTCAAAATTGGGAGGCGTATCGACCGTCGGCGGCGACTCACAGTGAGCCGGCAACGGACGACGGAACAAAGGTTCCTGTGTTGCATCCCGCGCGCCAATTCGTCCTTGAATCCTGAAACGCCCGTGTTTCACGCAAAATTGGTCCAATCCAACGCGAAAAACCCCGGATGCGCCATCAAACTGAACTCACAGGCTCGTCTCGATCTGAGCGGCGGCGAGCAGCCATGTTCGCATCATCACCGGAAGCGATAGCTCGGAATCGATTGAAAGCGAGGCCTGCACGCCGAAGTCCCGAAGGGTCCTGAGCTTGAAACTAGGGTTGGTGATTTTTTAGCACGGCTCTCCGAGCCGTGAGGACTCGGCTCGGAGAGCCAAGCAACTATCTTTGCGACCCTAAAATTAAACCTGGACGCAGCACGAGCTAGACCGTTGGCTCCAACCCTCGCAGCGTTCCTTTTCCGCTGGAGAACTCGCCGACGCCCAATCCGGTTTGCTGTAGCACCGAGACGAACAGATTGGCCAGTGGTTCATTTCGCTTTCGATCGAATGCGAGATGCCCGGCGTGTTTGAATCCGCCGCCGCCCAGGAGGACCGGGACGTTGCGATTGTCGTGGCTGGAAGCGTTGCCGAGGTTGCTGGTGAGCAAGACCGACGTTCGATCCAGCAACGACGCTTCCGTCTCCTGAAACCCCGCCAGACTCCGCAGAAAGTCACCGTAGGACGCGACGATTTCGTCTTCGATCAAAGCCAACTGATCCAGTTTTTCGCCATCGCGTCCATGGTGGCTGAGCGTGTGGTAACCCTCTTCGACGCCTTTGATGGGAACACGGGGGTTACCGGCGGGGATGTGAAGGGTGATGAACCGCGTTGAATCGGTTTGCAGCGCGAGCTTCATCAGACTGAGCATCATCGATTGGCATCCGACCAAGTCATTGGGATCCGGTGGAACAGGCGGTTCCATTTCCACTTTGGGTTTGGGCAGCTTTGCCCAACGCTCGTTCATCGCCATCCGTTTCTCGAGTTCACGAACGCTGGTGAAATACGCGTCCAGTCGATTCCGGTCGGCCGCACCCACGTCACGCTGCAAGCGTCTCGCATCTTCGCCGATCAAGTCCATCACGCTTCGCCCGCTTCGAATTCGATCGGCTTGCCGAAGCTGTTCCTTGTCCGACGGATCAATAAAGAGCCTGGCAAACAGATTCGCCGGGGAGCTTTCGGCGGGAATCATCGCGCCGGTATCGGTGTAAGACGGACTTTGAGTTTCCGAAGTACTGAGCACAAGCGATGGAAAACGCGTTTCATCTCCCAGGTGCTTCGCAAGCAACTGATCGACCGAAATCGTGTTGGAGGCACTGCCCGAATTGCCGATCGGCGTCGCCGTCAGAATGCTGGCTTCTGCGCGGTGACCGTTGTTGACGTCGGGGTGACTCATTCCCGATGCAACCGTGAATCGATCACGAAGATCCTGCAACGGCTGCAAGTAACGTGACGATTCATAATCACGGCCGCCCTTTTCCGGGAACAGATTGTCACCGAGCAATCCGAGGCCGATCGAAATGGAAACGAAACGGCGAATGGGAGCGTCGGGCTTCGTTGCCGCACGTGCCTCCATTGCAGAAAGCCACGGAATGGCCATCGCAACGCCGCTCCCACGCAGAAGTGTTCGTCTCGCGAGTGGATTTGCAGATCGATTCATCGCAGGGGACCCTATTTGGTCAGGAATGTATCGGAGACGACGACGGCTTCGATCAACGATCGCAAGCCAAATTGCTTTTCCCGAGTGGCTTCGACGATTTCGTCCAGCACTTTGCGATCCGCGAAAGTGATCTCGCGACCAGTCGCATGGACCATCAACTTGGCGGCAAAGTTTCGAGCAACGTTTTCCACGTCACTCGCTGCCAATTCACGAAACTCGGTGAACGAATCAAACTCGCGCCCGTCGGCAAGTTGGTACGCCGAATCCACTTTGGCGGCGTTCTTGTACTTGCCATTGGCGCGGGTGAGGTAAAAGTCACGGTAGCGTCCGGCGGCATCGAAGTGCTCGAGCGCGAATCCCGGTGGGTCAATGCGCGCGTGGCATGAAGCGCATTCGGATTGGGCACGATGCTTTTCCAAGATCTGACGCACCGTCGTTGCGCCACGAATATCCGGTTCAATCGCGGGAACGTTTGCGGGAGGTTCGGGAATTGGAATTCCAAGCAACCGATCGCAAACCCAAACCCCACGCAGCACGGGCGAGGTGTTGGTACCGTTGGCGGTCACCTTGAGAATCGAACCATGGGTCAACAGACCGCCTCGATGCGGATGGTCCGCCAAAGAGACCTTTCCCCACTCGGACGTTTCAAGCTCCGAATCGATGCCGTAGTAATCCGCAAGCCTTCCATTGAGCCAAGTAAACTCGGCGTCGACTAATTGCCTTGCGGACCGGTTCTCCTGAATCAACGTGGTGATGAATCGACGCGTCTCTTCGAGGAACGCATTCTGTACCACCAAGTCGTACTCGCGGAACATACGCCGATCGGGCTCAGTGAAATCGATGTCGGCGAGGTCCAACCATTGGTCCGTGAACTCGTTGATAAAGGAATCGAAGTGAGGTCCGTCCAGCAAACGGCGTGCGTGTGCGACGATCGCTTCACTCGATTGCAGTTCGCCCGCGTCCGCTGCTTGACGGAGCAACTCATCAGGCGGACGTCCGGTGAGGCAGTAACTCAAACGGTTCGCGATTGCATGACTCGACAGGCGTCCCGGTTGTTCCTCAAAAAACATGAAGCGGGGAGAGCAAAGGATCGCACGATAAACCTGCTTGAGCAGGTCAGGTGCTTGCGAGGCTCCGTCAAACCGCTCGTCGATCCAATCCAGGTAAGGTTGAATGCGTTCCGCGGTTGGCTCCGTTCGGAATGCAGCAGCGGCAAAGCGAGTGACTTCGCGTTTCAAGTCTTCGGCGGTCGTGTTGCGTCCAAAAGCGATCCCTTTGCGAGACGACTTCAATTTCAAGTCGCCAAAGAGTCGTTCTCGAACCTGCTCGGTCGTTCCTCCCGGAAAGACGCGTTCCAAACGTAATGAGTGCATCGCGATGCCGGGAACCTTTTGCGGTTCGCCTTCACCGAAGCCGACCTGTCCGTTGCGAAACCTTGCCTTACGCAGCGTGTTGTCGGCGGGACGGATCTCAAGCAGATGATCGTCTTCGATCCAAGTCAGGAACTTGAACTCACGAGGTTGCTCAGTCACTTCGATCGAGTCGATCCAAAACATCAGCGGTGCACGCGAAATACATTCACCACTTCGAAGACTGCACCAAACGCTTCCACTCTCTGGCGGATTCAGCGCCGACGCGTTCAAAGTGATTTCGTACCAGCCACTGCGTTTGACTCGGCTGTTGGAGATCCGTCCATAGAACGCCATCGAGGAAGACCAAATGACGGCAGCACCTTCACGCATTTCGGGATCCCGATTGCGTTGTCCCTCTCGCTTGTTGGCAATCCGCTCGGCAGGTAACTCCATCACGGAACGTTGAATTTCTTTGGATGCTTTCCGCCACGCGAAGTCCAGCGCGTGGTCGACCACTCGCAAGTGATCGTCGAGGTGGTAGTGCGACATCGACTGCGCCGCGGCGATGTTCGTGAAGCCGTCGACGCGAGTCTCCTCGGGAATCATTCGCGCCAACGGAAGGTCGATGGCCAGAAGTCCTCCCAAGGTTCGTTCCAATTGATCATTGGTGAGACGTCGCGCGATGACTCGGCCGCGATCGCGATGATCAGCCTGCAGGGTGACTTCGATTGCTTGCCGAGTCTCGTTCAAGAAGCGTTCTCGCGACTCGGGTTCCAAGTCGCCAGCATCACGCGGTGGCATCTCGCCGTCATTCACGCGATCGAAAACGCGAATCCAACGATGCATGGCATGCGAATCCGCTCGGAAGGATGCCTGAAGCATCGAAGCAGCGTCAAAGCCACCCTCGGCGTCTGGTCCGTCGTGACAATCCAAACAGTTTTCGCGAACAAACTCGGGCGCATCCCCTAACACGGATGCGTTCAACGATTCGAGGTCGGGTTCGGTCGCATGTGCATGATCGGTGATCAGGACGGCGGTCAGAAAGACCAGGACAAAGCGACAATCGCTCAGCACGCGAATCCAGCGTGGGGCCGGTTGATCGACGCAAGGAATCATCGTTACCAACGTATTCAAAGGAAGGTGGGAGCACCGTGTCGGATCCTTTGGTGCGGCGCGGTAAAAAAGGCGAGACCGAGCCACGTTTCCGATCGGTGAGGCCGCATTCTAAACGATGTTTGCAATCATCGCGACAGAAACTGGCCTCGGCAGCGAAACACACGTGGGCAGGTCGCCGTGTCGCAGCAATAATATCCCACGGAGGGCCGCCCTCACCGGAACGCGTTGACCAGCCGCCCTCACCGGAACGTGTTGACCAGCGGTGAAGCTGTCACGCCGACAGGAGATGAATCTGGGTCGGCCCGAATACCATCGAACTCGAAGAGCCCATCATGCTGCTAGCGGAACCGCCCGAGTCCCAATATGACCTCCGTTTTGACTTCCTGGGTTTCCCGGTTCGAATTGCCTGGACGTTTTGGCTCGGTGCGCTCGTCATTGGGCACTCGCTCTGCCGAGACTTTGCATGGCTCTCTGGAAACCCTGCCGGATTGGCTGAAACGGGACGCTTCGGCATCGGGCCACTCCTGTTGCTGTGGACCATCTGCATCTTTGTGTCGATCTTGATCCACGAGTTGGGCCATGCACTGGCGTTCCGCTACTACGGCATCCACTCGTCGATTGTGCTTTACCACTTCGGCGGGCTTGCCATCCCGACCAGTACATTCCAGCCAGGCCAGTCGTTCGCACGCATCGGACCGCGTCAGGACTTGGTGATCTCGATCGCGGGTCCCGCATTACAGCTCTTGTCGGCGCTGGTGGTGATCTTGCTGGTCAAAATTCCCGGCTTCCAAGTCGCCATCTTTGACAACATGCCGGCCGGGTTGCATCGAATCCCCTGGGTCACCGAGGGAAAGATGATCGATAGCGAAGGTCTCTACGCACTCGTTTCCTTCTACCTGTTTCCGAGTGTCGTTTGGGCGCTGCTCAACCTGGTTCCTGTTTGGCCGCTTGATGGTGGGCACATCGCACGCAGCTTGATCTTGATGGGACGCGGAACCATCGCGCAATCACTTTGGCTGAGTGTGATCGCAAGCGGGCTGCTTGCGATGTACGCCTTCCAAAATGGCCAACCAATCATGGCCGTCTTCTTCGGCATGTTTGCATTCAGCAGTTATCAACAGATCAATCCGATGAACAACTCGTGGCGTTGAAGACGACACTTGCAGCAACAAAGCTTCTAATCGCGTGTTGAATGCGAACTTTTTTGCAAAAAGTTTTGCACGACTTTTAAAGCTTGCCATCACGTTGTGGAAAAGGTCTTTAACGTGATCAACGAAAGCCGTTGAACCGACACGTCAAGCAAGCGTCTTAAAGCTCTCCTTGTTCCATTGAACACATCGCTTGCTTGCTTGAGTGCGCACAACGCGTTGCTATACCGCACTTTACGCGAATGCAGTTCGCAACGCGTGTTGCCAACGAAGACTTGGTGTTGCACACCAACACAGGATGACTCGTTGCGTCGTTGCTTCGAATCACACCTTGCTTTGCGTTGCATGACAGCGGATCGCGATAACAAAAACGGTCTTCCTTGCAAGCATAATTTTTGCGAAAACATGTTGCGGAATTTGACGCAGCGCGTACAAATACCGCAAGTTTACGTCGAGTAGGCATTGACTGGACAGTTGGATGACTGACTTCGGTGCCAATCGACTCACACGAACGTATGGTGAGCCGTGGCCGGTGGCTTGTCTGAAGCATCCGCTTCACAAGTCACTCTGACTCGCCGTCGTTTCCACTTCCGCGGAGGAAAAACGTGGCTAAGAAAAAGTCAACCAAGAAGAAGTCTTCGAAGAAGAAGGCATCGAAGAAGAAGGCGACCAAGAAACGGGCAGCCAAGAAGAAGTCGACTAAGAAGAAGGCAACCAAGAAGAAGTCGGCTAAGAAGAAAGCATCCAAGAAAAAGGGTGCTAAGAAGAAGTCGACCAAGAAGAAGGCAGCTAAGAAGCGCCGCTAGGTCGTCCTTCTTGACTCCCGCCGATCTCACTATCGGCACCGATTCAATCGCCAACCGCTCACCGCTCTTTCGGTGAGCGGTTTTTTCGTAGGCGAAGACTCGCGAGCGGAAAACTCCAAGTGGGTGTCAAGACACGCGTACGACGCCGAATTCACACACCCCATTGCCTGGAAAACCGACGTTTCAGCCGGGAAAAACGGGGTTTGACTCAGCCCTCACTGACCGGGCTGTTGATTGAATCCCCGACGCTTCGCCCGCCCGCAAGGGATAGATCCGCTCGCTGGCGCCTCGTGTCTGTGATTTGACAGCCGCCGTCACGACTTCCCGAGTAACTGCGTCGCTAACCAAGCGACGCGTTGTCTGCGACTAGAGCCGCCGTCCCATCCGTTTGCGGAATTCCGCGAAGTCGGTTGCATCGATCGTTCCATCGGAATCAAAGTCGAGCTTGGAATCGAACGCACCGGAACTTGAATCGCTCAGCCATGCCGCACGGAAGGTCGAGAGGTCATCGCGATCGACGTCTTGATCGCCGTCGGAATCTCCATAGAAGCGGAAGAAACTGTCCGCTGCTTCGTCACCGCGGCCGGGACCAAAGAAGTAGTCCTCGTAGAGCGGATAAGACGGATCGGAAGTGCTTTCGACTTCCCGACTCAAGATCCGCATCTCGTAGAAGCCATCGACAATGGAATCATTTCGGAATGAGAACGTCACCACGGTCTTGTCGTTGATGTCACTCGCTTGGTAGCTGTAAGACGGGAAGAACTGCTGTCCGCCGACCGTGTAAACCTGGAACGCCTGAACCAAGGAAGCGGGTACGACGGTCTCATTGAACGTGACGGTGACCGATGGTAGCTGGCTACGCGAGACATCGTTGATTTCGATGGACTCGATGTCCAGGCTGGTCGCCGATCCCGCGACGGCAAAGGAGTAGGACGATTCATCAGGATCATCGTTGTCGATCACTACGGTTGCAGCGCGGGCCCCCGCAGCGGTCGGATCGAAACTGACGGTGAACTCCGCGGAGGCTCCTGGATCAAGCGAACCGGGGCCCGCATAGGCCACGGCAAAATCGGACGCGTTCGCCCCCTCCACTTTGAACTCGGTCAGCGTCAATGGCAGAACACCGAGGTTCTCCACCGTGAACACCTGGTCGATCGTCATGTCGACTACTTTTGCGAGCGGATAAAGCGTGCCGTCGTCCTCCGACGGGGTGTCATCCCCATCGGCGATGGTCGCGCCCTCGGCTCCCTTGACGTTGATTTCCGGCAGCGCGAAGTCGTCATTGACCACAACGCCGCCTTTGAGTGCTGGTTCAGGTCCGCCGCTGTTGTTCGAGAACACGATATCGAATGTCTCGTCGGCTTCAATTTCCTCATCGCCGAGAACACGGAACTCGATTTCGGCCGTGGTGGCATCCGCGGCGAAGTTGACGGTGCCGCTAGGCAATCCATTTTCAAAGTCGCTGGCGGCAACGGGATCGTCACCGGACGGGTTCAGCACCCAATCGACAGAGACGGCTTTCTCAACGAATCCGCCGCGCGTCACGGTCACCGTTTGAACGGTGACACCACTATCGAGTTCTTCAAGACGAACGTCGCCTTCGATCGTAATCGTGGCCTCGTCGTTCACGATGGTCCCGACGACCGGCCCATTGGGAGCCGAAACGGAATAGGTTTCACCAAACGTCACGGCCAGTTCGATTCCGTAGACTTCATCTTCTTCTTCGCCGACATCGCCCGCGATTTCAATCTCGATGAGTTTCTCGGTCTCACCAGGCGCGAACGTGACCGTTCCCGTCGCGGGGGAAACAAAGTCGGCGTTGTTAGCTTGGTTCTCTGCACCTGCGACCGGAACGCGATTCCACGTCACAACATGCTCGGCATCCGTGTTGCCATCGCGAAGCACCGTGAATTGATGCGTCGTGCCCGAGCCGCTATCACCTTCAGGCGACTTCGTCGACGACGCAAACGTTTCGACGGCTCGATAATTGGTTTTGGATTCAAGGATTTGGACCGCGACGGCGCGATCGGCGACCTGGTAGCCATCGGAATCAACGATCAACACTTCGAACACCTCGTCGAACTCGACTTCAGCATCATCGATGGTCGGGATCTGCAGCGTGCCCGAACCATCCGTGATCGTGACTTGCTGCGTCATGGCCACCGAAAGATCGTCGGACGAGGCCGGGTGTGGCGAAGGGAGTCCGGGTGCTGATTGACGGGCGGCCCTGATTTCAACGGTCAGGTTGGCGGACGAACCATCGCTCGTCGTGAGCGTCACCTCCGCGGTGCCGCCTTCCTGGACCTCGTTTGCGACGGCACCGATTGAGACGGTCGGCTGGCCGGGATCAACAATCGTGCCGCTGATGCGATACTGACCAATGCTTCCGTAGTCGCTGTAACCGGCCGGGCCGGAGACCGTGTAGGGCGCGGGACTGGGTTCGACGTATTCATCCAGCAGCGCGTTGTAGCTGCCGTCCCTCGCGACTCCATCGATCTTCAAGTAGTACGTGCCCGCGTCGAGCGTCACGCTATCGAAGGACGCCGAAAGTGCGTCTTGTGGATTGGCTTCCGCGATGAACGTGCCGGCGCTATCGAACAACCCTGCCCAAACGTCCAGGTTGGGTTTGTATCCGAGCACGTCAAAATTGAATGCGACATCACCCGCCCCCGTCGTGAACTGATACCAATCCACATCGTCGTTTCGCTCGATAATCCCGAACGCCTCGACTTCGGTAGAGCCGATTTCACGCAGCGGAATGGCATCGTTGCGATCGTTGGTGACATCATCTTCCAGATACGGGAAGTTCACCGAGCGGGTAATGATGGTCAGGTCGTCTTCGTCTTCGTTTGCCGTGAAATAGTCTCCGGCATTCCAGTGCGTCGTTCGCTTACTGAACGGAGCACCCATGATCGGCCCCCAACCGGTATCGCCAGTACCGTGGCCGCGATAGTAGGTGTTGCCACCATTCCCATCGTGACGGAGCCCCAATTGGTGACCCACTTCGTGGCTGACGGTTTCACTCCCCGCGTTCACGCCACCGTTGTAGGTGATGGCTGGTTCGTCGGTTCGATCGTCAAACGCGCCCAAGAACGCGTGCCCGCCACAGCCACAACTTGCGAACGTATCTTTCGTCATCAACGAACGTGACCCCCAACGCGTGTCCTCCGAACCGACTCGGCGAAGGTCGTCCAAGTCAGCCGGCTCTTCGGTGGTCACATTCACATCGAACGGCGCGAAGTCTTCGGCGACGATCTGCCAGATCTCTTGAATGACTTCCAACTGGCCATTGGTAAAGTTCTTCCCGGCTTCGCCGAACACACCCCAGTAGTTCGGGTGGACGATTTCAGGGATGCCGTAAGCCGCATTCCAACTCGTTCCAACCGTTACGTGTCCGTCAAAATCAAGGTAGATCGTAAAGTTCGAATCCGGCCGGCTGTGCAACTTGAAGGTGTCTTCCAGCGGAAACGGTGGAACCTCTTCCGGGCCGCCTTCATCACCGTCGCCGCTATTATCCAGCGGGTTATTGGAGGCGACTTCCAAAGACTCAACGGCGTCCGCAAGCGGCGCGATGCCTTGAATCGGGGGAACCGGTGCGCCAGGAATTCGAGGACCGTGAAAGAAGTCGAGGAGGCGTGGATCGTCTTCGATTTCCAGAAACGGGACCTCGCCCGCACCGGTCAGCTGAAGGTCGACCGCAAGCAGTCGGCGAGATTCGAGTGTTTGACTTGAAAGACGGCGACGAGAAATTTGACGTCGAGAAACGCGTGAAGACATGCCGGTACGATAAAGAAGAGGAATGATCGATCGACCTAGCGCCCAGCGATCGCCGAACGCATCCACCAGTCTGAATAGAGACTTGAGGGAATTCCCTCAAGCTTCACCAGAGTATCAACTCTGGCGCACAAGTGGAAACGAACGCGACAAAATCATCCTTTAAGTCGAGCTGGAACCGAACCACCCGCCAGGGCATCCGGTTTCGACCGATCGGTCGTCAACACGCTGCCTTTGCGGCGGTTCAGACAGGTCGGACCACGATTCGCGTCCCCTGCTTGGCGATGACTTTGACGGCATCACCGCTGTCCACGAAATCACCTTCGGTGACAACATCCACCGTAAAGTCATCGATCGCCATCTTCCCGCCAGGTCGAAGCGGTCCCGCGGCGGCTCCCGTGTCCCCGATGCTCACCCGTTGCCAACCCGGCAGTAAAGCTTCGGCGTTTTCATGGGGTTCAGCTAAATCTGCCAGCCCCGTGTTGGTTGCCAACTGAGGCTTCAGCGTCAGCCGACCCAAACCTGGTATCTCGCCGATGTAGTTGGCGAAGATCCCGAGCGCGATAATGAAACCCACGAAAGCCCCCAGCACGGTCAGCACATCCCAACCCAAGCTGCTCAGCTCTTCCGCAGTGCCTGGGATCAGGAATCGACGACTGGCCATCACCAACGATGTCAACATCAGCCCCAAGCCTCCAACGCCCGCGATTCCAAGCCCCGGAATCACAAAGATCTCCATGCCGATGAAGATGATGCCGAGGATAAAAAGCGTCACCTCGAGCCAACCGGCCGTACCGCCCAAGAACCGGCTCCAAAAGAACAGGCCGAAACACAACACGGATGTCAAACCGCCGATGCCAACACCCGGCGCACTTAGCTCGATCACCAACGCGATGAGCCCGATCACCAACAACAAGAACGTGACGACGCTCGAGTTGAGCACCCAAATGGCGGTGTCTGTAAAAGTCCGCTCCATTTCTGGAATCGGCGTTTCGACATTCAAGACTTCGGCAAGTTCCTCGCGGCTTTCGATGGTCTGATCGGCCATCCCCAACTCGACAGCACGTGTGCCGTTGACGGTGAAGAACATCTCTTTGCCGGCTTCGCGAACCGGCTTACCCTTCTCCCAATCGGCCGTGTCCTCCAGTGACTCCCACTCCTGTTCGCTGAAGTATCGAACGCTTCCATCGGATTGATTGACGGCTCGAAAAACAACCATGTCCTTGTTGGTCATCTTCTCAGCGAGCGCGAGCGGGCGCCCGGTCGCTTTCGCCGCATTGCGTACTTTCTGGGCGAGCACGCTGCGGCTTTTCGCTTCCGTGTACCGATACGCGCCGTCGGCTCCCATCACGATTTCGCCCGCATCGCCCATCGTCGCGTCGGGGAACATGATGATCTTGTCACAAGCTACCGACACAAGCGCGGCGCCGCTGATGGCGTCCCGCTGAATGAACGCCACGGTCTCCACGTCATCCGCTTCCAGAATTAATTTCATCAATTCGAAAGTGACGTAGGTAAATCCGCCGGGGCTCTCGATGTCCAAGATGATGACGTCGACGCCCGAGTCCACGGCTTCCTTAAATTTGCGAGTCAGCAGCGCGCCGCTCAGCGGGTTGATATCCTCACGCAACGGAATGATGACGGCCGATCGCTTGGGCACATCCAACTTGCGGACTTCTGCCGCGGCCGCCGCTGCGCCGTCATCGGAAACCTCATCCGCCGCTAAGGGCGCCGCGACCATCGACAACGCCCCGAAGACAGAGAACATCACCGTCATAAAAAACAGATTGCGAACAGAATTCATCGTGCGTGGCGCAGCAGGGGTGGTGAACCGTTTTGAGCCGTCGGCAGCCGATCCGAGGCAAAGTCAGTTTTATTGTAGGCGTAAAAACGTGGCGGGCGAGTCGCTCGAAGATTTCATCATTTTGCCGATCCCTCCCCGATTTGAGCCGCGTCAGGGGCCGGCCAGAGGATCCGACGGGGTGACGCAGTCGGCCATTCGTGGTAGAAAAATCACGTGCTCAGCAGCGGTATGGCGCTGTCAACTGGGCGAATTGGACGGCGTGGCCGTCCTCGGAAGCGTTAGGTAGACGCGCGAATGTTTGACGGAGATTGCGGCGTATTCCTCCAGGACCGTCTGGGCGTCCGGATCTCCACTGGTCCACTCGTTTGATTCACCCAGGGAGAATCTCATCCATGACCAAGTGCAAGTTGGAGTACATCTGGCTCGATGGCTATCAGCCCACCCAAAGCCTCCGCAGCAAAACCAAAATCGTTGATGACTTCAGCGGCAACGTCGAAGACGCTCCGATGTGGTCGTTCGACGGCTCGTCCACCGAACAAGCTCCCGGTGGTGCGTCGGACTGCCTGCTCAAGCCCGTCAAAGTCATTCCCGATCCCGGTCGTATGGGAACCGGTTTCCTCGTCATGTGCGAAGTGCTCAATGCCGATGGGACTCCACACCGCACCAACGGTCGTGCCACCATTGATGACGATGACAACGATTTCTGGTTCGGTTTCGAGCAAGAGTACACGCTCTGGAATCCCGAAACCAACAAGCCGCTCGGCTTCCCCGCCGAAGGTTACCCCGGACCTCAAGGGCCTTACTACTGCAGCGTCGGTGGCGGCAAAGCGATCGGCCGCGACATCATCGAAGAACACCTTGAGCTCTGCCTCCAAGCCGGCCTCAACGTCGAAGGCATCAACGCCGAAGTGATGATGGGCCAATGGGAATTCCAAGTCTTCTCCAAGGGTGCCAAGGAAGCCGGTGACCAAACGTGGCTCGCTCGTTATCTCTTGGATCGCACCGCCGAAGCGCACGACATCTCGATCAACTACCACTGCAAGCCTGTCCAAGGTGACTGGAATGGTAGCGGGATGCACGCGAACTTCTCGAACGAAACCCTGCGGACGTGTGGCAGTAAAGAGATCTACGAAACGATCTGCCAAGCGTTCGAGCCTCGCATCAAAGAACACATCGATGTCTATGGTGCCGATAACGATCAGCGTCTGACGGGTCTGCACGAGACTCAGTCGATCGACAAGTTCAGCTACGGCGTTTCCGACCGTGGTGCGTCAATTCGAATTCCGATCGGCACCGTCGAAAACGGATGGAAGGGCTGGTTGGAAGACCGACGCCCCGCCTCCAACGCGGATCCGTACATGGTCGCAAGTGCGATCATCGCAACGGTCAAAAGCGCCGCGGTACCTGCGTAACCGCGACCGCGTAATCGCAACCACCGCGATCCCTCTCAACAGGCCCGGCAACGCAAACACGTTGCCGGGCTTTTTTAATGCGCCACAACGAACCCTCGAAACGCGAATACCAAACTTCCACCTTGCTTAGCAACCAGCTTTCTCGACGGTAGCGCTGCCGAAGTTTCATTCCACTCGGACCGGATGATCCTAGTGCTGGGTCACAGCTTGGGGAGTGGCTCCCATCACTTCGCAGAGTTTGATTGTGGACAGGCTGGAAGCCTGATCCTACAGGACAGGAAAAGGGGAAGGGGGTAGTTTTCGGATTCGTCGGTGTTCAGTTTGTTTTGTGAGACGTTCTTTTTTTGCCAGTCGACGTCGTGTTCGGCGTGCTCCCACTGTTCGGATCTTGGAACATCGCCTAGCTGGAGCAGGGCGACAAAGCTGGATGAAAACCGCGTTAACAGTTCGTGTATTTCAAGGCTCACGAGTGCCCCGTTGAGATCGTCTGACGAGACTGGCGTATACTCCGCGGCAGCTTGCGACGTTGTGTCGCCAGAATGCCCATTGACTACGATTCCGCTCCACCGATTCCATGATCAATCCGAAACTGTTTGGCGTTTTCCTGCTGTGTTCGATCTGCGGTTCGATCTGCGAGGCGCACCCGGATCACGAGACTGCGACTGGCGTGGTCTTTCACGACCAGAATCGCAACGGAGAACGTGATGACGATGAACCAGGAATCGAAAACGTTCGCGTATCGAATGGCGATTCCGTCGTACTGACCGACGATCAAGGCCGCTACTCGCTTCCCATCCACGGGGACGCAATCGTCTTTGCCTGTAAACCGCGAGGTTGGATCTACCCCGTCGATCAGAATCAGTTACCAAAGTTCTTTTATATCCATCGCCCGAATGGGTCCCCCGATCAGGACTTTGTCTACAAGGGGCTCAAGCCGACCGGTCCGCTTCCCGAGTCAATCGATTTCCCGTTCTACCCGTATGTCGTACCGGCAAAATTGAAGGCCGTCCTTCTTGGTGATCCTCAACCGACCAGCATCAAACAAGTGCAATTCTTGGGGCGAGACATCGTGACAGAATTGGTCGGGATCAACGCCGAATTCGGTGTGACGCTTGGTGACATCGTTGGGGACCGACTCGAGCTATTTCAACCGGTCAGCGAGATGCTTGCCCTGGCCGGGATTCCCTGGCACAACGTGATCGGAAATCATGATCTCAATTTTCAGGCAGAAGACGACCGCTATGCGAACGAGACATTCCACCGTCATTTCGGTCCCTCCGACTACGCATTTCAGTATGGCACCGTTCACTTCCTGGCCATGGACAATGTCGTGTACCGTGGCCGTGCTCAGCGCGGCTACGACGCGGGGCTGAGTGATCGCCAGCTTCGGTTCATGGCGAATTATTTGAAGACGGTGCCGAAAGATCACCGCATCCTGATCGGCACTCATATTCCGTTGACCAATGGCGTGCCCGGAGAGGAGCAGCAGACGCCACAGCTACGAAAGGTCTTGGAGATGCTTTCCGATTTTCCAAACACCGCATCATTTTCAGCCCACACCCATGTGAACGCAATTTTTCACTTGGGCAAAGAGTTTGGTTATGAACACGATCATGGACATGGTGTCCATATCCACCACAACGTTGGCACAGGTTCAGGGACTTGGTGGAAAGGCCCCGTGGATTCACGGGGAATCCCGATGACCACGATGCGTGATGGCACGCCCAACGGATACGCCATCGCGACCTTCGAGGGATCACGCATGGCGGTTAAATGGAAAGCGGCCCATCACGAGGATGACTATCAAATGAACATTTTCATCGCCGACAGTATCAAATCCGATGAACTGACGACGGAGAAAGGAATAATCATGGTCAATGTCTTTAACGGTAGTCACAGCTCAAGAGTCGAAATGCGGATTCCGGGGCAATCCAATTGGATCGAATTGAGCCACGAACACCGTTTAGACCCGCATTACGTTCGCCAGCAGAAAGCGGATGAAGAAATGGCAGAAGAAGGCGACCCGGTTCTGAACAAACCTCGGCTAAGCACCCACATTTGGGTTGGGTCTCTGCCGACCAAATTGCCGGCTGGCACGCACCTGATTGAGGTCCGCGCCGAAGACGCCTATGGACACGTTTTCACCGACAAACGCCCCTTCCGTGTGCAGAAGTAAGGTTCCACGTGGGCCGCGAGTGCTATGACCGCTGCAAGGCCCCTCGTAACGCAGAGATCCCCGCAGCGGCGTTTGAAAGCAGCGAAACCCGACGAAGACGTCGCATTGTGGACAGGCTGGAAGCCTGATCCTACGCTCATCCACCACATCCGAGTCGTCGAAAGTCCACGGTGAAGCGACCGCTTCGGCCGAATCGAAGCCGCCAGCTTAGCTGTCGCACTCAAACTCGGCCGATGTGGAAGTGCCGGAGCAATGGCAACCGCATCCCCGGTCGTGGCCTTCCACTTCAGGGACGGAAACCCAACCATCGGGAATGATCGTCCCCACTCGCTCGGCGATCGAAGGTGAAGCCGCCACGCTCACAACGGCCGTGGCCGCCAGGAGAAACCCACCGATGACAGCGTAGCGGAGTACCACCAAGACCGAAAAACGCGTCGGGTTGGATACCGAGTGACCTTGAATTTCGTCGGTTTCAACAGGCTCTGAATCAAATTCGCTCACGACCTATTTCCCTCGTGCGAGAACCGAATTGGGATTGCTGAATCAAAACGGAAAGCGACGTGCGTTCCTTCAGCAACGATGTGGGGTCAATGAACGTGCTCTCAATCCACCCGCCGGCAGTTGCCGGCCGAAGCTTCTTTTTCATACCATCTTCATTTTGCCATCGACTTAACGGACCGCCGAGAAGTCAATCGTTTAGCTGGGCAAGGAACTCGTCCAGTGCCATCCGGTATTCCTCGGGCTGCGGGTCGTTGTGACCGGCGCCCTTAATGGTGATAAATCGCTTGGTGGTATCAAACGGGGGGCCTCCAGGACAAGTTGTCTTCGCTCGTCTCCCAGCTATTCCCGCTGCGTGCGGCCGGGAGAGACAGTTGGGCCGGCCAGTGATTGCCCCCGTTGCTTACTTTACCGCTTTCCCGCGGGCTCCACGATGTTCTGAATAGGCGTGCGTGCAGCTTCGACAGCCGTGGCGATCCGTTGGGGTTCACCCTGGATATGCAGTCGTGCTGCCGAAAGCTCATTTTCGAGCTTTCCAATCTGCTCGCGTAATCGACCAAGTTGTTCTTCGTGCGATCGGCAACGATAGAACAGCTCTGTAACATCGACCGGATCGGAGGTCGTGATATTGAACTCACGGCGAAGCCGTTCACGGATCTCGGCTTCGCTCGCTTGATTCTGCGAGGAAGCATCGGTCCTTAACCGCTCAATCTCGGCATGAAGCTCATCCAACGTCTCGGGTTTGATGGCTTTGAGCTCAAGGCTCTCCAGGAGTTGATCGGCTGCCTGACGATTGAGCGAAAGCAACTGTTTTTCGTGCTCAAACTGTAACTTCGCAAGCTCTAAGTCTTGAGCTTGCGTGACTTCGGAAACCCGCTTCTTACGTACGAACTCCAAAGTCGCGATCTCATCATCGAGCTGCTCGGATTTGCAATCCAGCTCGGCTTGCTTGGCCTCCACAGCGAGTCGAGCAGTCGAGAGGTTGTCCGCACTCGTTTCCATCTCGATGAGTTCCGTGATGCGTTCCTTCAACCGCTCACATTCCTCCATTTTGCCCTGTTGCTCAACCTCCAACTCGGATCGACGCGTCGCGAAATCATGCTCCATTTGCTCTATCTTCAAGCGATGCTCACGGGTCGCCCTCTCTAATTGAGTCGAGAGTGACTCTTCAGAATGGCGGACACGATCAATGAGTTGACGAAGCTCATCACGAATTCGGTCCGCCTCTGAATGCGACTCAGCAGCCTTCGAGCGTTCACGTTCCAGCTCAATCTCCAGTTCTCGGAGGTGCTTTTCGTGTTCTCGCTGATTCGTGGCATCCTCGATCTCAGCTTGCTTAATCTTGAGCTCGTACTCCAGTTCCCTCAGTTGCACTTCGCCGGGCGAAATCGGCCCGGCCTCTTTCACATCGATCTCGTGCAGTAATTCAACCGCAAGGTCTTTCGCTTCTTGTGCTTTCAGGGCCTGAATATCGGCCTCTGTCCAGTCCTGATAACTCATGTTGTCACTTGTCGAGTTCTCGCTTTGATTCTCTTCACACCGCAGCCCCTCATGCTACCAATCGTACCGACTTCAGCAGCATTGGTGGTGACTGATGTAAACACCAATGCACCAGCAGAGATGTCGCGGCGGTCCCTTGCGACATTGTGACCCCGTTCGCGCCAGGAGAGACTGGTAACGGTGAACGGCGAGTCAGCGACTCGCAACCAGGATTTGCCCGACGAACAGCCAGACGAACGTGAAGAGCAAGCCGATCATGGTGTGAATGAAATCGGAGGTCAGTAGATTGGCGGCCAAGAGAGGAGACTCCATGTCAGTACCATGCCGGCGGCGCAGTTGCCCAACAATCCTTGGCCCGCGCGGACCGCATTCCTCTCGGTCACCCACAACTCTTACCGCAAAGCAGCGGCGGGCCAGTCCCGGTCGCGCCAGGTTCTCCAACAATTGGAGTCTCGACGAACAACGCAGCGGCTAGCGAAACTGTTCGGCTCAGGGAAACCTTGACGGTGCACCCAGGCGTGCTGGCGAGTAACGGTTCTCGCGATTCTGTTCACCTTACTCACGCAAAGACGCGTCGGCGGACGATCCTAAAGTCTGGGCGTGGGCTGTGTTGGAACAGCCTGTTCTCCCGTGCTTGCAAGCCTCGCGTCTCCGCTTTCTTGGGAAACGGCATGTCCGCCGCCTCCAATCAACCCGCCGAAACCCCCGATCCAACGCGCGTGATAGGGGCCATCGTGCTTTCCGCCATGACGCTCGCGATGGCACTCGCGCTGATGACGCGTAACCCTGCCGATCCGGTCGACGAGCCGATTTGGCCGATAAGCTCACTCCACCAGCCGGACACTCTGGTTTACCCACCGGCAGAATCGATCAGCAATGCTTGCGGGTACTGGGGAGCATTGTTGTCCTCCGCGATGATCAACTGGGTCGGCATTGGTTCCCTCTTTGTCATCCTGGCGGTGGCTTACGTCGCCGCGATGATCATGGCACGCGGCGCCGTCCGTGCTCCGGTCCTCCGTTCGCTAGGCGCGACAATCATCTTGGTCGGACTCACGAGTGCCGCGGCGCTTCTACCGATCGGAGCAGGCAGCAGTTGGGGGTTTTCCGTGCATGGGGCCGGCGGTCTGCTGGGCTCGATGGCTTCAACATGGTTGCTGGACCATTTCAACCAACTCGGCGCCTGGATTTTGACGCTGACGACATTAGCGATTGGACTGTTGCTGACGACGGACTACGCCATCTGGTACGCGAGTCGCCGAGTCGTTGCGCAGGGAGCAAAAGTCTCGAAACGCGTTGCGAAAACGACTGTCGCGGGACCCTTGCTCCGTCGCCGCAGAAAGCCGTTTGATGAAATCGCACGGCCGTTCGCCGATGCGTCCGCCAACGCTGATGCACCCGCGACCGATGTCGCACCGGAGGATGCATCCGATTCAGACGAAACCGATTCGGTGGCGGAAACGAAAGCCCCTCCGGAACCTCGCATCAAGTTTCGTGCCGTCAAACGTCGCAAGCCGAGCGTCCAGGACACAGAACCCGAATCCGCCGCCGAGGACGTCGCCGCAGAATCAGAGGAAGACGAGGACTGGGACGATTCGCCCGAAGAGGAGGCATCGGTCACGCGAGAAATCGAGGTCGATGAGGAGACGATCTCACTGCGGTCCGACCAAGGACACGATTTGCCCGGGCCACGCATCAAGATGCCGAAGCGTTCCAACTCGAGTGATGACGATCTGGACCAGCTTTACGAAGACATGGTCGAAGACGCTCCGGCGGGCTCGGAAGAATACAACCTGCCACCGGTCGAGTTGCTCGAATCCAGTGACGACATCGACTATGACGAACAGCTGAGTGAAGTCCGGCGAAAAGCGAAGGTCCTGGAAGCAACCTTCGCGGACTTTGGTTTCAACATCCGAGTCGTCGAGATCGAGACAGGCCCGGTGATCGCGCAGTACGAAATCGAACTCGAGGCCGGACTACGGTTGAGCAAGATCACTGGATTATCGGAAGACCTTGCGATCGCATTGCGGGTCCCGAGTGTCCGAATCGTTGCCCCGATTCCCGGCAAGAACACGGTCGGCATCGAAGTCCCGAATGAAAAGCGGCAAGCCGTCCGACTGCGTGATGTGATGGAAGAGTCGGACATGGGTTCGCTCAAAATGAACATCCCAGTTTTCTTGGGCAAAGACGTGTCCGGGAATCCGATGGTCGTCGACTTGGCGAAGATGCCTCACCTGCTGATCGCCGGACGAACGGGTACGGGTAAGAGTGTTTGCTTGAATGCCATCATCACTTCGGTGCTGATGACGTGCCGCCCAGACGAAGTCCGAATGCTGATGATCGACCCCAAGATGGTCGAACTCAGCGGTTACGGAAAGCTGCCGCACCTGATGCACCCGGTGATCACCGACATGCGAAAGGCGGAAGCCATCTTGGCATGGGCCGTCGAGAAGATGGAAGAACGTTATTCGTTGCTCGCCAACGCCGGCGTCCGTCACATCAACAGCTTCAACGATCTGGGGCGCGATGAGATCTTACGTCGCTTGGAAATCGATCCCGAAGAAGACAACGGTTCGGTGCCCGACAAATTGCCCTTCATCGTCATCGTCGCCGACGAAATGGCGGACTTGATGATGACGGCGGGCAAGGACGTCGAACAACACATTATTCGTCTTGCTCAAAAGAGTCGCGCCGTCGGGATTCACTTGATCCTTGCGACTCAGAAACCAACCGTCGACGTCATTACGGGATTGATCAAGAGTAACCTTCCCGCGCGGCTCAGTTTTCAGGTCGCCAGCAAAACGGACAGCCGAGTCGTCTTGGATGAAAACGGTGCCGACAAATTGCTGGGCAACGGCGACATGCTTTTCTTGTGGCCCGGCACCAGTACGCTGATCCGGGGACAGGGAACTTACCTTGCCGATGAAGAAATCGATTCCATCTGTGCCCACTGCAGCCTGGGCGAACAGAACTTCGTCGGTGAGTTGATGAACCTGAAAGTTGAAGAGGATGAGGAAGGCGAGAGCGGACCATTAAGTGCCGATCGTCCTGATATTTATCCGAGCGCCGTGGAAGTGGTGATCCGCGAAGGTCGCGGTTCATGTTCGCTGCTGCAGCGTCATCTCGGCATCGGCTACGGTCGTGCCGCCAAGCTGATTGACTTCATGGCCGAAGACGGCGTAGTGGGGCAATACAATGGCAGCAAGGCGAGAGAGGTCACGCTGTCGATGGAAAAGTGGCACGAGATGCAGGGTCTCGATCCGCCCATTGCCGACGAAGAATGGGAAGACTCCGCCACCGCCGATGCGTCCGCGGAAGATACGGACGTTGAGTACGAAGAATACGAAGACGTTGACGACTGAAGTCGGTCGCCTGCAACCCTATCGCTTGCGACGACGAATCATCAAGCCGCCACCCATGAGTGCCAAGAAGGCCATGCTCGACGGCTCAGGAATCGCGGTGATTCGAAAGTTCTGAAATCGGATGTCGCCGTCGTTGATCTGAGGCCCGGATCCGGTGGCTCCCCAATTGTTACGAGAGTCTTCGGGCTGAGAGTCCGTGAGCCTGAACTCAGTGGCGGCGCCAAACGTGCTCGGGGCAATCAGATCGACAGAACCGAAAACCACCTCGAAAACACCCGGACGGACTTCATTGCCAGGCAAACCGCTGCCGAAAGATGCGCCGGAGATATCTCCGACTCCCGCGATCACATAGATCGGATCACGTTGAGCGTTCTCAAAGAAACCATCGGCCCCAACGGTCGCAAGCGAAAGCCCGACCGAGCCGAGGAGCCGGTCTGAGAGGATCGCAGTCGAGCCGTCGGTCGCCGTTTCACGAAACACGGCTTCCGCGTTCACTCGATCGTTTGGCGAAACTGCGAAGACGTCACCCTCTAGCAGATCGACGCCGTCGACGCGAAGGAAGACCTCGTAAACCAATTCGCCCTTGGCGGTTTCCAAACCGCCCGCCAGGAAAACAACAAAGAGGAGATACTTGAGTTTGCTCATATCAGTTACTGCAGGTTGCGTCTTAACTCGTTTCAATCACATCAGGCCGAATCGATTTTCTTCAGAACTCTTAACTACGGACATTGTTGAACGCCGGGACAAATCCGTTGTTCAAGTCATCAAAGTCCAGGTCGCCATCACCGTCATAATCCAACCCTGCGTTGAAGTTCCCCTCGCCATCAATCGCATTGAAGGAGGGGATAAACCCTAAGTTAAGATCATCGAAGTCGACGTCGCCATCACCGTCATCATCACCATAAAGTCGGAAAAATTCGTCGTTGTCCGGCTCTCCGAACGTCTGTCCACCAAAAGTCAGGTCCGCGGCCATTGGAACACCGCTCGTCACCACGTTGGCCGCCAGCACCGTCAAAAGATAGTTGCCGTCAGCAAGTGAATCATCCAAGACGCCCGTTCCGATTCGTTCAACGGTTCCGGCCCCGCTAAATGTCAGGACGGCAACGGTTTTACCGTCAACGACGGACGTGGCGACCGAGATGGTTCCCACGCTGACCC
>JBCBOO010000065.1:0-25458 GCA_039821235.1 Planctomycetota bacterium
GTGCGTCGGCCAGGCTATGTCCCCCGGCCGATAAGGGCTCTGTCCCCACTTCACAATAGTCGTCCGAACACTCCGTGGTCGGAACGAAAGCACGGCGGTGGAGACATGTTTCGCCTTAGCGACCCCGTCGGCCGCCAGCGCCACCTTGCCGAGCTGCACCACCACCGCGTCGAGCTCCGTTGCCTTGCCGGGCACCTTGTGCAGTGTTTCCTCTCATTCGATCGGCAGCGTTTTGGTTTTGGTTTCCGAAGCCACCTCGCTGTGGATTGTCATTGATGCCGACTTGGTTCATTTGGCCTTGGCCAAGCTGGTTCCCGCGATTCTGCATTCTCTGGCGCAATGCCATCAAACCATTTTGCAGCTCCACTTGATTGAGTTCTCCGCTACCATCCGCGTCGAAGTTGGCAAGCAGCATTTGAGCCATTTGTTGGACCGACGGACCATTTTGTCCCTGCTGTTGATTGCCAATTCCTTGCTGGCCATTGGCATTCAGGTTCTGGTTTCCAAAACCCTGCACATTTTGCTGCATCGCATTCTGATTTCCTTGCCTGCCCTGTCCCTGTCGGCCGCCCGCTTCGCCGCGGGGTGGGCCGGGTCGTTGGCCGGGACGCTGAGCTGTAACACTCGGACACGAAAGGAGTGCAACGCTGCAAATGACCGCCAGAAGGGTGCCTAGATTTCTCATCGAAATTCGCTCCAGTGAGTGAAGTGTCTGTCCCCTCACAGGACGACTGTCCTCGACGAGTGTCACGGCTTTTTTTGAGGCTTTGCTAAAGCACCCGCGGTGTGAAGTCGTCTTTGCTAGTCAAATGGGTTGCAAATTCCGACAGAAGTTCTGCGACGTGATCGATGTCTTCCAGAGAAATGGCTTCGACGGCCGAGTGCATGTAGCGGTTCGGAATCGCAATCAGTCCCGTCGCAACTCCTGAGCCATTGAGCTGCAACGCATTGGCATCATTGGGTGTTGCACGACCGATGGCCGCCAACTGATACGGAATCTTTGCCGCTTCGGCGAGTTCGATCAGCCGCGACGCCACACCAGGATTGATGTTCGGTCCACGGTAGATCACCGGACCGCCTCCGACTCGGATGTCACCCTGTTTGTTCTTGTCGATCGTGGGGCAGTCCGAAGCATGCGTGACATCAACGGCGATCGCGACATCGGGATTGATGCCGCCGGCAGCCGTTTTTGCGCCTCGGAGTCCAATCTCCTCTTGAACGGTGGAGACACTGTGCAGATGGCAGCGGAGTGCATCGCCTGCCTTTTCTTTTGCACGACGGAGTGAATCGATCACCGTCCACATTCCTGTGCGATTGTCCATTCCGGGACCGGTGACGATCGAATTGAGCATTTCTCGGAGTCCCAGCCGCAATGTAATAGCATCACCGATTCGAATCCGATCGGCCGCCTGCTCACGACTGGATGCTCCCACGTCCAACCACATCTCATCCAGCGAGACGACTTGCTTGCGTTCCTGAGCGGTGAGCAAATGGATCGGCTTACGACTGATCACGGCGGGGACTTCACCGCTGTCGGTCCAGATCGACATGGCTTGCCCGATCAACTGTTGTGGGTCCCAGCCGCCAATGGTCTGTGCGTACACGTATCCGTTGTCATCGATGTGCGAGACCAGCATCCCAATCTGGTCACAGTGGCCGGCATACATCAAACGCGGCGTCGTCTTCGAATCGATCTGGCTTGGACCGAGTTCGGCAATCAGGTTTCCATGGATATCGATCCGGACTTGATCCGCGTGAGGTTGGATGTACTGGCGAACCAAAGCTTGGATTCGCTCCTCGTAACCGGACGGACTGGGGGTTTCGATGGCTGCGCGGAAGAACTGAAGGGCGTTGTCTTGCATGGCGGGTCGGCAAAGGTCTCGTGTCGGCGGGGTCAGGCGCGTCGGTTGAGGGTTTGGGGCAAACAAATTGCAGGCAGAACGTCCGCATCGGGACGGTGTCCAGACCGATTTGTTAGGGAAGTCGACTTCAGTGAAATATTTTTTTTTCGAGAAATCGTTCGGTTCCAGGGGAGAATGACCGCGTCTTTCGCGTCGAAAACACTGAAAACACGGGAGTTTTGCATCCTGCGCACCATTTGCTTTGGCACGGTTCATTCGGTCAAGGCCGGGGGCAGCGGCAATGACGCCTGTTCCCGTCCAAACGCCCTAAAGAATTAGGGCGGTTTTGCTCGACAGTTACTTTCGGATCGAAGGTTTTTGGCTGAGTTGCCTCGCCGTCTTCCGAGTTCGGGCCGGATGCCACTTGTTGGTCATCGGGGTCGGACCTATCGAAGACTCGGTGCGGTGGCTGGTGGCAGCCGAATTCGATTCACCCAGGGGGGATTCTGGGAAAGCTGTCGAGTGATTTGGTGGACTGTCGCTGTGTCGTTGACTCAGCGCCGGCTCGCATTACCGACTGCCGATGGCGACTATAGCCGAACGTTCCTGCAAAGCCGTTGATCAGCGACCACACCCATCGCTGAACAACTCCGCTTTCACAAGAGGAACGTTGGGCGTTGGTCGCCGGACGCGCACAGCATCTCTCCAGCAAACAGGGCTCGTCCTGTTTGTGACCGTTTGAAACCTAGCAAGTGATCCCGTTCGGTGAGCGTCACAGGATGTGAACCGGGTGGCCTGACCCAGCTTTCAAGTGGCGGTTCTGTTGAACCCGTGGAAGATTTCTGTTGTGACCCGTTCAGGACCGGGAAACGATACGACTTCGATGCGGCTGGAACCTTCGTTTGATCGACCAGGGCCATGAGAACATTGGGTACCGACGCACCATTGTTCGAGGGAATAATCAACGAGGCGTTATGGAGAGCCTGATATGAAGGTCTTTACGACTGGACAGGTCGCCAAGATTTGCAAAGTCGCACCCCGAACCGTTTCCAAATGGTTCGATTCGGGGCGCCTGAAAGGCTACCGCATCCCAGGATCACAAGATCGACGTATTCCTCGCGAATACCTGATCAAGTTCCTGAAGGAGCACGGTATGCCGTTGGGTGATTTGGAAGACGAAGCGATGGCAAAGTGCCTGATCGTCGCCCAGGATCAAGTACTGATCGAGAACCTCAAGCGAGAATTGCCCCCCGAAAAATCATTCAAGGTCGCTGTGGCCGCGAGTGGATTCGAGGCGGGCATTCAAGCCGAGAGCTTCACCCCAGATTGCATCATCGTCGACTTTTCGATTGGAAAGATCGAAGCAGTTCAGATTTGTCAGAACCTGCGTAAAAACGCAGACTTCACCGACATCATTCTGATCGCCCTGTTGCCCGATGATGGGCAACCGATGAGCTTCGATCGCAGCAGCATCAACGAAACGTTCAAGAAGCCCTTCGACGCCCATCTGTTGGCCGAGAGACTTCGCACGTTGGTCGGTGCAAAGAAAGAGTTGGTGTAAAGGGAACCGCCCGGCACAAACGCCTGGCCCTCACCTTGCAGCAACGCGTCATTTTGATGAAAAAGCGTCGCACGTCACCCGCAGGACGTGTGACGCTTTTTTCGTTTGGAAACACGCATGGCTTCGACTCACTTCAACCCGAACGGTGATGCCCACATGGTGGATGTCTCCGGAAAAGCGGTTACGAAACGAACGGCCTCCGCGATCGCGAGCGTCTCCATGAGCCCGCAGGCTCGCGATCTGATTCAAAGTGGAACCGCCGGGAAAGGCGATGTGCTCGCCGTCGCTCGGCTCGCCGCCATCATGGCCACGAAACAGACGCAACATCTCATCCCGCTCTGTCACGCACTTCCGATCGAATCGGTCACCGTCGACTTTGAGTTCGATGCGGAACCTGCTGATGCTCCCAAACTGCACATCCGTGTCACTTGTGAAACGACGTATAAGACGGGGATCGAGATGGAAGCGATGACCGGTGCCTCGATTGCGGCGCTCACCGTCTACGACATGCTCAAGTCAACGGATCGTTCGATGCAAATCGGACCCATTCGTCTGGAACGAAAAACTGGCGGCGCCAGCGGCGACCATCAATTCGTCTACGACGAACCACCCGCCCAAGCGTGAAGACTGATTCACGGCTCGATCACGCGGCTCGATCACGCAGCGCAACCCACATTGGCGTCAAGTCCAGCATGTTTCCGCGGCCGCGTCTCCGATTCGGAGAACCTCGAAAAGGGATTCCCGGGTGCGAGTCAACGCAAATTTCATCTCGCGGCAATCCGTTACGATGAAGGCGTCGTCTTAGTGTTAGCAATCTGCTTTTCGCTGGCTCGCTAAACAGAAAAATGCAATGAGAATTTCCCGTCCCAGCCGCACGAACGCGGTCTTGATTCCTTTGTTGACCGGCCTGCTGATCTTTCAGATGGTCTTTCCACCCACGCTTCAGGCGTGCTTGTGGGACACCGAAACCATCGCCGATGAGCGTCAGCGAATTCCAGGAACTCTGGAGCTGATCGTCGGCAAGTTCCCGCGACACAGCAAAGCGTTTTACCAGTGGCGTCTGGACGATCGGCTTCGCAAACTCGAATCCAACCCGGAAAACGATGCCTTGCTCGATGACATCGCCGTCAGCTACGAAAAACTGGGACGCTATGAAGAGGCGATTGAGACTGCCCGTCGGCAACTCATGCGTGATCCGAAACGCTACGAATCACTCGCCAATCTTGGCACCTTTCTGATCCATGCCGGCCGATATGAAGAGGGCGCCGAACAGATTCAGGCCGCCATCGATGTGAACCCCGACGCCCACTTTGGGCGCGAGAAGATCCAGCTGGCGCTCGTGCAATTCCTGATCGAAGAGGAGATGGTCGGTGAGGGCAAGGCTCCACTGATCGAACAGCTTCCGATGGAGTCACATCGAATCTCTCCGGAGACAAATCCGCATTCCGGAATTTCACGCTTCGCGAGCTTCCTGGCCAAGCAGTTTACCGATGGAGAACGAAAATACCTCAAGAGACCGGAGGTCGATGAGGCAATTCGAGGCGTGACAGGGATGATGCGTTTTTCTCGTTACGACTCACCGGTCTTGCTTGATATTCTCGGGCAGTTGCTGGAAATCGACGAAGCGAATCGGATGGCAGCGCGATGCTACTTGATGGCCGCGCACAAGCTGGAAGTAGATCATCCCGAGAAGGCTGACGCCTATCGAGCGTTGGCGCGAACGGCGATGAAAAAACAGCACATCGATCGTAGCTCAATGAAAACAGCCCCGTTCGCACCACTCGCCAAGCGATTGGAAAAAGAAATCGCGGAAGGTGAATCCTGGTTCAACGAGCTTGTCGCGAACGAACAGAAATGGATTGAAGCGGGTGACGACGTGGAGGCACGGTTCGAAGAGACCTACCGATACGAACCCGAACTCGCCGGCCTCGTCACGACTCCAAAACTCGGCTCCTACTTCCCAACCAACCGTCCGTTCCTCTTGCCGCTCGCCATTGTGACTGCGCTGCTGGCAATCGGCAGCGTGCTGTTTCTCTATCGACGAGTCGCCAATCGAGCAGCGTGACGATTCCCTTGTGCTACTCGGTCGCCATCGTTTCACGCAAGCGGATCAGAACTTCGTTGCGGCGAAGGAACCCGGGTGTGAACGGTGGATCATAGCCAGCGACCTCGGCCGTGGGCTCACCGTCCAGCCCTCGTGCTTCGATCCATTCACGCAGTCGTGCCTCCTCTTTCTCGGCAACGGCCGAGTCCAGTTTTCCTGCAAATCGGACGACGGCAAAGCGACCTGCATCGCGTTTACGAACCACAACGCCCGCCCCGCTGGGTGGCGGAGCTCCATTCTTGGCGACATCCTTTGGCAGGACAAACCCCATCGAAAGATTGACGCCGCCGGGGTCATTCTCCATGAAGACCGGGGTCGTCATCGAGATCTTCTGTTCGGTCTCATTCTCACCGCTGATGTACTGAAACAGTCGCATAAAGCTGCCGTCGCGCCCTTGCATATCCGCATCCGATCCGGTGGTGACCAACATCAGCTCCGGGTACTCACGGATCTCGATGTTACCGTCTACCTCAAGGAGGTCGTATTCGGCCGACTCGTAGGCTCCCCGCGAAACCATCGTCACCGCCAATAATCCCAGCAAGAGGACTCCCGCGATAGCAACTACGTAGATCATTCGTCGTTTCATTTTCATTCGCACACCTGTGACGGGGTTGGACGTCGAATCATAGAAACTTGTCGAGGAAGATCGGGTTTCATGTTCGGCTGCGGCGTCGCGAAAGAGGTTTGCTGATTCCGAAGCAAACCACGTTGCCACAGTTTCTTGGCCCCAACGGCTCACGCGTGACGCATGCCGTCTTACAAGGAATGAAAACGCGGCTCGGCCCGAATTTTGGGGATCGCTCGCCCTTTGCAACCCAAACCATCCCTCCAGGTTTTCCGATGAATCGATATTGGCTAATCGCCGGAATGTTGTCGCTTTTGGTCCCGCACGTCGCAGCTGAGGACTGGCCCGAATTCTTGGGTCCTGGAGGCGTCGCTCGGTCGAGCGAAGGCGTGGCGACTCAGTGGAGTGAAAGCGAAAATCTGCAGTGGAAGGCAACGCTTCCCGGTACGGGATCATCCAGTCCGATCATCACGGGAGGTCAAATCCTGGTCACCTGCTATATCGATGGCGCCCAGCCGAAACGCCAGTTGATTTCTTTCGACAAGCTGACCGGCAAGCAACGGTGGTCGCTTGACTTTCCGATCGACTACCGAGAAGACGGATACCGCGGCTACATCACCGAGCATGGCTACGCGAGCAATACCCCAGCGACCGACGGTGAGAACGTTTACGTCTTTTTTGGGAAAGGTGGCGTTCACAGCGTTTCGCTGGACGGCAAGCTTCGTTGGAGCGTCGACGTCGGGAAATCCAGCAGTAACCGGCAATGGGGGTCCGCGTCCAGTGTCGTGCTTTACAAAGACAGCGTGATCGTCAACGCCGCCGAGGAGTCGCTCTCCATCTTATGCTTGGACAAAGCGACGGGAAAGCAACGTTGGAAGCAGGAGGCCGACATGTTGGAGCTGACCTACGCCACGCCGCGGATCGTTGCGGGGCCGGGCGGCAAAGACGAGCTGGTGATCGGCGTTCCCGGTGAAATCTGGTCGATGAATCCGTCCACCGGAAAATTGAACTGGTATGCGGAGTCTCCCAGTTCTGGAAACGTCTCTCCGTCGATGATCATTGACGGAGAACAAATTTACGGTTTCGGAGGATACCGGGCATCGGGCAGTATCGCCCTCAAACTCACGGATCAAAACGGAGAAACGAGCAAAGACATCTCAGACAGCAACACGGTTTGGACGAATCGATCCAGTTCGTACGTGGCAACGCCGTTACTGGTCGATGGTCGGTTCTACTGGGTGGACGATCGAGGCATCGCCTATTGCACATCGGCGCAAGACGGGGAAGTGGTTTATCGTGATCGGGTCGATGATTTGGAAAGTGGACGTCCGGTCTATGCATCACCCGTCTTGATCGGCGATCATATCTACGTCGTGACTCGTCGAAGTGGGACGCTGGTCTATCGACCGGGGAAAACGTTCGAGGTCGTGCAGCAAAACCGTTTCGCGGACGATGACTCCGACTTTAACGCCTCACCGGCGGTCTCCGATGGCAAGCTTTACTTGCGCAGCAACCAAGCACTTTACTGCATCGCGCCGTAGTGCTGAGTCAACGTTTCATTTTAGGCCTGAGCCGAACGGTGTTTAGTAACTGGCAGCGTCAGCAAGGGGTGGGTATGATCCGCTCGCTGACGCTTCGGGTTGCGATTTGAGCTCCGTGTCATCGCATCAACAAGAACCATTCAATCAACATCTCGCTGAGCAAGCGACCTTCCCATGAAAACCATGTTGTACTCACGAAAGCTCTTGTTTGCCGCGGGGCTTTTTATTGTGGTCGCGTTTGGGCTGGACGTCTACTCGCAGCAACGGGGTCGTCGCGGACGCGGTGGAGACGCTTCACTCGTGGAACCGTTCCGTGGCGTAGCCGCTGGGGGCAAGATTGAAAAAGACCTGTTCAAGATCGAGTCGACGGGAGTCAGTACGAAGCCCGTTGTCGATGCGGCGATTGCTTTCTTGGAGGGTTTAAGCGACGAGCAACGGAAACGAACCACGTTCCCCGTGGATGACCTTGAATGGCGCAAGTGGGATAACCGACACTTCTACAAACGCCAGGGCGTCGGCTTTGACGAAATGACCGAACAGCAGCGTGAACTCGCTTTCGGAATGATGGATGCTGCTTTGAGCGCGAAGGGACTGACGCTTTCCAAAGACATCATGAAACTGAACGGGACGTTGGCTGAATTGGCCAACAACTACGACGAATATGGTCGTTGGCTGTACTGGATCACCATCATGGGAGAACCGTCGGAAACCAAGCCCTGGGGATGGCAAGTCGATGGGCATCACCTGATTATCAACTACTTCGTGTTGGGTGACCAAGTCGTGATGTCACCGGTGTTCGTCGGCAGCGAACCGGTCCGCGCGACTTCGGGTGAGTTCAAAGGAACGGTGGTCATGCAACCGGAGCAAGAGACGGGGCTGGAACTGATCCGTTCGCTGAGTAAGCAGCAGCAATCCGAAGCGATTCTCTCGGCGGTCAAAGACGGAAACAACGCGCTTTCTCAAGCATACAGCGACAACCTTGATCTGGATTACGCCGGTATCCAAGCCACCAAGCTGAGTGAATCAAGTCAGGCGAAACTGCTCCAGGTCGTCGAGCAATACGTCGGAAACATGGAGGCCGGGCACGCCGAGGTCAAAATGAACGAAGTCGAGTCACATCTGGACCGCACCTACTTCGCGTGGATCGGTGGGACCGAAGCTGACAGCGTGTTCTATTACCGCATCCATAGCCCGGTGATATTGATCGAATTTGATCACCAGCGTCGCGTCGCACCATTTCGCTCACGCGAGCCGTCGAAAGACCACATTCACGCTGTGATGCGAACACCCAACGGAAATGACTACGGCAAAGACCTACTGCGTCAGCACTACGAAAGGCATCATCAATAGCAGGGAACAAGGGACGCTATGGTGCTCACTTCCTTGAGTCGTTTTCGAGTTCGTGACGGCGTGCAGCACGCAAAACCGAACACCAGTCCATTGCGTTCGAGCGAGTCTCGGGTCGCCTCCGAGAAATAGTCGGATAACGCTCGGACGATGATTCCACACTGGGCCAATTCGGCTGCGATTTTTTTGTCGGGGCCCATTTTCTCATTCAGCAGAGCCGTGCAGTGCAGTCCCGCCGCGTTTCCAACGAGGCTCATCTTGGTCGACAAGTGCTCTTGGAACGCTTCCACAAAAACTCGACGGCGACGTGAATGTAGGCTGCGCATTTTTCGAAGGTGACGCACAAAATGACCTTCGCGAATAAACTCGCTCAGCACGATCTGATCGATTTTTGATCCAGGACGTGATGTCAGCTTCAACGTGTTCTCAAAGGCGTTGACCATCGACTTCGGAACGATTGCATATCCCAACCCCAACGCCGGGAAGACAACCTTGCTGAAACTACCGACGTAGATCATCTGGGACTTGCCGCTGAGACCTTGTAATGACGGCAATGGTCTTCCGGAATAACGATATTCGCTGTCGTAGTCATCTTCAAGCACGATCGCATTGTTGGATTCTGCCCATTTGACCAACTCGAGTCGGCGCTGAATGGGTAGCGTCACTCCCATCGGATACTGGTGTGAAGGCGTCACATAGGCCATGCGGGCGTCTGGGTAACGCTGCGTTGTTTCACGTACGCGTGCTCCATCACGATCGACTGGCATGGAAACGACCTTCGCGCCATGCTTTTCGAACGTGTTTCGGGCGCTAACGTATCCGGGATCTTCGAAAAGGACCGAGTCTCCTTGATTGAGCGCGATTCGAGCGACGACATCGATCGCTTGTTGGGTTCCATTGACGATGATGACTTGGCTGGTATCGCAATTGACGCCACGGTGCACACCGAGGTACTTGGCAATTTGAACTCGAAGCGGGAAATAGCCAGCGGGTTCACCATACGACAAATCCTTCAGCGACACGGTCTTCCAAATGCGACGAACGAGCTTTGACCAAACATCGATGGGAAACGCGTCGAGCGCCGGTTCGCCCGGGCAAAACGGGACGGGAACACCATGGTGCCACTGCGACGGATCAATCGCTTGTGCTGAAATGCCAAAATCGCTCAGTGAACAGGGTGCCGTCTGCTCGATCGTTTCGGCATCCTTGATCGATCCTTCGGGTACCAATAAGTCATCGGGGATTTCACCGCAGACAAAGGTCCCCCGACCTCGTCGCGTTTGCAGATAGCCTTCACTGGTCAACAGTTCGATCGCGGAGACGACGGTGGTCCGTGACACACCAAGCTGCGTTACCAAATCCCTGGACGATGGGATGCGGTCATTGGCATTCAAACGCCCTTCCAGCACCGCCGCTCGGATTTGTTCGTAGAGCTGACGGAACAACGGAATTCTTCGCCGGGCGTCCAAACGCAAAAAGCCAAGTTCGGCTATTTCAGTGCTGCTCATTGGCTCTCACTCGCCTGACAAAGTGGACTGGTTGATTATTCGGCAATTGGCACTTTTCGGCAGTCCACTGATTGAGGATAGTCTAAGCGATTTGTTAGTCGACTTTCTTCCTTCCCTCAACGCGGGCCCTGAACATGACACCGAAACACTCCGGTGGGCTTTCCAAAGAAACCGTCGCCGTGCACTCAGGTGGAGGGTCCGAGAAGGGCGGGGTGATAAACGCGGTGGAGCCGTCGTCCGCATTTCGCTTTATCGATGAGGGACCACAGCCTTACCCTCGATACTTCAACACACCCAATCAGCAGATCGTTATTGATCAACTTTGCAAGTTAGAGAGTGCGGAAGCGGGGCTGGTATTTTCATCGGGAATGGCAGCCATCTCCACCGTCTTTCGAGGGTTGCTTACGACAGGCGATCACGTGGTGCTGCAGAAGGCCCTGTATGGTGGAACGCGTTCATTCGTGTTGAACGAATTTGACTCCATGGGAGTGACTTACTCGATCGCGAATTGTGATGCCGAATCACTTGCGGCAGCTGTTCAACCAAACACGCGCGTCGTTTATGCAGAAACACCCGCGAATCCAAAAATGGAGGTCGTCGACCTGCAAGAATTGGCGACTCGTCTTTCTGGAAAATCGGTCTTGACGATCGTTGACAGCACCTTTGCATCGCCCGTGAACCAAAACCCGATCGAACTGGGAATCGATTTGGTCATCCACAGCGGAACGAAGTACTTGGGAGGCCACAGTGACTTGAGTTTCGGCGCCGCGCTCGGCAATCGTGAGCACATCGAACAAGTCTACGAAAAAGCCATTCTTTACGGCGGCAATCTCAATGCCCTTTCTCTGTACTTGATCGAACGAAGCTTGAAGACCTTGTTCGTCCGAGTGGAGAAGCAAAACGAGAACGCACTGGAAATCGCGAAATTTCTGAACGGCCAGGAGTTCGTTTCCTCGGTGTTTTATCCGGGGTTGGAGTGCCATCCCGGGCATGAAATCGCAAGCAAGCAAATGCGAGGCTTCGGAGGCATGCTTTCGTTTCGACTGGTCGACTCCATTTGCGCCAAGATGTTCCTTCAAAATCTGAAACTGATCATTCCTGCGATGAGCTTGGGAGGCGTGGACACATCAGTGACGCTTCCGGCTTTGACGTCACACCGGCATGTTCCGCTGGCAGAGCGGGAGGCTGCGGGCATCGACGGTCAACTCGTCCGAATGAGCGTTGGTATCGAGTCTGTCGAAGACTTGATCGCCGATCTCGTGTTGGCCTTCGATACTTGAGCTTCGCCATCGTTTTCAAAGCTTAAAATCTGTACGCATTTCCCTGTTGAATCATCGTCTCACTCTCACCGAGGACTCTGAAATGGCTTCCGTCGTCTCTCGAATTTCCGCCGCGACTGCCGAATGTGCACTCGAACACTTTGCTGCGAGGCTCTCCTTCGAAACCGATTGCTGGGATGTCCATCATGCGATGTCGAACGAGCGACAGGATTTTGTGTTATTGGATGTTCGAAGTGAAGAGTATTTTCAAAAAGGGCATGTTCCGGGAGCGGTGAATCTACCCCACTGGAAAATTAACGAATCCACTTTGGCGACCTATCCTGTCGACACGCTGTTTGTGGTTTACTGCGCCGGTCCGCACTGCAACGGAGCGAACAAAGGCGCGATCGCGTTGGCAAAGCTGGGTCGTCCCGTCAAAGAAATGATCGGAGGTGCAATCGGTTGGACCGATGAAGGATTCGAGCTTGTGTCTGAACCATCGGAGGCGCCCGCCAGTGGACATGCCTGATCTATGGATCGTCGATTCATTTACGAACCGGGCGTTTCGCGGAAACCCGGCGGGAGTGCATCTTGTCACCGAGTTCCTGGAAGCGTCACGGATGCAGCAGATTGCGTCGGAGCTCAACTTGTCAGAGACGGCTTTCGTCTGCGGTGACCCGAATTTGGAACCCCGTGAATCACCGCCGGATGCCTATCGAATTCGATACTTCTCTCCCAAGCAAGAGATCCCTCTTTGTGGACACGCTACGTTGGCGTCGGCAAAGGTGCTGTTCGAGCGGACCGGTTTGCGACAGTTGACGTTTCAGACGGGATCCGAGATTCAGCTCGATGTTTGCCGTCGTGGTGACCAGATCGAAATGCAATTCCCGATCTACGATTTGGTTGACGCTCAAGCTCCCGAGTCGTTGTTGACTGCACTGGGTGTGACGGAAGTGCTCGAAGTTGGTTTCAACGTCGAGACGAAGATCTTAATGATCGAGATCGAAAGTTCTGAAACGCTTCGAGCACTGTCCCCGGACTTTTCTGCGCTTCTGCAGTCGTGCGACTCCATCAATGGACTTCCACTGCACGGTGTTTCGGTAACCGCGAGGGCTCAAGACGAGTATGATTTTCATTCCCGATTTTTCTGGCCCTGGAGCGGCGGCAGCGAAGACCCTGTCACAGGCGGAACGCACACGTTCTTGGCAAAGTACTGGGCCCACAAACTGGACAAACGGGCGATGCGTTCCTTCCAAGCTTCAGCGCGAACCGGGCACATGGAAGTCGAACTTAAGTCCTCCGACACGTTGCTGATTCGCGGTCAGGCCGTCGTCATCTTGGATGCCCGACTACGGCCACTGGCGAGACATTAGGCCAAGCGATCTGTTTGCCAAACGGTTTGATTCACCTTTGGGTGGGGCGAAGTACAATGCGGCTTTCTGCTACCTTCCTTCCTGTCTCTTGAGCCCACCCAGAGAAGAATGAATCGATTTGCGATCACACTTGCCGTTGGACTGTTCGCCAGTCTGTTTTGGACATCGTCACACTCAGTCGCACAAAAAGCGAAAAAGGATGTGAAGGGAGACGAACTGGAACTGGCAGACTTGTTTCCACAGAAGAGCCTGTTTGGGCCGTCTGCACGGAGGCCTCAGTTTTCTAACGACGGACGATATGCCGCTTACCTCTATCGACCCTACGTTGAACGACGCCACGGAAGTGACCTCTGGATCTACGACTTCAAAACCGGCAAGTCGGAACGTCTCACGGATATCGGATTCATGTCCCAGTTTCAGCGATCGGCACGAATCGTGATCGAGGATCGTCTGAAGAAACAGCCGAAGAAGGAGGCTGACAAGGAGGGCGACGATGAAGAAGCGGAGGAGGATGGCGATGCCGAAAAGAAGGAGAAATCGGAGGAAGACAAAGCGGCCGAACGCGAGATTTATTTGAACGTTTCGGAGAAAGACGCCGACGATGACTACGCGCCGGCCTATTCAGGGATCTCCTCTTTCCGGTGGCATCCGACGGAAAACCGATTGCTGTTGACCTCCGAAGGCGATGTCTACTTGATGGATGACATCACCCAGCCCGAACTGAGTCGATTGACAAAAACGGACGAACGGGATTCTCAAGTGGAGTTCTTGCCCGATGGCTTGGGTTACACGCTCCGTCGTAGTGATGCCGTGTTGCGTTTCAAGTTCGGCGAACACTTGATTCAACAACTGAATCCCAAGCTCCCCTCGGGTGAGAGCTTGAGCCGCTATGCACTCAGCCATGACGGAAAACGGATGGCTCTAATCAGCCGAACGGGCGATCGTTCTGGTGCTCGGACGGTGGACATTATCCGTTACCGGGATCGGTTCGCGAAGTCCGATCGCGTTTCACGAACGGTTTCGGACGATGAAGTCAGCCCCCAAACCGTTCGAGTTTACTTGTTTGAATTCGACGTCGCCGATACCGAGGAAGCACCGCTGATCAAAGTCTTTGAAGAAACCATCGACGAACCTCGCGACATCATCAGTTCGCCACGATGGTCATTGGACAATGAACAGGTCACGTTTTGTTTCTTCGACCAGGAAAACTCCGAGGTTCAAATCCGCTTGGCGAAGTGGCCCACCGAGCAAGAAATCAACGACGCAACGAAGAAGGCAAAGGGCGAACGTGCAAAAGAGTTTGCAAAGAAAATGTCCGAGGCAAAGGAAAAAGACAAGGAAGACGGGACTCCTGGCCGTCGTGGTCCAAGCGGTGGATCAACAGTGGCTCCTGAGTTGTTGGTCCACGACGCCAAGACCGTTTACCAATTCAAACACTACGGAGGTCCAAACACTCCGTCGATGGTTGCCCCGGATTTCGCAGGTGACAACAAGAGCATCGTGTTTATTAGCGAGCAGAGTGGGTTTCGGCATGTGCACGTGCTCGACCCGCTGTATGAAAGTGTTCGGCAATTGACCAGCGGAAGATTTGAGGTTTACCCGATTCGATTTTCCGAAGATCACCAGAAGCTGTTTGTCACCGCGACCAAGGAATCTGCCGCAAAGCTGATGGTTTATGTGTTGGATTTGGAATCCGCGGAACTGACCCGTCTCAACAAAGAAGAGGGGACGTACTCGAGTGTGGCGGTCAGTAATGATGGAGAACGGATGATCGGGAACTTTGTCCGCTATGGACAGCTGACGGAACTGATTGCTCAAAGTGAAAAGCAAAAGGTCACCGTGATCACCGATTCGCATCCCGACCAGGCGAAGCAAGTGACCAAGGTCAAGCCGGAGTTCTTTGAGTATGAGAACCGCCACGGTCACACGATCTCGGGCATGATGTTCAAACCCAAGGACTGGAAGAAGTCAAAGAAGCATCCGTTGTTGATCTACGTTTATGGAGGTCCACTGGGAAGCCGGCATAGTGTCAACGACGGAAGTTACAGCTCAGACGGCTACTTCTTCCAAATGTACATGGCTCAGAAGCACGGCTACGTCACGATCGTTGTCGACCCACGGGGACAATCTGGCTACGGAGGTCTGTTCGAAAAGTCCAACTACGAACAGGTTGGAAAGCCGCAAGTCGAGGACTTGGTGGATGGCGTGAAGTACATGACGGAGAACTTCAATACCGATGACGAGCGGGTAGCAATCTACGGTTGGAGTTTCGGCGGGTTCCAGACACAGATGTGTCTCTACACCGAACCGGATGTGTTCCAGGTCGGCATGGCGGGCGCGGGACCGACCCAATGGGAAAACTACAATTCGTGGTACACGACTGGCACGGTCGGGCCGTCACGCAAGGGCAAGCCGGATCAGGAAAAGTACTCACTCTTGCCGCTGGCAAAGAACCTGAAGGGCAAGTTGCTGCTTGTGCATGGCATGGAGGACACGAATGTGCTGTTTCAAGACACCGTCGCTGTCTACCGTGCGCTGCTAAAGGCCGGCAAGGAAACTCACGTCGAGCTCTTCTTGGATCCCACCGGAGGTCACGGACTTGGTGGTGATGTCAAGCGTGTCGGCAGGATGCGAAAGTACGAAGAGTTCTTACTTCGAACGATCGGGAAAGGCGACTGACTCGCGGCCGTCAATGAATTCACAAGCCCATGCGACCAGCTCATCAGCCGTCGTATGGGTTTTTTTCGTATTTCGTTCTTGCAAAAAACGGACGATAACTCGGTGGTTTAAGTGGGCGAGCACGGGATTGCAACGGATACGTCTACATGCCCAAGGCTGTTTGGCCTGTTGATTTGATTGCCCGATGTGTCAGCAAGGGACGGAACCGATCCGCTCGCTCACGCTTCGGGTTGCGATTTGATTGTCGAATGTAGACAGCCATTTAATCAACAGCCAGCGTTTCGTGGGCTCGTCGACTCATGACCACAAGAACGAGGATCCGAAACGATGCGGCTGTCAATTCATGCGCGAATCCATGGGATAATTTTGGGTGCCATGCTCGTGTTGCCGGTTGGATGTGGCGAATCCGATTCAGCACTGGAAGCAACCGGTGAGATGAGTGACATCGCAATTGCCGATTCCGAATCCTCTGCGGCGAAGGAAGCAAATCAACTTTCACTACGTTTGGTGAGCGGAAGTGTACCCAGGATGGAAGGGGTGAATCTCGAGGAGGTAGTCTCCGAATCTTACGCGACTGCACATTTACCAACGCAGATCGGCCCGATGACGCGTGGCAAGATCTACTTCAAGCGTGAGGTCTTTGATACGCTTCCCAGCACGTACACAATGGCCACTTATACAAAACGGTATCCAGATCATCGACGCAGCCAGATACAGCTATCAATCAGTGATAAACTGGGTCGCAGTGAGGACGATTTGAAGCTGTCGTTTAAGCCGGGTGAAGTGGTCGATGAAGACAAGTTCAAGACCCAGACGGTGCGGCAATTCAAACGGGGCGCCTACTACGCGAAGGAGTCGATCAGCCGCTATCCCGGTGGGCAGGGCTACAACTTCGGTGACGATGCGACGATCGAATTGTCGAGTCCACGCTTTACCATCCGCCTGCAGTACTTTGCAAAGGTGAGGACGTCCGACATTCCTTCAATGGAAGAGCTTTGGGCGGTCATCGACGACTCTCACCTTACCAAACTGTTTGCCTTGCCCGTGGAGGATACGGGCGAAGAGCGAGGGGCTGAAATGGAAGCGAAGTTCGCGCTGCCGAGCAGTGCCGCTCTTCTTCCAGCATCTGAAGTCGCTCGTATTTCTGGTTACGGGACGGTCACCGACGAAGAAGCAAGTCACAAGATGCCTGGAACTGACACGCGTCACTATCGTGCCGATACAGACAAGAAAGACCTCTTCAATGGGAAACCGGTAAAAACCCTGCCAGTCACGCTCGTTGTTGCTCGGCCCGAAGGCTACGACGCTGATAAACGCACCACAGAAAACACACCACGATGGAATATGGCTGTGATTCCCGGTCTGGGTCGAGACGGATACTCGCGCGACTATGTCCTCAAGGTGGCGCAGAGTGAAATGCACTATCGGGATGTAGTCTTCGATCATCCAAAGGCATACATCGAGCTCAAACTAACGACGACGAAGAACGAGCGGGCCGCCTTTGATTCAATGGACGAGCTGATCGAAGCCGCCCGGGTGGTTGCCGCGAATCTCGACAAGCTGCCCTGAGCGGTGCAACTCAATTCCAAAGCGGTTCGAGCATCGCTTGGACCTTTTCCGGAACATACTCACTGGTCGCGAAAGACTCGAGGATCGTGAGGCGGCGGAAGTATCGGATCTGAAACAGGGCCTTTACACATTGAAACGTATGGACCGTGCTGAACTGAGTGATGCGGACATTGGTTGTTTCGATGGGTTCCCAGCTCACCTCGGCTTCACTGGTCGAAGCACGCAGCGGTGTTTGGTCGCCGAGGCCTGGAAGTGGCCAATGCAAATCAAGCGAACGGAAGTACTGTTTCAACTTGTAGAGGTCCCACACGCCAACCGTGCCTTGCCCACGGTCACAGGCCATGAATCGACCCGTGGGGTCGAAACAGCCGGGCATCGAATTTGGGTCAAGAGGATCGCCGGGAATAAGCAATGCCGGCTGGAGAGTTTCCAAGTCTAGGATCATGAGCCCTCGTGGTGTCAGACTTTCCACTTGAAGCCAACGACCGTCGAAAGAACACGCAAACCCTCGGTTGAATTGGAGTTGCTTGTCTGTCTGGCTGATGAGGTTCCAGGTCTTCGTGTCGTAGACTCGGATTTCTCCGAGTCCACTGACGACCAATCGATTTCCATCAGGACTAAAAAATGCGTCTCTCTGTTGTCCGGCTAGTCTGTGGACTGCTTGATCCGTTTCGGTGTTGCGAACTTCAATCGATCGAGCATGATGGGAACTTGTCGCTACCAAAGGTCTTGTGGGATGACAGTCAACGCGAATCGGCTGACTTGCAGCGTGCGTGTGGGAAGCTTGAAACCAATCCTTTGACCTTGAGAGCACAATCTGGCAGCGAGACGTGTCGCTGTTGATGCCAATTTTTTCTCCATCCGAAGAGATGGTTAGGGTTTCCGGATAGGGTTTAGCGTTCGATTTGCGAGTCAGGATGAGTTCCTTCGGTCCGAATCGATACTCCTTCGATCCATCCTGCTCGACAACGTTGCATGGGAGTCGATAGACAGAACCCCCCGTCGACACAAAGGCATCCCGCCCTAACGGATCGACTGCTAAATGGCCTTTTCTATATTCGCTAAATTCGTAGCGATTCCCGATGAAATCCAAAACGCTGAACTTGTGTGGCATGGAAACCCAAAGCGTTCCGGACTCGGTGTGAATTCCACAACCCGGTAGACGATGAGGGTTTCCCAAGTCAAATCGTTTCATCACATTTGACGGGCGAAGCGAGAGCACTTCAAACCGGTCGTCTGCATGTAGCACGACCCGCAAGCCGCCTGACGAAGTTGCGGCGAGGAAACTGTCACAACGGAGAGTCTGCTCTTGAGCGATGGGGTCATAGAAGTGCGTCGCGTGCTTCCATCCAGATGCTGCGAGAAGACGACCATCACAGACGTAGTTCAGTTCGCTGATATGGATCTGTTTATGCGGAAACCAGTGGACGACACGATCAAACTCGAAATCCCAGATGCGAATTTCTCCCTTTGTCGCAAGAGCAAGCTGTTGGCCGTCTGGCCGCCATGCAACCTCGGTGAGGTCGATTTGACCTCGGGCAAAAACGAGCTGACGAGTTTCAGACGTTGCCAGAGCCTTCTTTAAACGCTGCCGCATATTGATCATCTGGGCTAACGACCAAGTGGTCAGCGGGGAAATCGAGAGACTCGGTTCTCAGGGCCTCCTTTTCGAGGTCCGCGTCATAGACAACCACCTGCCGATCGTCCGTGAGAAAAGCAAATTTTGCACTCTTATGAAAGGGAGAGACTGGTTCCGCAAAATCCCAAGGCAGCACGGGGGTTTCTAAGTTTTTCGCTTGTTTTAGTTTTCGGTCGTAGATCCACGGGCTGATGACATCGCGACCACCTTCCTTCTGATAGAGAAATGCTGACACGAATCGCCCATCATCCGACAGCGAGAACGATTGTCCGTGGGGGCCGCCGTCAATGGGTATCGACTCGACCAAAACTGGGACTCCTGTGTTAATCGAGACGATTTTGCACACCCGCGCCTTCGCACTACCAGCGATGTAGGCGTACTCGCTCAGGTCGCCGCTGAAATCAAGGCAATCATACCGATCTATTGCTTGTTCATTGAGCCACTTCGATTCACTCTCGATGTCATGCTTAGTGGCAAGTACAGCTGCGATGGAGTGAATCTCATCTTCGTGTTGTTCAAACACGTCAAGTTCACGAGACAGGCCAATTGCATTCCTCAGTGCTTGAGTCCCACTGATGGCTCTTCCCGGAATAGAAGCCGAGGCCGAGGCCTTTGCATCGGATAGGTATGACCGAAAGAGATTCTGTTTTGCAATTCGAGTTTGCTCCGCAGACTCTTTGCGTGCTGCGACTGCAGACTCACTCTCGCTTGCTTTTTGCTTTGCCAAATCGCGGAAGCGACTCGCGGTGATCGTGGCCGTTGTTGCAGCAGCCGTCAGCAGCAGAAAGATCAGCACTGTTAGTGAGGTGATTGCGATGTTACGACTGATCCATCGCCGCATCCGATAGGTGGTCGAGGCGGCCCGAGCACGTATGGGTTCCCCTCGTAAGTATCGATGCAAGTCGTCTCGTAGGGCAGCAGAAGATTTGTATCGGAGCGACAGGTCAGGCTCGATTGCCTTGCGAATGACTTGCGCAAGGTCTCGGGGTATTCTTGGGACCTTGCGGTGCAGCGGGGTGACGTCTCCGTTGGAGATATCGTGGAAAAGCTTGGCTCGTTCGACGTTGGCAAAGGCGGGCTCGCCCGCGAGTAACTCATAGAGCGTTAGACCGAGCCCATAAATATCGCCCCTCTCGTCGGCTTTTCCGTGGATTGCCTCTGGTGGCAGGTAACGCAGTGTCCCCAATAGATCACCCGTCTCTGTCAAACTGCTATCGTCTTGCAACTTGGCAAGGCCGAAGTCGGTCACAACGACTTTGCCATGAAGGTTCATCATCAGGTTGCTAGGCTTGATGTCTCGATGAATCACTCCCATTTCATGCGCGTACGCCAGGGCGTCCGCCGCCTGGACTCCGATGGTTGCGACCCATTCCCAGATAGAATTTGCCGAACCCCATGAGTCGGAAACGGAGAAGTCCGACTCGCCGGCGATTGTCGACTGCGAGCCCGGAGTGTCTTTTTTAGACGTAGAAAGACTCTCATCGGGTGTTTGTGCCTCCGAAAAAAGCGTCGTCTCCTTCAGTGGCGGTGATGACAGCCCGTCTGAATGCAGCAGTTCTTGGTATCGACTGAGAATGGTGGTCGCGACCAAGTCGGGTTCAGGGGACTCGTGATCGAGACTTCCACTTAGGACACGATCAAGCCCGACGCCTTCCACCAATGACATCACGTAGTAGTGGGTCGTGCCCTGTTGTCCGTAATCGAACACGCGAACGATATTGGGGTGATTCATTCGGGCGGCAGCCGATGCTTCACGCAAGAAACGTTCTTGTAACTTCGGCCGATTCAGGGATGACGGCAGCAGCTTGACGGCGACGCGACTGCCTAAGTGAACGTGTTCCGCTCGGTAAACCAAGCCCATTCCGCCGCGGCCGATGACACAGTCCAGTTTGTAATCACCGAGCAATGCTCCGGGAACAATGTCAGGCGGAAAAGCGGGGCCACTCACCTTCGTTTCCGCGGCGGTCTCTAGATGTTTGCCTTGATCCAACATCAACATGACTGGGAACAAGTCTCGGATGTCGTCTTCAAGCTCAGGGTGTGCGGCAACAAACCGATCGATGCTGGGAGCTTTCCCCGCCCGATTCAGTTCAACGTATTCTTCAGCCAAGAGCTCCAGTTGGCTTCGCTGTTCGTTGCTGAGGTCAGATTCTGACATTCATTCTTCCCAGGTTTCCCAGGTAATGCGGCAGCTCGGCTTACGCCTGTGTCCAGTCTTCGTCGGACGCGTCCAAAACAGTTTTGAAGCGTTTGAGGGCTCGTACATACCGATTGCTTGCGGCGTTGATACTCAGTCCCAGAGACTCGGCGACTTCACGATTTGATTTTGACTCGAAATGACGAAGCACAAGAACTTGACGATCAACGATCGATAACTCATCGAGTACGGTTTTGATGCGTTGGTGGAGCTCGTTACGTTGTGCCTTGATGCTAGGCGATGTCAGGACTGCGATTAGTTGCCTAGCGATTGAATCGACGTCCGCCACGCGATATTCAAGCGAACGTTCCATCGACATGGCTCGCTTGGAGGCACCCAGGTGCATTCGTTGAAAATCAATGACCTTTTGCCGGAGCAAGATACGAAGCCATGCGACCAGAGGCACATCCGTTTCAGCCAACTCTTCGAGGCGACGATTCGCTTCGAGAAAAACTTCCTGCAAAACGTCGGACGCGTCGATGCGACGCTGCAGTTGAGGACCAAGCTTACGAGTCGCCTCGGTCGCAAGCTGACTTCGCTTGAGCTCGAACAATTTCACAAATGCGTCGTGATCCCCATTACGGCTCCGGCGTAACAGGTTCTCCAGATCATCGGGATTGCCAAACGGTTCACCCATGTTCGAAATGCAGAGTTGTTGGGCGGAGTGGGGTTGATGGCTGGGATTTTAGCATGCGTTAGGCGTCTCTTAATCTTGCGATGATTGCATTGCCAGTGAACTGTGTCAGCGAGCTGCCGCTGCTCCAGACGGCAGAGCTCATACACGGCTCGCCGGATGCTATTCACCGTTGTGAGATCTTGCCGTCATTGTTTTGGGGTCAAAATGCGAAGCGGAAGGGTGTCCGCCGTCGAACCTCCGGACCGCTGGGCCCAAGCCAGCATCCTCGGTGAGCGATGTTCCAAGACTCAGCCGACCTGGCATGTCGTACGTCTTGATGACAAGGTTGCCGAGGACGCCGCTACGCACCGCGTCGTCATTCCTGACGCAGATGGAAGGTGATTCGATGGAAATCATGGCGTTGTTCTGATCTTTGGAGGAGAAAAACATGGCCGAGGGCTCTCGTTCCGTTGTCCGCAAAGAGTGCGTCGACACCCACAATGAAATTCAGTTGCCTTGTGTCGACCGTCACGGTTTCCGATTGCCAATCCTGTGGACTAACTTCTGCGGGGCCCGCTGAGTGTGCGAAATTTTCGGCATGCGCGACAGGAGAAAGAGTCTGCGTACTGCAGGGATTTGTGCGCGATCAACAAAAAGGGCTCGTCAGCTGTGAATGCACGTTATCGAGAGGGAGCGAGGTTTCTTATCGGCCGTAAGACGAATTGACGGAGCGGCGTCTGCCCCTGCATACGTGAAGTTCAAACTCGATAGACTTCCGCCACCCAGTAAGCTACTCTGGGGCCCCACCACGATTTCAGCCTTTGGAGAACCATGGTTTAGCATGCGTCGTACCAGCAACTTGCTTCATCGTTATCGTTTATTACGGCACGAATCCCTTGAGAAACGCAGCATGCTGGCTGCCTCCGTGCTGCAGGTAGCAGATACGGCCTACTTCGTTTCGGATTCAGAACCACTCGTCGGCAGGTACGATATCACCGAAGAAGAGTGGCTCTCGCCGATCAATTTGCCGGCCGACGAAGCACCGACGGCAGGTCATGTCGACGCTGATGGAATTTATGTTGCTTATGGAAGAGCGGTATACCGCTACGATTTGGACGGCAGAAATGAAGAGCATCTCTTCAACACGTCGACGGATGTGATTGCCCTTCACAGTGATGAAAGCCTGCTGCTCATCAACCATTCGTCTGGGCTTTATGCACGAGCCGTCAGTATTAACAAAGTCAATCAGACGGTGATCGATACCGCCGAAGAATACATCGACTCGATCTACGGTTCCTCAATCGACCGAACCAACAATCGTCTCTTCGGACGGACTTCTGGCATTAGTCCGAGCGACATCACTTTCCTGGACTGTGGCGAAAGCGGTGTCTTTGGCAACTCGGGCGGCAGTCCATATCACGGCGACTATCCCGGAGCGTCAAAGACCTGGGTTTTTCCTGATGATTCGAAGGTCGTCGATGATTCCGGGACCGTTTACTCAACGGATTCGCTGACTTGGCTCAACAGTTTTGGGACCCGCATTTCCGACATTGCATTTCGTGGTAACGACATTCCCATCGTTGTCGATGGAAGCACGCTAATGGCATTTGACAACTCGCTGCTTCCAGCCGGAATGGCCGAGTTGGATCACAGCCCTCAAGAGATCTTCGTCAACTCCACGAACGTCATCACCTTCACGGAATCGCCGGCCAACGAAAACGGGTTTGTCGTCAATGCAATTCCGTTAAACACCATCAACGCTCCCGAACCAGGTGACTCCGTTGATCCCGTGGGGCTCAGCTACGTCCCGGATGAGATTGAAGTTGCCGCGGATGGATCATTGCTCATTTATAGCCAATCGCACAGCAGTGTTTTTCGATGGGATGTGGCGAGCCGGCAATACACCCAGTCAATTCCATTGATCGGTTCGCCGAGCCACATGACCTATTCGGCTGCCAACGACACCGTCTACCTGGCTTACCAATCCGGACTGATACGTAAGATCGATCTTTCGGAATCGGTGATCGAAGAAGTTCCGTTTGCGACGATGCCTGGGCAGCCATTGGGTTTAGAGATGGCAGGGGAGTACGTTTTCGCCGTCGACCCGTCGGGTGCTTGGAATTCTCATTACACCTATACACCCGAGGGAATGTTGATCTCTTCGGTGGATTGGAATTATTCGTCCAGCGAATACGTTTGGAACGACGCGACAGGCAGTATGTATTTTTTGCGCAGTAGTTCGCCCACCGATTTGATCAAAGAGAACATCGCGGATGATGGTTCGATCGGAACCAAGTCGGATACGCCACTACATACAAGTGCTCCGTTCCGTCATCCGATTCGGGTCTCCCCTGATGGAACGCGTGTGGTTCTCGGGACGGGGGCCATGTTCGATGCCGAGACGTTGGATCGGTTTCCAGAATCTTTGCCATACGATATCAGCGATGCGGTCTGGGTAGGAAAACACCTGTTTACAATGCGAAATCTATCGGGAGTCTCCCAGGTACAGGCTTGGAGCCAACCGACATTCGCTCCGGGAGCGATCAAGCAGTCGACCAACGAAGGTATCTCGCTTGTCAATGCGAATGGACTGATTGTCTCCGTGACTTCCTCGGACGGCGTGCCAAGGTTCGACGTTTTGGATTTGGAATTAGAGCCCTCTGATGGAACGGTTGCATCAGAGATACGTGTGGACTTTCAGGGTCAAGCGATCGAGAACAATGACACAACACCCTCCAGTCTTGAAGGCACGAACTTTGGAACGGTGGCGCGGGGCGAGTCAAACGTCTCGCATCATTTCGAAATATCGAATTCCGGTAACGAAGACCTGATTCTCAGCACCGTAAGCCTGCCGCCTGGTTACGAGTTGGGCATCTCGCGAGGTGCTTTCGACGAAAATGAAACGATCAGTATTCAGCCCGGTGACGAAGTGATCTTCATTGTCACGCTCCTAAGCGACCAAGTCGGTGAGAAGTCTGGAGAAATCCGGTTCGCTACCAATGCCCCGGACGATTTGATTTTTAGCGTTGCGATTACAGGGCAAGTCGAATCCGACGGGACTCTTGATACAATTGGCCTGTTTGAAGAGAGTCTATCCGTCTTTCATTTGAAAGATGAATTCTCACCTGGATCCGCTGATCACTATTTTTCATACGGACCGGCGACTGAAACTTGGTCACCCCTGATTGGTGATTGGAACGGAGACGGGACCGATGGGATTGGACTGTTCCAACCTGATCTCTCACTGTTCCATCTCAAGAACGAGTTTTCGGCGGGAGCATCTGATGAGTATTTTGCATTCGGACCGGCCGATAGTGATTGGGTTCCATTAGCCGGTGATTGGAATGGTGATGGAATCGACACGATCGGACTCTATCAGCCTGACCTTGGTTTGTTTCATCTGAAGGACACATTCACAGCGGGGCCGTCGGACCAGTACTTTCGATTTGGCCCCGGCGGCAACGCCGGATGGACACCGCTGGTTGGTGACTGGGATGGTGACGGGGCCGACACAATCGGTCTTTACCAGCCCGATATCTCATTGTTTCACCTCAAAGACAGTTTCTCAGAGGGCGCGTCCGATCATTACTTTGCGTTTGGCCCCGGAAGAAACGCTGGATGGGTACCTTTGGCGGGAGATTGGAATGGCGACGGGGTCG
>JBCBOO010000066.1:0-25398 GCA_039821235.1 Planctomycetota bacterium
CCCAGTCGCTTGAGGCTCCCGGATCGTTGTCGCGATGGAATTCATACATGCGATCACCGAAGAGAGTCGCGTAGAGTGCACTGGATCGACAGAGCGTCTCCTCCTGTGCCGTCGCTCCCCGCAAGAAACCTCCGCCAGGCTCCACGCCGTTCGCAAAGTTCAATGCCAAGGGGTTCTGTCCGTTGGCAACGAGCTCATGAGACACTGAAAGCGTTGTTGAATTGGTGACCGTTACCTGCGTCACATCATGTTGCGTCGAATCAAGAGATGGCAGTGAATCGTCAGGCGAAATGGAAATGGATGCAGACTCAGCCGTCGCAACTTCTTTGGACCAATCCACTTTGCCACAATCCGCCAGATACCAACCCTGATCAATTGCCTCGAGCGCGGATCGCCCGAGAGACTCCGCGATCTCATGTCGAATTTGGAGCAACCTCTGATTCTTCTGAGCCAGCTCGTGAGAATCGATACACGGTAGCGATTGAAGTCGACTCAAGTCTGATCTCCCTTCAAGCCATCAGGATGTGGCTCCAAAAATCGCAAGTGATGAGCCGCATGCGAGGCATGGATTTCCTCGATCTCTTGCCGTGTTCGTCTGCCAAACGCGGGATGAGGGGCGTAGTCGCCCTTGTGTTCTTGGAAACGGACAACGCTTTGCGCAAATGCGTCGACTTCGGCGAAGTCGCTCGCATCCGCTGGCGGGACAAACATGGATGCGGTTCGAATCCCTCTCGGTGAATCACCACGCAGAAGCTTCGGCAACAGTAACCGACGCATGACGGGGCGCAGGAAAGCGAAGAATGACATCCATCTCGGATAACCATCAACGCTTAGGTCTTGGACGAGGATGAGATGTCGACAGATTTGTCCCAGCGACCAATTGCCATGTCGCCGGTAACCACTGGCAAGCAGCGACTGAGCGTCCTTGACCGCTTGGTTTAGATCATCAAAGCGTAGTTTTCGCAGCTCATTCATCCCGTTAGTCTAACGGAAGTATCACCCACTTGCGGAACGACCTTCGCACACTCAAAGAAGTGAGAGCAGAGCATGCTTCAAAACAGAACCATCGTGTTGACGCATGCTCTGGTGGGTTCGTTATTTTTGTCTTCCGCGTTGCGGGCACACCAAGACCACTCGCATTCGGGGACATCATCATCGGAACCTAAACACGCCACGCACCTTGAGGATCGTTCCGCGATCCAAGGAGCCAGTGCCAAAGCCTTTGAGCCGTTTCGAAAGACCGTTTCCACGCATGTCGAGGGCTCTTTCTTGGTGGTCGAGTCCAGTGGTTTACCCGACCACGACATGATGGTCGGCATTCGTGCTTGGCAGCAGCAGGTCCCCTTGCCGCAGCCTTTCACCGGCCAAAACGCCTGGCGGTTGCCGATCCAACCTCGTCCGGCCGACAAACCGATCTCGGTGCTCACCGAACCTCTACGTGGAGCGATCGCATTGGCGGTCAACGGTGTGCCAATCTTCTGTGCGTTGAACAATCGTTCGGAAGACACCTACCTCGCCGGAGAATTGGATCAATGGGGTGGCCATTGCGGACGCGGTGATGACTACCACTATCACATCGCGCCCATCCATCTTGAAGCTCAGGTGGGGGTCGGAAATCCGATTGCCTTTGGACTCGATGGCTATCCGATCCTTGGATTGACCGAGGCCGACGGTTCCGAACCCACTGACTTGGATTCGTTCAACGGGCACGCACACGACGGACACTACCACTACCACGCCTCCACCAAATTCCCTTACGTCAATGGAGGCCTCTTCGGCGTGGTCACTCTCGACGGTGACCAGATCCAACAACCGAAAGACTCGCCCGTGAGACCGGGGCAGTCACCACTGCGCGGCGCAACGATCACCGGCTTTCACCGCGACGGAGACGCCTTTAGCGTGACCTATGAGGTGGCCGGTCAAGAAGCCCAAGTCAATTACAAACTCTTGGACTCCGATCGAGTGGAATTCACTTACGTCAGCACTGCGGGTGACGCTGTGACCAAGGTCCACCAAAGAGGACAACCTCGGGAGGGCACCCTGCGATGGAAAGTGGCGAGTGCGATCTTGTGCCTTACCATTCTCACCAGCGGAATACTGTTTCTCCGCCAGCGTTTGAAGCCGCGCGTCGCGGGCGATTAAAGATGACTCGAGTGACCGTTTACCGCAGTAGTTCTATCATGGCGTTTCCGATCGCGATTCCCACGTCCATGTAGGTTTGGGCGTTTCCGTTGTAGTGACTATTAGAGGCACCGCCTCGGCTGAGCGGATGCGTGTAAACGGTTGCGACGTTTCCCTTCAACGCCGGGTACTTCCCCGTTTTCCCATCGACGGCGAGCTGAGCTTCCAAGATCAGTCGTTCGTTTTGATGATCGCTTTCCTTACTGGTTTGCCCCAGCGTCGCACAGACAAACGGTGCGTCCGGGACGTCGAATTCCTCACGAAGTGTTTTGATGAAATGCACGAGATTCTTCTCATAGCGAATCGCGTGTCCTTCGTTGTAACGATCCTTGTCACCCTGCCACCAAACGAAGCCGGCGATCTCGTAACCACGCCCTTTCCAATGGGGAAACTCGCGGTCAAAGTTGTCGAGGATCTCGTGGGCGGCTCCAAAGCAGTCATCGTATTGCTTGCCGGCATACCAATTGATTGGCTCCGGCTTGGATGCTCCTTTCTCCCAGAACGAGGGCGAGTCTTTGTAGCCGGCGTAAATCATTCCATCGTGCTCGTATCGCTCACTTCCCGGCGGCAGGAAATCCCAACCCAAGGATCGGTTTCCCTGAGAAGTCTTGAGCAACAACACGTCCCCATCGATTGCTTCGCCCACCACGTGACCGAAACCCAGTTCCGGCCCGATGCGACCCGAACGAACTCCCAACGGGTGATTTCCTTTGGCAGCAATGACGCCCCGATACCAAACATCATCACGCGATTGCCATTGATGGTTCGGGTTGATCAAAAACGGGTACATGCCCTTCTGTTTCACAAGGGTCGTCAACGCTCCAGGGGTATCGACCCGGTCTAACCATCCCAAGCCAGCGGCGGCATCGGTAAAGAAAGTGATTTTGAACGGAACTTTGGTATCAGATGCTAGCTTGATCGATCGTGTCACCGCTTCGCTTCCCACTTCTTTGCGGTGAACCTCGACGCCATCGACCTCCATCACGTTGTAAGTGGAATCGCCATAGCCGGGTCGGAACTCGTAGACACCCGTCTTCTTCACTTGAATCCAACCACGCACCACTCGTGTCCCATCTGCGGGAAACGGAGTCGGTTTGACACCACCGAATTTTGGAAGCTTCCGTCTCTGCCTTGGCACTTCGTTGTCGTAATCCATTTCCGGATCATAGGCGCCCTCGTACACAAAGACCTCGGGGTCCAAAAACTCCTTTCCCCAACGTCCGCTTCCTCCCGTGAACTTTCCCGCGCCGACCATGTTCGATTGGCCAGAAAGAATGAAGACCTTTACGGGTGATGCGCCGGCAGGATCGGCTTCCGGCTCCTGATTCGATGCCGTTGACGGTGTCGGCGGCGAACTCTCAATCAAACTGATCACCGCCCAGGCCGTTCCCCAGTCCGTTGCCGTCGGTGTTGGTTTGCCTTTGGCTGACTTCTTCGTTCCCGGCACCGACCATTTTCCGCTCGGATGTTGCTGGTCGATAAGGTAGCGGCAAGCCGCACCGATCGACTTTGCATCGGCGTCGACCTTGGCCAACGAATAGAGCGCGTATCCGGTACCCAGCGCGTCGCTGGATCCGTCTAACCGCCAACCCCAGCCGCCGTCACTGTTTTGTCGTTCAACGAGATTGCCAATCAACTGTTTGACGAGAGCCGATTTTGGATCGCCATTGGCTTCGGCCTCGACCAAGAGTCTCGCCGCGTACCACTCCGCGGAAACGGGATCAGCGACGGAATCTGAAAACTCAATGGCTGACTTCAAATCGAACGTTGCGTTTTCCTTGAGCAGCGCGAGCGTCGTCCATAGCGTGGTGACCGCCAGAGTTTCCCGTTCCGGCCTTCGCTGCATCGGCAACTGACCACACGCTTGCCAAGAGCCATCGTCCTTCTGTTCCGAAATCAGCTTCTGTGAAAACCTCGCGCGGTACTCCGCATTCGGGTCCGCCGGTAGTGCCAGCAGCATGGCGGTCATCGTGTCGATATTCGAGGCCATCGTCGCCTCGATGTCACAGTCGGCTTTCTGCGCAGGTTTGACGAAGTTCACGACATCCGTCGACCAAGCCTTCCATTGATCAAATCGCTCGTCGGGATCCGACACCCTGGCGTCCGCCGCAGACTGGTGGGCCCACAACATCGATGGGACTTGATGACAGGAGACGCAACCGCGTTTCTCGATCCAGCGTTCGCCCACCTGCCGGACGTGAGCCAAACCCTTTTCGACCGTGAGATTCTCGGCCGAAACGGGCGTTGAAAGCACGAGCAAGAACACGCATAAAAGGCTATTGATTGAGTATTTCATACCGATCAGCTTATCCCATCGCAGGTCTGACGTTGCCTAGTACTTCCCGTTGGTTCCAAACATTGCTTCCTTGGAGGGACGCGGTCGCACCCGTACGCTGTGATCGGGTTGTCCGGTGACACGATCAAATTCATCGGGAGTGCGTTTGCTGGGAAGGTAGTCTCCCGTCTTTTCCGTCCAGTCACGTAGAGCTTGCTTCAACTCAGCAGCGATGGTCGCGTAGGCGGGATCGTCAATGCGATTGGTCAATTCCCCCGGATCTCGCTGCAGATCATAGAGTTCCCACTTGGGACGAGGCGCGAGGAAGCACGATTGTTGATGAGGCGGCAGCTTGTGATCCTCCTGTAGCTGCAGCATGGTTTGCCAAGTCGGACTCCGCCCCGCGTCGGCCGAAGGCGTGGCCGGCAGATCGACGTAATCGTTGCGAATGAGCTTGAACTGCTGCGTCGCCACGCTTCGGGCGTGATCCTCGTAGTCATGCCAATGGTCTTCCGCGAACGCATGGTCTCGATGGGTTTTGGTGGGTTCGACCAAGATTCCTTTGAAACTCTCACCTTCCTGCGGTATCGCGTCGGGAATCCCAGCTAAATCCATGAACGTCGCGGCAAGGTCGACGGAACTCACGAGCGCATCGGTGCGACCACCTGGCTGGACCGAAGCGGGCCAACGAACAATCCAAGGCGTTCGAATGCCGCCGTCGTACAATGAAGTCTTGTCACGCGGAAACGGTCGTCCATTGTCACTGATGAAGATCACGACCGTGTTGTGAGCAACGCCTTGTTCGTCGAGTTTGCGTTTGACTTTGCCCACGTAGGAATCGAGCCTCCCGATTTCATCATAGTAAAGCCGCAGATCCTCGCGAACTTCCGCGGTGTCCGGCAAATGCGGCGGCACGATCACGTCTTCGGTCGAGTGAGGCGGATCGAGCGCACCGTCGGTGTATTCGCGATGGGGATCCAGCGCGGCGAGCCAGAGAAAAAAAGGTTTGTCCCGGTCGCGTTCGTCGATCGCTCGGACCCAGTCTTCGCAACCGCTGGGCTGGGCGGCGATCATCTTTGGCGGCTCGCCGTTTTTACCCGAAGGGAGCACGAAGCCGGCCGTCGAAGCTTCATAGATCTCGTCGAAGTGTTCTCGCACTGCGTCTCCCATGTGCCACTTTCCAGCCGAGGCGGTGTAATAGCCGGCGGACTTGAGTTCTCCAACAAAGGTGCGTGTACCGGCCGGGATGGGCCAATGAAGTTGCTCGGCACCCGTATTGTGTGGATACCGCCCGGTAATGATGCTCGCCCGCGAAGGACTGCATGAGTTCGTGGTCAAATACGCATGTTTGAAAAGCAAGCCTTCTCGCGCGAGTGCATCGATATGCGGAGTTCGGATCGCAGGATGGCCGTACGCCCCGCTATCATCCCAATTCATGTCATCGGCAATGATCAGGACAAAGTTTGGCGGAGTCGATTCGGAGCTTAGCAGCACCGAAGTTTTCAAGCAGTAGCACAATGCGAGGATCAGCATCGGCCGTAATCGTGGGGAAGACATTCGAATCAAGGGTCATCGTTGAAAAAACGGAACGGAACAACCTCCAGATGAGGCTGTGTCTTTGTCGCACGGCCTCATGAGGATCGACCGCGCATTGTACATGCACGAGCACGTTCACCGCGAAATCCGAAATCCAAGAGGTTTCCGGTCCGCTGCTTTGGGAGCGGGAACTGTTCGTTCACTTGGTTCGTAGTGGTTGGCGAATCGCAGTGACGCGTACTCCTTGTTGCAAAGGAATGGTTGGATGAATAAAAACTCGTCGATCCTGGCCGAACCGACGCCTCAAACCTGCACAGACAACGAATTCAAACGGCGTTACAAGATTGATCAGTTTCGTGCGTACGCCATGAAGTGGTATTGAAAGCCAGCTGAAAAAGACAAACTCCCATGATGAAGGCTACTTCGATGAGACCCCCTCGCCAACTTGCATTCCTGATCCTGTTCCTGAATCTTGTGCTGCCCGTCGTCACGGCGGATGCGGCGGAGTCAAAGCTGAACTACGTCGTTTTCCTGGTCGATGACCTGGGGTTCATGGATATCGGTGCGAACAATCCCAAGTGTTTTTACGACACGCCCCATATCGATCGCTTGGCCGAATCCGGGATGCGATTCACGGACGGCTACGCCGCCAACCCGGTTTGCTCACCCACTCGGTTCAGCTTGATGACGGGACGATATCCCAGTCGAGTTGATGCGACGAACTTCTTTTCTGGGAAACGATCGGGCCGGTTTCGCTCTGCGCCGCTGAACAACAAGATGCCGCTGGAGGAAGTGACGGTAGCGGAGCTCCTGAAGGAAAAAGGGTACGCGACGTTTTTCGCCGGTAAGTGGCATCTCGGTCCCGACGAAACGTTCTATCCCCAAGCTCAAGGCTTTGACATCAACGTTGGTGGATACCACCGCGGAGGACCTTACAGCGGGAAACGCTACTTCGCACCGTTCGAAAATCCCCAGATGGAGAAAGAAAGTCCCGCCGGGGAACACCTGCCCGCCAGGCTGGCGCGGGACACCGCGGCCTTCATTGATGCCCACCGAGACGAACCGTTTCTTGCCTACCTCTCGTTCTACTCCGTTCACACTCCGCTGATGGGACGCCCTGACCTGGTGCAAAAGTACAAAGAACGTGCGGCCAAGGTCACCGGCGAGGAGTTTGCCCCCGAAGAACAGGTGTTCGGTGATAAGGAACGACGCGTCCGTATCCTGCAAAAGCATGCCGTCTACGCGGCAATGGTCGAGGCGATGGACCAAGCGGTCGGTGAAGTCTTGCAACAAATCGATGAGGCAGGCTTGGCAGATCGCACGGTCGTTGTCTTCACTTCCGACAACGGTGGACTTTCAACTTCCGAAGGTTCGCCCACCAGCAACTTGCCGCTGCGAGGCGGAAAAGGTTGGCTCTATGAAGGCGGTATTCGGGAGCCTTGGATCATTCGCTATCCCGGGGTGACCGAGCCGGGCAGCGTCAGCCGACAACCGATCTGCTCGATCGATTTATTGCCAACGATCGCGGCATCGGTCGGTGCCGCACTGCCGGAAAACGTGGACGGAATCGATCTTCACCCTGCGCTACGGGGAGAACCGCTGAAACGCGACGCGTTGTTCTGGCACTACCCGCACTACAGCAACCAAGGCGGCATTCCAGGCGGTGCGATTCGTGTCGGCAATCACAAACTGATTGAGCGTTACGAAGACGGACGTGTCCATCTCTATGATCTCGCGGCGGACATCGGTGAACGCACCGACCTTGCCGACGACAAGCCTGAACTCGTTCAATCCATGCGTGAAGAGTTGCACGCTTGGTACAAGGTTGTCGACGCCAAATTCCTGGGTGAAAAAGACGGCGTGGTTCCTTGGCGTCCGGAGGACTGACGATCGACTCGGAGCGTTCACGCGACTCGGGCGTTCACGCGGCTCCCAGTCCCATCATGCGGCGCCATGCACTGAGTTGTCCCATGTGGACCATGAAGTGACCGCCAAGGTAGAAGGCATGCATTGCTCCCGTGGTCGGGAATTTCGCACGCATCACTTCATTCGCATTGGGCGTTTGGAAAACGGCATCCTCCGCCGATTCCAACGCGGCGATGGCTTGTTCGTGAGCGGCTCGAAAGGCGGCGACAATCTCGTCCTTGCCGGGATAGATCGATCCATCCAAATCGTTCTGACAGGTCGCATCTTTGTTGAACAACCGCAAAAATTCATCGCTGGGGGTAATCGACGTCGCGTCGACACCCAAGTCAGCGACGACACGGCAGGGGTAAATGCTGAGATGGCCGAAGATGAAAGCGGGATGGTTGGACTCAATTGTTTGATCCCCAACGGCCGCAAATTGACCGAACTGCTCCGCCGTAATCTCCGTCAACAAACGGTCAGCATAGCCGAGACCCAGTCGGCAGGAAGCGGCAATCATGGAACCAATGGTGGCGGGGTCTGTCATCTGTCTCTCGCGTGAATGGGGAAGCGTTGAGTGGTAAAACCGTTCTGAAATCAGTGTGCCCTGTGACGCGTTTCGAGGGAAGATGCCCGTTCAGTGCTAGAATAGACTTGGTACACTAGAAGGTCTGCCGCTCGGCCTCCAACGGTTTGACGTCTCCCCTCCAACAAACTAGCGACCGCCATGAAGAACTTGTCACGACGCCACGCGATCGCCGCCGGCGGCGCCTTTTTTGCCGCCGGAAACGCGTTTGCCGATGAGCTACTCGCCCCGACCCCCGCACTGACCGAGGGACCGTTTTATCCCGACCGTCTGCCGCTCGATCAAGACAACGATCTGATCGTGATTAACGACAGTCTGACGCCCGCCGTGGGTGAAGTCTCCCACTTCACGGGTCGCATCTTGACTCGCAACGGTTCGCCTGTTCGTGGCGCGAAGGTTGAGATTTGGCAATGTGATGCCAACGCCGTTTACTTGCATTCAAGGGACAGCGGCAAGAAGAAAGACCAGCAAGACAAGCACTTTCAGGGATACGGTCAGTTCGAAACGGCATCCGATGGTGGTTATCGATTCCGCACGATCAAGCCCGTTCCGTATCCCGGGCGCCCCGCCCCACACATTCACATCAAGGTCTCTCGAAACGGGCACGAGTTGCTGACCACTCAGTGTCTGATTCGCGGTTTCAAGGGCAATGAGAAAGATGGCGTGTTTCGTCAGATCAAGGATAAAGAACGTCGCCAGCTTCTGACAACAGAATTCAAAGCTTTGCCATCGGACAAGCTCGCACAATGGTCGGCTTCGTTCGACGTGATCCTTGGACGCACACCACCCGACGAAGCCCACTCGAAAAAAGGTTAGCGGAACGTGAGGTGTTTCTAACGGAGCTTGGAAGGCAGGTCCGGATCGAGCATTGCGGCGGTCGCGACTTGGACCGAAGAAACACCCGCGTCGAGTAAGGCCCGGTAGTCGTCACGCGTGCTGACTCCGCCGACACCGATGATTTCGATTTGAAACTCATCGGCCAGCGGTTGGAATAGCTTGACCTGCCGCAAGACCGCTTCACGAATCGCGGTACCACCAATGCCTCGGCTTTCGCCCCCGAAAGCCGGTTGTCCCTCTGCGAAATTCACGTTGGCGGGAATGCAGTTGATCATGGACAGTCCATTGATGCTGCCTGCGGTTGCGTCGAGCAAACGTTTCGCGGCTTCGGCATCATTGATCGCGCCAATCTTGAGTGCGAGAGGCTTGTCGCCGATGGCCTGACGAATGCGTGCGGCAACAACGCGGGCGGAGGACGCGTCCTGGTGGAGTTGTCCGTCGGCACTGGAAACGTTCGGGCAAGAGAAGTTCGCTTCGATGGAGTCGGCTCCTGACTCAACCGCTCGACGTGCAACATCGGCATAGTCGTCGGCGATTTGATCCAGCGTCCAATGGGGCTGCGGTGTCGCCACGACGGACACGGTCAGCAGCTTCCCAGCGGGAAGTTTCTCTCGTGCGCGTTGCACATCCGGCATCCAAACCCCCGGTGCCTTGGAGGGCATGCCGAAAGAAATCGCCCAACTTCCACGCATCGTTTCGCTTGCATGGAGCGTTGCCGGTGACAAGTGTGATTCACACTCAACGGGCAAGAGGTTCGGCATCGCGTAACATTCTCGCGTGCGGCTTCGAACCGTCTTGTAAGTCAGAATGTCATAACCGAGCCGAGCGTAGTAGAGAATCCAATCGCTGTTAAGCAAAGGTCCTGCCGCGATGCCCAGCGGTGAATCGCAGGGCATTCCAAGAAAGCGATGCGCAAAGGTTGGCTCCGAGACATCCCCGATGGCGACCGGCTTTGGTGCGTGTTCGAAATTCCAGTCGTAGGAGCGTGAACGATCGTAGAGCATTGTTTGGCGAGCCAGTTCAGGTGAAGATCCGTTTTCCAGTGCAGAGCCTTCAATGATCATGATTGATGGCGTTTTCGATACTCACCCGGCGAGCATTGCATCTGCTTCTTAAACGTCCGGCTGAAATGAGCATGATCGTAGAAGCCGCAGTGCAGCGCGATCTCCGTGATCGGCTGGTCACCGGTGAGTAGCATCTCGGTGGCGTTTTCAATGCGGATGCGCGTCAAGTACTTTCGAACCGAAGTCCCGAAGAGCTCGCGGAATTTGCGCTCAAACTGGCTGACCGACAACCCCGAAATCTTGGCCAGTTCCGGGGTCGTCAGATCTCGATCGAAGTGCGATTGCAGATGGGAAATCACGGCCGAAAACCCAGCAACCGAATCATTGGGGCTGCGTGTTTGTTCGACGGCTCGCGAAAATCCGGCGACGCCCACCAAGCGACCGCGACGATCTCGCAGCGGAATCTTGGTTGTCAGAACAAGACGCGGTGAGCCCGCCGTTTCCGGCGCCCCTTCGATGCGATTGATGATCGGCTCGCCGGACCGGATCACCTCCAAGTCGTCTTCGCGATACTCGTCGGCGCGGGACTTCGGAAAAAAATCGTGATCCGTCTTCCCAATTGCTTCCGCTTCACTGGCGACGCCACAGTACTCGCAACCGCGTTGATTGAGTGCCATGAATCGTCCTTCACGGTCTTTCACAAAAAACGAAAGTCCGGGCACCAGGTCCATCAGTTGCCCGAGCAACTCAGGGGAGTCGAGGCGGCTAAAAAATCGATCACGAAGTGTTGTAGATTGCACGCGTTGAATTTACACACCCCTGTGCCTGGCGTGCAAGCGACGCAATCCACTTTCGATCAGACTCTCAATTCAATCGGCGAATCCCCGTTCGCCCGTTCCTTCCGTGAGCCAGTCTCCGAACGGACTCGACACTCTGCCTGGCCGCCAAAGACTCCCAATGAACATGAACCCTCTGTTACGACTCCTTTTCGCGGCATTCCTGATCGGCGCGACGTCGTTGATTGCCGCCGAACCCATTGATTTTAATCGCCAGATTCGTCCCATCCTGTCGGACAAATGCTACTTCTGCCACGGGCCGGATGAGGAAAACCGACAAGCGGACCTGAGACTGGATGTCCGCGACGAAGCAATTGATCTCATTGAGGCAGGCGAACTCGTGGATCGGATCAACCACGAGGACGCCGACCTACTGATGCCACCTCCGGAGACCAACCTCGTGCTCACCAAGGTGGAGAAGAAGCTTCTTGAGAAATGGGTCGAACAAGGCGCCGAGTACGCAGAGCATTGGGCATTTTCGCCCCTTCCCGAGAAGGTGATCGAACCGAAAGTCGCAAATGACACTTTCAGTCGAAACGGGATCGACCGATTCATCTTGCGGAGACTGGAGTCGGAGGGCATGAAGCCGTCGCCCCCGGCGACGCCGCTGCGTTGGCTCCGTCGCGCAACGCTTGACCTCACCGGGTTGCCTCCGACGGCGAAAGACATCGAGGCGTTCGAGACTTCATTGCAAGCTCTCGGAGAAGACAAGGCTTATGAAGCGGCAGTCGATCGATTGTTGGACTCAAAGGCGTACGGTGAACACATGGCCGTCGCTTGGTTGGATGCGGCTCGCTACGCGGATTCGTATGGATACCAATCCGACAAGTTGAATACGCAGTGGCCGTATCGAGATTGGGTGGTGAGGGCCTTCAATGGCAACCTGCCCTATGACGATTTCTTGACCTGGCAGTTGGCGGGCGATTTGCTCCCCGAACCGACGCGCGACCAAACACTCGCGACCGCATTCAACCGAATCCACCGTTTGAACAACGAAGGCGGTGCGGTCTTCGAAGAATGGCGTCTCGAGAATGTTGCCGATCGTGTTCACACGTTCGGGACCGCCGTGTTGGGCCTGACGATGGAATGCTGCCGATGCCACGACCACAAGTACGACCCGATCTCCATGCGAGATTACTATGCACTATCGGCGTTCTTCAATTCAATCGATGAGAGCGGAGTTTACGATCGAACGGAGAAAGTCCCATGCCCATCCATGCTATTGCCAAACGAAGAACAGTCACGAGAACTGGAAGCCGCAAGACTCGCGGTCGAATCTGCGGAGCAGGCATACCGCGATGCGGTCGCGGTGGCACGAGATCGCTTCCGCGACGAGAACCAGGAAATCCGTCGCGTTGCCGACCTGCGTCTTGCGTTGGGCTTTGACCGGCCGTTCGAAAATTCGCTCAAAGAGGTCTACCATCCCAGTGAATCGGATCGTCGCTGGACCCAACCGGTCGACCTTGTTCCAGTTGACGACTGTGACATCCCACGCCTCGAAAAGGGACACTCGGCTGACGGGAACGCCGAGAAGGGTCTTCCCAGAAAGGCATTGCGTTTGGACGGCGAACGTGGCGTCACCACGAAAGGGATCGAGCCGCTGGATCGCTGGATGGCGTTCAGCGTCGTCCTCACGGTGAAGGACCAAGAACGAAGCAACTTGCGCAGCATCATTGCCCATCACACACGCGGCACGGACTGTGGCTACAACGGCTGGGATCTGGCGATTAGTGATGGTTACTTGGACGTTCGCTTGGCACGCGTTTGGCCGGGCAACGCGATTTCAGTGCGTAGCACGCAGCGGATTCCAAAGGACCAATGGTGCCAAATCGCAACGACTTACGATGGTTCGTCCACGGCGGAAGGAATCAAGCTGTTTCTTAACGGGCGGCCGTTACCGACGGAAGTGTTGCGTGATGGACTGAAGAAGCAATGCAACGTGTTGGTAGATCATGGCGGCCAATTCGTTATCGGCCAGCGTTTTCGTGCACGCGGATTCACGGCGGGCTTGGTGGATGACGTGCGGTTGTATCAACGCAACCTCACCCCGCGGGAGCTTCGTTGGCTGGCCACGGGAACGCCCCAGTTGATCGATGCGGCAACCCACGCTTCTGCTTCCGACCCGAAATGCCGTGAAGCGTTTCAGCAATTGACGGAAGCCCGAAAGCGTTTTGTGATGGCCGAAGAGGCAATCGACGAAATCCCGATCATGGACGAAATGAAATCCCCTCGTCCGGCACATGTGCTCTCGCGTGGGCAATACGATGCCGAAACGAACGAATCCACGTTGGTCCGCCGTGATGTTCCGCTTTCGAAAGTACTGCCGCTCCCAGAGTCAGGTCGACGCGATCGATTGACGCTTGCGCGCTGGGTCACCGATCCGAAGCACCCGTTGACCGCGCGTGTAGCGGTGAATCGGCTGTGGGCAAACTTCTTCCCCTCCGCACTTGTCGGCACCCCCGAAAACTTTGGGTTGCAAGGAGATCTCCCAAGTCATCCGAGGTTGCTCGACTGGTTGGCAAGAGACTTCACCGTTTCAGGCTGGGATGTCAAACGGTTGTGCAAGCAGATTGTGCTTTCCTCGACGTACCGGCAAGATTCCAAGGCGACTCGGGCACAACTATCCGCCGACCCGAAGAATCAACTGCTCGGCCGAGGCCCCGCGCATCGCTTGGCGGCCGAACAGATACGCGACCTCGCACTCGCGGCATCGGGCCTTCTCAATCCGGCGACCGGTGGTCCTCCGGTTTCGCCCTACCAACCCGGCGGTGACCTTTGGCGAGAATCCAACGGCATGTCGCCGCCCTACCAGCAATCGGTCGGCAGATCGCTCTATCGGCGTTCGCTTTATTCGGTTTGGAAACGAACCGCACCCCTGCCCAACATGCTCGCCTTCGACTCCACCACACGGGAAGTGTGTACCGTTGAACGATCACGTACCAACACGCCGCTACAAGCGCTCGTTTTGCTCAACGATGTGCAATTCGTCGAGGCCTCGCGGGTGCTCGCCGCCGACTTGATTCAGCAATCGCCTGAGATACCCGAGCGCATTAAGACTGCCTTTGTCCGTCTCACCGGGCGGCACGCCACCGAATCGGAAGTCAACCTCCTGATGAATCTCTACCAAGAAGAATTGGAGTTTTATCAAGCCAATTCGGAGGAAGCCGCCGCGTTTGTTTCGCAAGGCGATGCGAGTGCTCCCGAGTCGATGCCCGCCGCACCGTTGGCATCATTGACGGTCGTATGCCAGTCCATTCTCAATCTCGATGCAACCATTTGGAAACGATAAGCGATGAGTCATCCAATGACGTGGAAAACCGGTTCGTCTGATCAAGCGATCGCATCCAACCGTCGAATTTTCTTGAAACGCGGGATGTCAGGAATCGGCACCGCTGCGTTGGCGAGTCTATTGGCCGAGTCGAGCCATGCCGAGACGTTACCCTCGGTTAAAAATCCTCACTTCCCGCCAAAAGCAAAGCGTGTCATCTACCTGTTTCAGTCCGGTGGCCCGGCGCAACAAGATCTTTTCGATTACAAGCCCATCCTGAATAAGATGAACGGCGAAGAGTTGCCGGCCAGCGTGCGCGGAGAACAGCGACTGACGGGGATGTCCGTCAATCAGTCGTCCTTGCCGCTGGCAGGATCGCAGTTCAAATTCGAACGTGCCGGGGATGCCGGGATGTGGATCAGTGAACTGATGCCGCACACACGCAAGATCGTCGACGACGTTTGCTTTATTCGTTCGATGCATACCGAAGCGATCAATCACGACCCCGCAATCACGATGTTTCAGACGGGATCCCAGATCGCCGGTCGGCCTTCGCTGGGATCTTGGCTGTCGTATGGTCTGGGGAGTGCGAACGATGACCTGCCTTCTTTCATCGTGTTGGTCTCCGCCGGCCAGGGCGGACAACCCTTGTATGCTCGGCTCTGGGGCAGCGGCTTCTTGGACTCCAAGTACCAGGGCGTTCAGTTCCGCAGTGGCAAAGATCCGGTGCTTTACTTGAGCAATCCTCCGGGTGTCGGCGACACTCGCCGGCGAAAACAGCTTGACGCAATCAATGCGTTGAACCGCCAGCAGTACGAACGGGAATTGGATCCCGAAATCGAGTCACGAATCGCGCAGTATGAAATGGCGTATCGCATGCAATCGAGCGTGCCCGATGTCGCTGATCTGTCGGATGAACCGGCGTCGACGTTTGGGATGTACGGTGAGGATGCAAAGAAACCAGGCACGTTTGCCGCGAATTGCTTGTTGGCTCGTCGACTGGCTGAACGCGACGTTCGATTCATTCAGCTTTATCACCAGGGCTGGGATCAACACAGCAATCTGCCTAAACAAATCGTCGGACAGGCCAAGGAGACCGATCAGGCATCCGCGGCGTTGATCCTGGATTTGAAAAATCGAGGGATGCTGGAAGACACGTTGGTCATCTGGGGCGGAGAGTTCGGCCGGACGTCGTATTCTCAGGGAACGCTCACGGCGACGAATTATGGTCGAGATCACCATCCACGCTGTTTCACAACTTGGATGGCCGGTGGCGGGATCAAACCGGGCTGCGTTTACGGTTCGACTGACGAATTCGGCTACAACACCGTCGAAAACCCCGTGCATGTCCACGATTTCAACGCGACGATTCTGCACCTATTGGGAATCGACCATGAACGCCTGACCTTTAAATATCAAGGACGTCGGTTTCGCCTGACAGACGTGCATGGCGAAATCCTGCATCCAATTCTGGCTTGAGCAGGTGGTCAGTTCCGGGACCAATTTGGGGCTGAGAAATTGGAGCCGATGAGCTAAGCTGAGGGATTGTGACGATTGTCCTCCCAAGCCTTTTCAAGCCGTTTGACGCATGGCAACCATCGAATCCGAGACCAAAGCCTCTATGCAAGACCCCAGCGAAGCCGTTTCGGCGCCGTCCAAGAAACGCGGCGTCCCGGAGGGTTTGTGGCTGAAGTGCGCCGGTTGCGGGGCGAGTGTCTACAAGAAACTCGTCGAACAGCGGCTGAACGTCTGTCCGAAGTGCGATCACCATTTCTACGTTTCCGCCCTCGAACGCATCGCACAGGTCTGTGATGACGGCACGTTTGAGTCGATGAACGAGCACTTGATGCCGACCGATCCGCTGGAGTTTTCCGATCGGAAACGGTACGCCGAACGTCTCATTGGCGAACAAAAGCGAACGGGACTGACGGATGCGGCGATCACGGGAACCGGTATGGTACGGGCCCGACGCGTCGCACTGGCGGTCACCGACAGCGCATTTATCATGGGCAGTATGGGGAGCGTTGTCGGTGAACGGCTGACACGTTTGATCGAGCATGCGACCGAGCACGACCTGCCACTGATTATCATCAGCGCCAGCGGCGGCGGGGCTCGCATGCACGAGGGAATCCTGTCACTCATGCAGATGGCGAAAGTCAGCGCCGCTTTGGCGAAGTACGATAAGGCCGGTGGGTTGTTCATCAGCGTGCTCACCCACCCGACTATGGGTGGTGTTGCGGCCAGCTTCGCTTCGCTCGGAGACCTCGTCTTTGCGGAACCGAAGGCCCTGATCGGTTTTGCCGGTCCACGAACCATCAAAGCCACCATCGGAATCGAACTCCCCGAGGGCTTCCAAACCAGCGAGTTCCTGCTGGAGCACGGATACATTGATCGGATTGTGGAACGCAAGAACCTGAAAACGGAAATCGCGCGAGCCATCGACTACTGCGGTAAATAGGGCCTGTGACCATGGGACTTTTTGATTCGGTCAAATCGATGTTCGGCGGCGAAAGCCGCGGCGGACCGATCGATCTGCAAAAACGTTTCACCCTGGAACGAACCGCGGTCACGGGAACGATGGCGAAGTTCTTCGCCGCCAAGGATCACGACAATGGCGGTCGGATCGTCGGTGTCAAAGTGCTCGATCCCGAAAAAGTCGAACAGTTCGAGGGGCGATTCAAAGGCCTGAACAAGCCGACCGAAGGTGAGATCGCGATGCAGATGCGCCATCGCAACGTCGCCGAAACGTACGAGGTCGGTGTCTCGACGAAAGGCCAGCCGATCTTGATTATGGAGTACGTCGCCGGTCCCGGCTTGCAGAACATCATCGTTCAGAAGCAAGAAAAGCATGTTGCCGGCAAGCGGCTCGCGTTGATGCGATCCATGGCCCAAGCCCTCAAGTATGTTCACTCGCAAGGCTTCATCCACCGTGACATTTGTCCGCGGAACTTTATTTTCTTGCCAAATTCCGAAGACGCCAAACTGATCGATTTCGGGCTGACCGTTCCCGCCAAACCACCGTTCATGGTGGCGGGCAATCGGACCGGAACACCGCTGTACATGTCACCAGAAATCGTTCGGCGACGACCGACCGACAAGCGGGTGGATTTGTTTTCACTCGGAGTGACCTTCTACTGCATGATCACGTTCGCGCATCCCTGGCAAGGGGAAGTCGTCAATGGACGTGCCGCGTTGCATCATGACTCTGCGCCTCCCAAGCCGCTCACGGAAGTCTGCCCCAACGTCAATCCGTCACTCGCTCGCAGCGTCATGCAGTTGCTGCACCCCAGCGCTGACGAACGCACACCAACGATCGAACACTTCATTCAATCGATTGCAAGGGTCACCGAAGTCTACAAAGATAACGCCCCCAGTCCACAGCTCGCCAAGAAACGGAAAGAACCCAATTGAAACACGTCGCTCAAGGTTCCTGGACGGTCAATGAATCGTTGGCCGAATACGGGATCGATCGCTGGGGTGATGGTTACTTTTCAATCTCTGACCAGGGCACGGTTACGGTCTCTCCGAATCGCTGTGATCAAAACGTCGTCGACCTGCGATCACTCGTGGATCGATTGACCGAGCGAGGCCTGCAGCTTCCCATTCTGATTCGATTCAACGGGATCCTCCGCGACCGACTGCATCGGCTAGACGAGTGCTTTTGCAAAGCAACCGATGAATACGGATACCGGAATCGCTACCGCTGTGTGTTCCCGATCAAAGTCAACCAACAACGCGAGGTCGTGCAGCAAATTGCCGCCGAAAGCGCGACGCTCGGATTCGGAATTGAGGCAGGCAGCAAACCGGAATTGCTGGCGGCGATCGCGATGTCGGCGCCGTCCTCTCCGATCATCTGCAATGGTTTCAAAGACGATGAGTTCATTCGAATCGCGCTGATGGCCCAAAAGCTGGGACGAACGGTTTTCCCCGTCGTCGAGAAAGCAAGCGAAGTCGACTTGATCTTCCGCGTCAGCAAAGAGCTCGGCGTCCGCCCCACGCTCGGAATGCGGGTCAAGCTTGCAACGCGAGGCAGCGGAAGATGGCAAGCGAGCGGTGGATACCGCAGCAAGTTCGGCTTGACGGTCGCCGAATTGCTCCAAGCCCTCGACCAACTTGGTGAACTCGGATTCGCGGATTGCTTGCAGCTGTTGCATTTTCATGTGGGTAGCCAGATTGGCAACATCCGCCATCTCAAATCAGCGATGCTGGAGGCGGCTCGTATTTACGTGGATCTGAAACGTCGCGGTGCAGCGATGGGCTACCTGGATGTCGGCGGAGGGCTGGGTGTCGACTATGACGGGACACGCTCCGATTCCAGCTCCAGTATGAACTACACGCTTCAGGAGTACGCCAATGACGTGGTTTCGCATATCCAAACTGTTTGCGATGAAGCAAGCGTGCCCCACCCAGAACTGATCTCCGAGAGCGGCCGTGCATTGACGGCGCAGCATAGCATCCTTGTCGTCGAGACCCTCGGTGTTACCAAACAGGGCGATACGGCGATGCCGGAATGGGCAGGCACTCACAATACTGGTTCATCGGAAAGCGTCCCCCACGCTTCACCGCTTGGCCCGCCGAAATCGTATGAAACGCCGGTGCATGACCTGTGGGAAGCCTACGAGATGTTGGGTGACAGCCTGAAAGATCCAACCTGTGAACGAAACGCTGGCACAATTCGCGAGTGCTTCCATGATGCTCAAACCGCGCTTGACCTGTGCATGAACTTGTTCAGTGGAGGCTACTTGCCGCTTGAACAAAGGGTAGCGGCTGAGACGCTGTACTTCGCGCTCTGCCACCGAATCCATGCGGCGTATGCGAACGTCGATGACTTGCCCAATGAACTCCGCCAACTCGGCACGATGCTGTCCGACATCTACTTCGTCAACTTTTCACTGTTTCAATCCTTGCCGGATGCATGGGCGATCGAGCAGCAATTTCCGATCATGCCGATCGAGCGACTCGATGAAGCACCGACTCGGCAAGCGGTACTCGGCGACATCACGTGCGATAGCGACGGCAAAGTCGACTCTTTCGTTTGTGGTGAAGGACTTCGACGGACATTGCGATTGCATCCGGTTCGTGATGACCAGCCCTATCGACTGGCCGTTTTTTGCGTGGGCGCCTACCAAGAAATCCTGGGCGACCTTCACAACCTCTTCGGCGACACCCATGCCGTGCATGTAGATTGTGAAAACGGTTCGGTAAAGGTGCGTTCGATCGTCAAGGGTGATACGGTTTCCGAGGTGCTTTCGTACGTCCAGTACGAGGACCGCGAGCTAATCGCGAGCATCCAGTCGTCCGTCGAAGATGCCTTGGAAGAGAACCGCGTCGACCACGCCGAAGCCGGCCGCATTGTGGCAGAATTCGAAAAGGCTCTTGGAGGTTACACGTACCTGCGCCGGCAGAGCTCAGGAGAGTCTGGAGCGAGTCCGAACTAGGCAGCGGCGGAGTGGTTACGGTGTTCGACGACGATTTCTCCGCGGTCAACTCGCAAGATCATGTCGGCGACGTCCAGGATCCCCGGACGGTGCGTGACGAAGATGACGGTGCGGTGCTTGCACTGCCTTTGGATGGTATCAAAGATGAGCCGTTCGCTTTCCAAGTCAATTTGGCTGGTGGCTTCGTCCAAGATCAAGATATCGGGATCTCGCAGCAGCGCGCGGGCCAACGCGATTCGTTGCCGTTGACCGCCGCTGAGACGATGTCCGCTCTGTCCCAGTACGGTGTGGAATCCCTCGGGAAGATCCCGCTCGATGAACTCGGACGCATAGGCCGCCTCGGCGGCTTCGACGATTTGTTCACGCGTGGCGTCCGGATTGCCGTAACCGATGTTGTAGTAGATGTCCTCATTGAACAACTCGGTGGTTTGGGTCACGATCGCGATGCGTCCTCGCAAATCCTTGAGCCGCATGCACCGCACATCGGCGTCATCCAAACTCAGTTTGCCCCCCTGCGGATCGTAGAACCGACAAAGCAAATTGATTAGAGACGATTTGCCCGAGCCGTTCGCACCCACGATGGCGACCGTCGATCCGTGTGGAATCTCAAGCGAGACGTTCTTAAGAACTTGCTGTATCCCGTCGTAACTGAAATCAACATTCTCCACCCGTAACGAACGGTGAGGACGCTGCGTCGAAATGGGAGCTTCAACCTCTTGAATGCGACTTTGTTGATCCAGCATCGGATACAACAGATTCGCCGCGACCGTTCCGGTATTGATGCCGCCGATGACCCCGGAGAGTTTCCGAACCGGGTCGCTGGCACCGACCAGCATGCCGAAGAACACCAACATGGATGCGGCGCCGAGCGGTTTGCTCGTGATTTGAATCCCGAAAATCTCGGTGGCCCGGTACATCACCAAATAGGAACCCGCGATGATCGCAGTCGCTAGCATGCCCATGGCCAGCAACTCGGTGAGCGGACGATTCAGCGCGTTGAAACATGTGATCCGCATCGAGAACCGTTGCATGTCCATGGTCGCATCATTGAAACGCTCAAGCTCATGATCCTCGCGGCAATACGCCTGAACTGTCTTGATGTTGTTCAACGACTCCAGCATCACATGGTGCAGTCCCATGGCCCGCTCCAAGAGTGTCTGGCAAACTCGCTTGAGCGATTTGCTGACGAAGTAGATCAGTGCCGCCACCACGGGAACGATCGCCAGTGTGAGCAACAGGAGCCTGGGGCAAATCAATGCCGCACCGACGAGGCAGGAAATGAGCTTGAGTGGTTCGCGCACCGCTCCGCCGTAGAAACTCGTGATGCCGCCGGAAAGCATATTGGTGGTGTAGGTGATGTGGGCGACGAAGCCGCCGCTGGTGTGACCGGCAAAGCTGGCTTGGTCTAGGACAAGTGCTTTCGAGAAAATACTCTGCTGTATCCTCCGGGTAATTCGAGCAGCAACGAGAGCAACCAGCGCCGTATTGGCGAACTGAAACACGTGCTTGATGACCGTGCAGATCATGACTCCTGCCATCACATACATCACCGTCCGAAACGGATCCGCGGGGAGGTATCGCTTGATGTAGGGCTGGAGCGCGAGTGACGATTCCAAGCCGGCTTGCTCGGCGGATCGCTTGGTTTGCAGTAGGTCCAACTGCACTTCGGGATCGGCGACTGGCTTCTTCCCATTCTTGATCGCGAGGATTTCGCCATCGAGATCCGCAATGCGTGTTTCGCTGTCAAGAATTTCCTTGTCGATCCAATCGTGCAGCGATTCGCCCGCAATCGTGACTTCGATGACCGGGAAAAGGGCACCGATGTTCAAGCCCCAGAGTGCACCGTTGCCAACGGCGCAAAGGGTGGCCACCAAGAGAAGCGGCCAAAACCGAAATGCGTCGGCGAGCGCCCGCCCGAAATTCTTCATCGCTGTCGTCTTTCAAGAGTTGAGTCGGCTGCGGAACCAGGATTGCTTCTGGGAAGGTCGATATCACGTGGACTATGCTGACCGAACCCGTTCCCGCTACAAATTCCACTGGGACGTGCTGCGGACGGTTCCAGTTCGTCTTGTAGCGAACAGGTGCCCGCCGGTTCAACGGGAATGAAGACAGGACGATGGAAATTGAGCGACTCGCGCATCGGGGCTTCTGGCATCAGCCGAGCGAGAAGAACACGCAAATTGCTTTCAAAAGAGCCTTGGAGGCAGATTTCGGAATCGAGACCGATCTGAGAGACCACGGGGGCATTCCGGTCATCAGTCACGATCCGCCAAACGGTCCGGTGGAGCTCACTTTCGAGCAATTCCTGCAGCTCTACAAAGAGCAGGACTCTGACGCAACGCTGGCCCTGAACATCAAGGCGGACGGGCTTGCGGCGCCAGTCAAGCGACTCTTACGCGACTACGAGGTCCAACGCTACTTCGTGTTCGATATGTCGATTCCGGACATGTTGCATTATCTCCGGGCCGGCTTGGCGACCTTTTGCAGGCAAAGCGAATACGAAAACCCAGGTTTTTTGGCCGCCGAAGACGGAATTCCGGCCATCCAAGGGATTTGGCTAGATTCGTTCCGTTCGATCTGGTATTCCACCGATGTTATCAGGGTTCACTTGCAACAAGGTCGTGACGTATGCCTGGTTTCTCCGGAACTGCATCGTCGGGATCACGCGAGCACGTGGGACCAGTGGCGACATTTTGTGGCCCAGACGATTACGGAAGACATGCACGGGAAACTGCTACTGTGCACTGACTACCCCGATCAGTTTTGATTTTATGGATACCGCGAGCGGGGCTGCCAAGGAGGGCAACCTGGTGATCAAGGCAATCATCTTCGATATGGACGGCGTGCTGGTTGACGCGAAACAGTGGCATTTCGAAGCCCTTAACCAGGCTCTCGAACTGTTCGGCTACCGAATCAGTCAATTCGATCATCACAAGCGTTTCGACGGTCTACCCACACGCAAGAAGCTCGAAATCTTGGCCGAGGAGGAGGGCTTTCCTGCATCGCTCTCCAGCTTTGTCAATGAAATGAAGCAGCATTACTTGCTCGAAACCGCCGAGCAACTGTGCAAGCCCAACCCGGTCCATCTCCAAACGCTGGAGCAACTGCGTAAGGAAGGCTACCAACTCGCCTTGGCTTCCAATTCGATTCGCCGCAGCGTCGACAAACTCATGCGTCTGACGGAGCTCCAAGAGTTGCTTTCGTTCACCCTCAGCAATGAGGACGTCGAGCGACCGAAACCGAGCCCCGAGATTTATCGGCTTGCCATTGAGAAGCTTGGCATGGAACCACACGAATGCTTGGTCGTCGAAGACGGCGAGTATGGATTGGCGGCGGCCAAAGCGGCAGGAGCCAATTTGCTACGCGTGGAAACGGTACACGACGTGAACTTCGCGAACGTGAAGAAGCGCCTCGGGGAACTCGGCACTCAAGTCGCCGCTGCCTGAGCGTTGCTGCCTGAGTGGCGTCTCCTCGTTGACAACACCGTCATTGCATAAAAAGACCCCGAAGGAAGTGATTCCTCCGGGGTCTCGTTTGTTGAAGCGTCCGCTCAATCGAGCGGAGGCCATTTCAAAATCGCGTCGTGCGATTCAGGCCGTCAGCTTACTGGCAGTCGGTGCAGCCAGCACCCGTCGCCATGGGCGCGGGCGAAGCGACGGGAGCAACCACGGACGAACCGCAATCGCTGCATCCGGCACCGGTCGACATGACAGGGCTGCTGCCATAGCTGTAAACCGGAACTTGAACGGTCGTCGGGACCTGACGGCAAGACTGAACTTGAACCTCTTTCATCGTCGTCACGGGGACTTGGACGTTGTAGGTTTCCGGCACTTGCTCGGTCACGTTTTCGCAAACGGTGACGTTGTAGGTGCGGACACGAGTCTGCTGCACGGTGACCGTGTAAGGAACTTCGCGGGTGCGAGTTTCCGTTTGCATGCGGGTCTTGTTGACCGTACGCGTGCGGGTTTCGGTCGTGTAGCTGGTTTGAGGAACCATACGCGTGCGGGTTTCCATCTTCGTCTTCGTGACGGGAATCATGCGCGAGCGGGTTTCGTTCACCATGGTCGTGACAGGAACCATACGAGTACGCGACTCAGTCTTGTACTTGGTGACGTTGCGAGTTCGCTCTTCGGTCGACATCTTGGTGACGTTGACCATGCGAGTACGGGTCTCGGTCGTCATCGACGTGACGGGAACTTCGCGGGTGCGAGTTTCCATCTTGGTCTTGGTGACCGGAACCATTCGCGAGCGAGTTTCCATTTGCATCGTCGTGAAAGGAACTTCGCGGGTGCGAGTTTCCAGCTTGGTCTTCGTGACGGGGACTTCGCGGGTGCGAGTGTCAGTCTTGTACTTGGTGATGTCGCGAGTTCGCTCTTCGGTCTTCATGCGTTGCATTTGAACCGTACGACTACGTTGCTCGGTCTTGTACTTGGTCACGTTAACCATACGTGAGCGAGTTTCCGTCTTGCAACGTGTGACGGGAACCATTCGAGTCTTGGTTTCCGTGGTGTAGCTCGTCGTGGTGTACGTGTAAGGCTCTTGAGTGACCTGTTGTTGGTAGGTCGTCACAGGAACTTGCTTGGAAACCATGTTCGGGACGTAAACCTGACGGTACGTCACGGTCGGGCCACAAGCACTGCCACCGACGACGCCGGCCGATCCGCCGACAACACCAGCCGTTCCGCAACCGGTGCCGCATCCGCCACCGCAAGGAGTCGAGCAACCGCAAGAAGCGACCGGGGCACAGCCGCCGCACGCGCTCGTTCCGCCGCAAGATCCGCCACAGCCAGAACCGGCTGCAACCGCACCGCCAGAGACGACTCCCATGCCGGCGTCAGAGACGACTGCTTGGCACTGGTAGCTTCCGAGGTCTTCCGTCACGGTCTTCATCGTCGTCACGGGGACGCACTTGGTGACCGAACGATAAGCGGTTTGCGTTTGCGTGACAGGAACTTGAACGGTGTAGGTCTGAGCGACTTGTTCCGTGTAGGGGACCTGAACGGTGTAGTTCTGAGCGACTTGCTCGGTGTAAGGAACGCTTACGGTGTAAGGCTGCTCAACGGATTCCATGTAAGGAACCTGAACCGTGTAGGATTCAGTTTCCGTGTAAGGAACTTGAACCGAGTAAGTCTGAGTCATGGTTTCCGTGTAAGGAACACTGACTTGGTAGGTCTCGGTGCGGGTCGAGGTGACGGGCACTTGAACCGTGTAAGTTTGCTCGACGTTCTCGGTGTAAGGGACGCAAACTTGATACGTTTGAGTCGTCATCGTCGTCACGGGAACCTGCACCGTGTAAGGCTGCTCCACCTGCTCGGTGACGGGCACTTGGACCGTGTACGATTCCGTTTCGGTGTAGGGAACGCTCACTTGATACTGCTGAGCAACTTCCGTCGTCTTGGGCACACAAACGGTGTAGGTTTGCTCGACGTTCTCGGTGTAAGGAACGGTCACTTGATAGGTCTGTTCGACTTCAGTCGTAACAGGAACCTGGACGGTGTACTGCTCTTCTTCCGTGTAAGCAACGGGAACTTG
>JBCBOO010000067.1:0-25202 GCA_039821235.1 Planctomycetota bacterium
GATGTGCCGATAACCGACTTCAATCGCTTTTTGAACGATTGCGGCAGTTTCTTGTCGTTCAATCTTCCAGAGGCCGAGTCCGACCGACGGGATTTCAACACCGCTGGACAGTTGAAAAGAGCGAGTCATGAGTGCGGGTCAGTGGGAAGGAACCGTGAAAACCGTTCAGTGAGCCGCGCAAGCGCACTGGCAGGGCGAAAGCCAATCGCGGTATCTTCTCAGAAGCATCGGAAACCGAAAACCACAAGGTTTCCATTTTCACCCGCCGCACGTTTCAGGCAAACTGATGGAAGGCAGCGACTCATCGCCCCGCGAAAGCTTGGGTGCAAGCGAAAGCTCGGGTACAAGCGAAGGCCTGGAAGCACGCGAAGGCCTGGAAGCACGAAAGCTGCAACCCGGCGACGACTCGTTGACGCGATCGCTGCTGGTGGGACTCAGCAGCGATGGCCTGGAAAATGTGCTGTCGGCGTTTCAGCCGCGCACCTTTCAGGCCGGTTCCACGATCGTTCAGGCGGGTGACGAAGGCGACGAGTTGTTTTTGATCACGGCCGGCAAGGCTCGCGTCTTGGCCGGTGACACCCAGGAGTCCGCCGAACAAACACTCAGTCTGTTGGGCCCCGGAGATCACTTTGGTGAAGCATCCGTGATCTCGGGAAGTCCACGGACGGCCAGCGTGGCGGCGCTCACCTACGTCGAAACCATGGTGCTGCGGGGAGAAGATTATCGTCGACTGGTGAAAGACTACCCGCAGCTCTTGGAGAACCTCAGCCGTTCACTGACCAAACGGTTGTCGAAAATGAATGCGCGTCCGTCCGGCTCCGGAAGGACGAAACGCGGCATCCATTCCCTCGCCATTTTGATCGATCATCCGGCGGGATGGCCCCTGGCAAGACAACTGATGTCGGAGTTCCGAAGCAAGGGACGTGCGGTCCAGCCCATCATCGTCTGCGACTCTGACCCGGCCGCTGCACGCCCCAATGGTAGCTCGGCGGAGGACTTCGATTCGGATGCCATCGAGGTCAAGCTGGCCGATCTTGCGTACACCATTGCCGAGCGGAGTCAACGAGCGCTGGCGATCACGATTGCCAGTGGTGCGGCTGCCTGCGAAGCCGCCACTCGAGAATCGAATCTGTTGATGGTGGCAACCGCCGCGGCGACCGGGCCTTCGTCCGCGATCAAGCCCTTGCTGGAAGGCCTCGGTGGCAAACGAACGCCCGTGATGGCGTTGCTGTTTGATGAGAACGCGACTCGGCCTCACATGACGTCGGACTTCGGGTCCGTTGTGCGTTGTCGTTACCGCGGTGCGGATCGTCATGCCGAAATCGACAACGCTTCGTGCACACGGCTTTATCGCACACTGGTCGGAAAGCGAATCGGGATTGCACTTGGTGGCGGTGGAGCTCGCGGAATCGCCCACATCGGCGTCATGGATGTCTTGCAGCGCGAGGGTGTCGTGTTCGACACCGTCGCCGGGACCAGTGCGGGAGCCATCGTGGCGGCCGCCTACGGTGCCGGTTTCCAACCGCATGAAATTGGAGACTTCTTTCACCAGGAAATGGTGCCGCCACGTTGGATGGCAAAGCGTTCTTCGACGCGGCGAATGTTTTTGCTGCACAGTTTTCGAGGAGGCCGATTTGAAACCAAGCTGCGCCGGTACTTGGCGGATTTGACGTTCGCCCAAGCCGATTTGCCGCTCGCGATCACGACGCTGGACTTGATCAGCGGTGAGCAGCAAATTCGCCGCAAGGGCGACCTGGTTAAATCCGTGCTTCAGAGCATTAATCATCCCGTCTTCGGCAGGCCGATCATTCAAGATGGGCAAATGCTTGTCGACGGCGGCGTTTTGATGAATGTTCCCGCGTCGGTCCTTCGAAACGAAGGCTGTGATCACGTGATTTCGATCGATGTCGGATCGACGCTGGCAACGGATTACGGCAAAGACCGCCAAGGTGGACTGAAAGCCCCCAGCTACCTATCGACACTTTTGCGAACAATGGACATTAGTCGGCGACATTCCAGCGCCCTGCATCGGGAAGAAAGCGACCTGATTATTATTCCGCAGACCAGCGAGTTCCGGATCGAAGACTTCCACGCGGTCGATCCCTTGATCGAGGCCGGGCGAAAGGCCGGCCGGCAATGCCTGGAAGACGTCAAACAACTAATTACAAAAATCCAGCCATCCCTGGAGACCCCATGACTTTGGACCCCGGCGCGGACGACGTACGATCCGCCGATCAAATGTTGATCGAGCAAATTCGTGACGGCGATGGCGATGCCTGGCAAGCACTGATCGATCGTTACGAAGGACGCTTGCTCGCCTACACCCGCAACCGCATTCGTGACTCGGCAGCGGCGGAGGACATTGTCCAGGAGGCATTCGTGGGATTCCTGATCAGCCTGCCCAACTATGACGGCTCCCGGCCACTGGAAAGCTATCTCTTTTCCATCTGTGCTTACAAGTTGACGGACCACCTGCGCAAATCGGGTCGCCGTCCGACGTTACCCATGCACGGCGCCGGGAATTCGGGAACCGATATCGATCTGCCCGCCAACGCGAGGGTGGCCAGTTCCATCGCACGTAGCGTCGAACGGAAACAGCTGGAAGAGAATGTCATCCGTGAAGCAATCGCGGAACAAATTGATCGCTGGAAGAAGAACGGCAATTGGATCAAGCTGCAAGCGATCGAGTTGATTCTCCTGCAAGGATGGGGCAACAAGCATGTCGCTGAGTCATTGCAACTGACCGAACAGCAAGTTGCGAACTACAAGAGTGACTTTCAAATCCGGCTCAAGTCCATCATCAAACGTGCAGACTTGGACGAGGGCGTGTTTCCAGAATTGGTCGACGCCGAGGAAAGCTAGCAACCGTTCATCGGCTCAGCGACATCAACCCATGTCCAAACGTTGGCAACGCACTCGCGGCGGTTCAAGCGTGCTCGTAACCCTGCGGCGAAAGCCGGGTGTACTTGCTGCCGGATTTTTTCCAAAGCCCGGTACGTCCGACGATTTTTCCGATCGGCGTTACCGGTGCCGACAGGTCTGCTTCCTGGAGCTTGGTCGCATCGTCGGGGCCGACGGTGAACAGGAGCTCAAAGTCCTCACCGTCGCTCCAAGCGTGCTCAAAGGAGCTTCGCCCACTTTTGGCCGACAGTGTGATCGCGTCCGGGTGAACCGGGATCGCATCCACGTCCAATTCCACACCGACACCGCTGGAAGCACAAAGTCGATCCAAGTCCAGCGACAAACCGTCACTGACATCGATCGCCGCCGTGACGGAAACACGCTCGCGGAGTTCACGAGCAAGCTCAATCCGGGGCGTCGGACGAAGGTGTCTTTCGATCAGGCTGCCACCGAACGCCCCGCTCGCCATGACGATGTCGCCCTCGCGTGCGCCCGACCGCAACCAAGGTGACGTTGAGCGTGAGGACTCTCCGCCGGAGACGTGTCCCAGCAAGGTGACGGTGATGGCAAGCGGGCCTTCATACGTTGACAAGTCACCGCCGGCGATCGCCACCTGAAACGTCTCCGCCGCCTCCAAAATGCCTTCGTAGACTTCGCCCGCGATTTTCGTCGCATCGACTTTTGGCAACGACAAGACCACCAGCGCGCTGTCGGGTACCGCGCCCATCGCAGCCATGTCGCTCAGGTTGATCGCCATGGACTTGAATCCGATATCGGCGAGCGATTGTTCGTCGGATTCAAAGTCGACGCCATCGATGATTTGATCCGTGCACGAGATCAGTTGTGATCCCTGATGCTCACTCACCGCGGCGTCGTCACCGATGCCCACGGTGACTTGCGGCAGGTTACGAGTGCGACCACGAAGATACGCAAGAAATGATCGTTCCATGGCGGATGACTTTCGGCGGATTGACTGCAAGACTGGCCAAATGATCGCCCATCAGCCGCAGAACGCCATCCCCCCTTGCTCAATGGGCATACTAAATTCCATGATCCAACCGAACCGTTGAATTTGCTTTGAAGTGAACCCCCGCTGGCTCACGATTTTCGTCATCGTCCCACTGAACCATGTCCAAGATTCAGCGCCGTGTCCAGAAACGTGTCTTGAAAGTTGGCGGCAGCTTGCTGACCTGCGAGGACTTGCCTCAACGACTGGACCGTTGGCTCGCGAGCGAACCGAATGCGGAGACGATTGCGATCGTCGGAGGCGGAGAACTCATCGACGCCATGCGCACATTGGATTCCATCCAACCGATCGCGTCAGCGGATCTCCACTGGCAATGCGTTGATCTCTTGCAAATCACTTTCCAGTGGCTCGGCACACGCCTCTCGGGCTGGCAAATACTGTCCCAGCAAATGGAATTCCATGCGTTGCAAGATCGCTGGCGGCAGGAACAAACGATCGAGGGCAGAACTTTGATGGCGGTGGCAAGTTTTTACTCGCGTCGCCTCGTTGCCGAAGACAATTCGGGCCTCATGCCGAAACTGCCGATGACTTGGGCGACCACCACCGACGCGATTGCCGGTTCCTTGGCAATCGCCGCCCAGGCGGACGAATTGGTCTTGGTCAAATCCTGCCACGTCGATCCGGGGCAGTCGCTCGCCGAATTGGCATCCCAGGGAGTGATCGACGAAGCGATGCCGGGACTCGCCGATCAACTACCGCCGGTGCGATTCATCAACTTGCGATCCGGATAGAAAGCCGTAAGCGAGAGAGGGTAACCAACCGCTCGCTGACGCTTCGGGCTATGATTTTGAACGAGGACTCTATCGGAGCACTCGCGTCTCGCAACGAAAACGTTGGTGATTATTCGACGCGTTTGAGCACGTAGCGGTGAGGCGTGGGTTGCGCCGCGTCATAGACGGCTGCCAGCTCTTCGTCGGCCTTTTGCTCAATCGCGGCCAACTTCGATTCGAAAGTCTTCATCGCTTCCTTGCCCTTCGCGATCTTCGCTTCGAGTTGCGACTTCGCTTTTTCATCCGTCACCGATGCAAGCTGGCGCTCGTTTCGTTGCAGATTCCGAAAGATAAACCAGTGGTCACGCAGTTGGCGGACGACACCTTGATTGCGAGCTTGGTTCATCGCGACAACGCGATTGGCTTGGACCGATTGAGGCGTTGATGGGAACTTCTGCAATTCGATGTGCGCGGCGAGTTGCGTTTGGCTGAATTGTCCAATCGAAATATTGTCGATCAGCAACTCATACTTGCCCGGCTCCAGACCGTGAACTTGAAAGCCCTCTCGGCTATAGCGATGACCAAGGCGTAGCTGATTGGCGGCAATGGTGGCATCGGGCGTCACCCACGGCAACGAGTCTGCCATGAAGTTAAATGAGATTTCATCCTCGTCGGCAACCAAGTCCGAGACTTCGCCACCCGCGACCCGGGCACGGTAGCCCTTCTTGGTCGGCACCAAAGTAATATTCGAGACAGGCCCCTTCATTCCCAAATCTTGCAACCACGAAAATGCCATGATCAACTGGCCGTTCGAGCCTGGATGAACGGCGTCCGTGATGTAGGTGAACTCAGGGTTGTCCGGACGAGCCTGACGTGCTTCGCGAGTGAGCTGGTTCAGCGGGCCAAACATGTCAATGGACTGCAAGCCACGGCGATCCGCATCATCACGCAACCACGTGCCGAAATAAGCGAGCAGCGCGTTGTACTCTTCGATCGTGGAGGGGTCGCGAGCACGATGTTTCGAAAACGCTTTGGCGGCGACGGCATCAAACATGGTCGGTGTGATCGGAGCGACCACGGCACCGGATTCCGAGAGCCGATCCACCAGGGTGGTCATGTCCTTCCGGTAGGTGTCGAAGATTTCCTGATCGAATGGTTTGTAGCGGCCATCATTCATCCCTAGCAAAATGGTGACGAGCCTCGGATCTTTCGAAAGTACGTCACGATCCAATCGCTGCAGTGCGTCCCAGGCGAGATCGCCCGAGATTCCCGCGTTGTGGAACTGAAGTCGCACGTCAGGAAAACGCGTGATGAAAAAGTTCTCGATGTACTGCGTGTACAACCGCTGATGAGTGATGCTGTCACCCAAAAAGACGACGCTGTCGCCGGATGAAAGCGTTGCTTGCCCGACTTGAATGGTCGCGGGCTCGTCCGAACCGTCTTGGCCAAAGGCTTGGTGATGGTCGAGCAAGAGCGCGCCCTGCAGTAGCAGCAAAACGCTAAGAACAGACATCAACTTTCGCATGGTGACCTCTAGAGGAGAGCTTGTCGGGGAGGGAAACCAACAAGCTTACACGAAGTTGCAGCCAAGATCGCTACGCCAAGACCGGTTCGCCGGCCGCCGTTGGCTCGGGCAGTTCCTCTCGCCCCGAAGCCGGCGGAATCGAAGCGGGCTCCGGTTGCAGCCCATCGACCAGGCGAAAGATCGCGGGGACAAAACACAGCGCCAGCAGCGTCGCACCGCTCACTCCGCCCGCGATAGCGATCGCCAGGGGCGGCCAAAACTCGCCACCGTCCAAGATCAACGGCGTAAAACCGGCAATGGTCGTCAGCGTGGTTGCGACGACGTGGCGGGTACAGTGGATGACCGTTTCGACCATTCGTGCGAGCGTCATCGGTTGTTCACGCGCAGCTTGTTGCAGTGACGCCAACACCACAATCGAATCGTTGATCGCGACTCCGATCAATCCCATGATGCCGATGATCGCCATGAACCCGAACGGGTAGCCGCCCGCCCAAAGCCCCAGCATGCCCAACCCACCGCTGCAAACGGCAACCGCCAGAATCATTAGCGCTAGCCGGAAAGAGCCAAACGAAAGCACAAGAACGGCCACCATCAGCACGGCAAGCACTCCCACGTTCGCCATCAGACTCCCCACCGCATCGTCCCGCTGGGCCGCTTCGCCGCCATACTCCATCGAGTAGCCGGGTGGCATTTCGAAATCCGATTGCGCCAATCGCTTCTCGAAAGCTTGCAGCGAAACCGAAGGCAACGTGCCGGCGGTCGTAAAACCCGAAATCAGGTTCAAACGGCGACGATTCAAACGTGGTATCGCAGCGATTTCTGGCTCGAGCGTAACGCTTGCCAAGCTCTCCAGTGGCACCTGGCGATCGCCCACACTGAGCTGCATCACACCAACGGACTGCAAGCGGTCACGACGAGAATTTCCGACTCGAACTAACACGGGAATCTGTTCGGTATCTTCCAAGATGCTGCCCGCCTCGGTCCCCTCCAGAAGCGCAAACAATCGGCGAGAGACATCGGCCGGGGAGACTCCCGCCAGTCGAGCGTCGGCTTCGCGGACCTGGTACGTCACGGTCGGCTGGGTTTCGTTCAGCAACGACTTGGTGTGGATGACGTCCGGTGCGGATGCCAATGCCAATCGCACTTGTTGCCCCAGTTCTGCGAGACGCTCCAAGTCAGGCCCGAACAAACGAATTTCAATCGGGGCATCAAATGGCGGCCCCTGCTCCAATTGCCGGAACAAAACACGCGCCTCGGGGACGCGTTCATCGGCGGCACGTTGCAAACGACGCAGCAACGCCCCCGTGCCGTCTGCGGATGGCATTTGCACGATCGCATTCGCAAAACTGGGAACGCCCCGCCGGTTGTTCAACACGTTGTAATAAAACATCGGCGCGCTCTCGCCGAAGTACCAACTGACTTTGACGGCACCCGACTGCTCCATCAATCCGGTGAGGTTTTCCGTGACACGCCGCGTCGCATCAATCGAAGCGTCGATCGGCATCTCGACTTGGATGTGAAATTGGTCGCGATCGGCGGGAGGAAAGAATTGTTCGGGCAACGTCGGAGCGACGGCAAACCCCACAATGGGCAAGACCAGCCCGGCGAGGATGCCACGCCTCGGTCTGGCCAACAACCATGTCAACACACGACGATAGAATGCCAACATTCGCGCACTCGTAAACCCCTGTCGCAAACATCGTCCAATCGCCGACGTGCGACTGGAGTGCCCGAGAGGCACAATGAATTTCGCCGCGACAACCGGGACCACGGTGAGCGCGAAAAAGAGCGACGCCGTGATCGCCAAAATCACACTCACGGCGATCGAGCCGACGAACTCACCGGCGTTGCCGGGCATCATGGCGATCGGCGCAAAGGCAAGGGCGGTGGTCACCGTCGAACCTGTCAGTGGGATCGCGAGATGCCGCACCATGCCACTGACCGCTTGCATGCGGCTGCGCCCTGCGCGAATCGCACCGGTCACCTCGTCCACGGCGACGATCGCGTTGTCGATCAACAACCCCAACGCGATGATCATGCCCGTGACGGACATTTGATGAATCGGAACGCCCAACACACGCAGCCCGAACAACACACTGAGTGCCGACAGAGGCAACGACAACGCAACAACAATTGCACTGCGCAGCCCCATGAGAAACCAAACCACCAACGTCACCGCACCGGCACCGATGAAAAGGTTGGTTGCAAGAGATGACAACCGTCGATCGACGTATTCGCTCTGATCAAGCGGCAAGTCCAGCGTCACGCCCGCCGGCAGCGAACTGACGAACTGATCCATCACGGCCTGTGCCTTTGGACGCCAAAGGTCCAAGCGTTCGTTGGAACGAACGAGGACGCCCAAACTGACCGCGGGACTGCCGTCGACCACGGCAAATCGCGGCAGTGGATCGGGAACGCCTCGGCGAATGGTCGCAACATCCTTTAGCTGAACCATGCCGCCTTCACCGCCGGCCCTCACCAACGTCTCGCCAATCCGCTCCACTTGGCGGAACTGGTTTGCAACTTCGATGACCAACTCTTGGCCCGCGCTGCGCAATGTCCCCGCGGCATTCTTGGCGTCTGCACCTCGAACGGCCGCGGCGACCTCTTCCGCCGAGAGACCCAGCTGTGCCGTACGTTCGGGATCCAACTCGATGGTGATCTGCTCGCCCGGGTCCGCAAACCGATCCACGATTTCCGTTCCCGACATGGCTTGCAAGTCGTCCTCGAGTTGCTTGGCCAGACGACGCAGGATGGCCCAATTGGGCGGCGTTTGTTTCTCCCACTTCAGTGCAACGATCAACGCGTAAGCGCGGACGTTGATGTCTTCGAAAATCGGTTGCGTCACTCCAGCGGGCAAGAACGCGTTGGCGTCATTGAGCTTGGAACGCACGTTGCTCCAGACTTCATCGGTCTCGATGACCTCTTCACGGAGCTCGATTTGGATGGTGCTGATTCCCGGTCGGCTTTCGCTGGTCAGCTTTTTGATCTCTTCAATTTCCTGGAGTCGGTCTTCCAACGGCTCGGTCACCAAGACTTCGACCCGTTCGGCATCTGCTCCGGGAAAACGAGTCGCGACGAGGCCGGCGCGTTCGCCGATCACGGGATCTTCCATGCGGGGAAGCACGGCAAAAGACGTCAAGCCGCTGACAATCGCCAAGCCCACGACCAACAGGAGTGCGCGTGGATTGCGGTAAAACAGCGTCGTCCAATCTACTTGCGGTTTCGACTCCGGTTTACTCATCCTCCGAGTCCTCCGCTGAATCCGCCGACGCAGTCACTGGTCGAACCGGCATGCCGGCCGTGAGTCGGTGCAACCCTTCCGCGATCACGGCTTCACCGTTCGCCAGCATTCCTCGAACGAGCACGTACGAACCGTCGGTTCGCAGCAATTCGACGGAACGGTTTTCACAGACCGTCACTCCCCGCGGCTCGGATAACAGCTCTTCGTTGGCCGGCACCAGCGTCATCACTGTCCACAGTCCTCGTGTGCCACGCGCCAGAGCGGTGCTTGGCAACCAAAATTGAGAGTTACTTTCGTCTTGCTCCCCGCACACACCGCTCAGCCCGATGACTTCGCCCGCCACCCACTCGCCGTCGACAGGATTTCCCGGAGGACCGATTGAGTCGACCATCGATTGGTTACGAGCGTTTTCCTGGAAGGAAGCAAAAACGACGCGCGTGCGTTCCCTGCGACGGACCGTCGGCTCGATTCGCCGTATCCGTGCGACGCGCGTTTCATTGCGGAGCGTCAACGTGACGGGATGCCCCGGCTGGAGCTTTCCCGCGACCGCGGGCGGCAGTCCCACTTCCGCCTCGACACGATCACTGACCAGCCCCAAAACGGGAACGCCTGCGGAGACGACGGTGCCCTCGTCGACCAAGCGTTGTTCGATCAGCCCATCGAACGGAGCCCGCAAAGTCGCGTCGGAACGCTCGGCATCAAGCTCCTTGAGGCTCGCTTCGATCGAGCCGCACCGCGCGCGTTGCTCTTCGATTTGCTCGGAACGCGTCCCCTCGGCCAACTCGCTCAACACTGCTTTCGCCGCAAGCAAACTACTCGAATCCGCCTGCAAGCCGAACACGGCCGTGTCCCGTTCCGAGCGGCTCGTTGCGCCTCGTGGAACCAGTTCTTCCTGACGTCGCGCCTCGACTTTCGCCAATTCGACCCGCGCGGCTAACTCGTCGACTCTCGCACGAGCCGCGTCGACGGTTTGTTTTCGAGGCCCGGCCACCAGTTCCTTGAGCTTGGCTTTTGCGGCCGAAAGCTCGCTTTCGATTCGTTGCTGCTTGGCATCCAAGTGGGTCTGATCAAGGATCGCGAGTACCTCGCCGGCGCGCACGCGGTCACCTTCGTTGACGTTCACGCCGGCGATTCGGCCGGCACCTTCGAAGCTGAGCGTGCTTTCCTTCTCTGGCACCAACAACCCCGCGTATTCACGTGACTGATCCGGGGGCTGCACCGTACCAACGACAAGCGTCCTCACCGGCAATGCCTCCGCGTTGACCCGCCCCTCTTCGGCGGCGGGCCCACCCGAGTTCCGCAGGTGATTCACGGCGGCAGCGACCAACACCAAGCCGATCAGCGAGACCGCGCCTGCGATCAGCCGCTTCGGCGTTCGACCGGACCCTGACGGGGGCATGTTCGGCTGGTCAGACTGCGGCGAAACCATGTCAGACTCAACATTCGTCGGCGAATGCGGACCGGACTCGGTGGTGGCGGGGTGATTCGCGACCGACGACGATTCGTCGGGCACGCTGGATTCGGGCGGAGATGCAATCGGGCTCATTGCACTTTCGAATGGGATGGATGAATGATCGTGAGGTCGTGTGAACGGTGCTATTGGTTCTTGCGAACGGTGCTAATGGTCTTTGCCAGTGGTGGCCGGAATCGACGTGTCATCGTGGACATGCCTGCGCAAATAGGCCCGCGTGCTGCGAACGAGTTTTCGGTCCCGTTCGGGGTCATAGAGAGGCTGCCAGCCGTAGCCGTCCATGAGGGCGTGGCAGTTACGGCGGATGGCTGTGAATGCACTTCGGATGCCCACGTGATCCAACCCGGGGCTGGAGTCATCGATGATCATGCCGCCGTATGTCAGCGACCAAAGTCCGAACATCATGTCTTCGACGCGGGTCGAACCGCCGAGGTCCAGGTCGCCGCTGGCAATCGCTTGGTGGCCGACACTGGCCACTTTGGCCATGCACCGTTGCTCACACTGAGCCATCAATTCACGTCGCTTCTCGGACGCTTTTTCCCAGACCGCCGCGTGACGAACCATTACGTCGATTTGGAACAGATCGGCGAACCGTTCCCGAAAGTCCTCGCAGGCCACGCCGATGGATGCCATTTTGTCACGCGAGTCTTCCTGCCGATCCGCCGCCGCTTGAAACAACTCCAGCCGTTTCGAGTTGGCTTCGATCGCCAGCGCAAGCAGAATTTCTTCTTTGCAGGAAAAGTGGTTGTAGATCGTGCCTTTGGCGTAATCCATCTCCTTGGCGATCGCATCCATGCTGATCCCCGCGAGGCCGCCGTCGGTAACCATCGGACGGGCGAGCTGAAGAATACGCTGCTCGCGGGCCAAGATTTCGGCCTGCTTGCGAGTCAGTCCCGACGGCAACTCGGGGGCGTTGGAAAGACGGGGAACCATGGGGGCGGAGCTCACTCCGGATGACCGGTAACGGACAGTGCAATCGACCCGCGAACAAATCTGGCGCGGCGTCACTTTTGACTCTAGGTCAATTATGACGCGGCGTCAATCTTCTCGGATGTCCAGGTACACCGGCGTCAGCCCATTTGCCCACCGAGCCGTTATTTCTGCCCGACGTGCCCCTTCCACGGCTGCAACCACTTGGGTTTGTCTCGCAGCTCCGTTTCGCGGCGTTCCCGGTAGCGACGCGAGAGCTCGGCGGCCTGGGCGCGGGTTTCGGGAGTTTCCTCCCACGCGGACTGCAAAACTTCCTCGCAAGCCGGAAAGTGACTGCCGTCGTCACCCACTGCCCGGCGGAGCTCCGCCAACTGGGACCTCAGTTCTTCGGCGATCGCGGCGTACTCGGGGTCATCGTAGACGTTGACGGTTTCCTTGGCGTCGCTGCGCAAGTCATAGAGCTCCCAGCCCGGTGGCGTCCGGTAGCCACCGTCGTAGTTGCACCCGTAGTAGTAAATCAACTTGTACTCTTTGGTGCGGATTCCCACGTGACCGGGGTTGTCGTGATGGGCCATGTGCATCCAGTAGCGATAGTAGGCCGCCTGCTTCCAACCCTCCGGCTCCTTGCCGGACTGCAGGATCTCCAAGAACGATCGCCCCTGCACCGAGGAAGGCACTTCGGCTCCCGCGAACTCCAGCAGCGTCGGTGCAAAATCAACGTTCTCGATGATCGCATCGATCCGCTGCCCCGCGGGCACCTGTTTTGGATAACGCACCAGAAGCGGCATCCGCTGCGACTCCTCATACATCCAACGCTTATCCTGATAGTCATGCTCGCCTAGCATGAACCCCTGGTCGGCGGTATAGACAATCAAGGTATTGTCCAGTTGCCCGGATGCTTCCAGCGCCGAAAAAATGCGACCCAAGTTATCGTCGATGCCCTTCACACAACGCAGGAACTTTCGAAGGTAGGCGTTGTACGCCATGCGTTTGTTCTCTTCGTCGGTGTAATCTTGGGGGTCAAAGTTCGGTGGAAACTCATCCGGGTACAGCGACGGCAGGTCGCCCAAGTAAGATCGCCGGGGATTGCGGGCGCCGATGGAAGTTCCCACATGAGGAATCAGCTCATCATCAACGCCGCGGGTGGCGATGGATCCAAATCTTGGGCCACGATTCCAAAGCGTTGCGGGCTCGGGGATGGCGACGTCTTTTAGATACGACTCGTAGCGCGGCGCGCTGTCGAAGTAGTCGTGCGGCGCCTTGTAGTGATGCATCAGAAAGAACGGCTTGTCGTCGCTCCGGTTGGCCAACCACTCCAGGGAGAGATCCGTGATGGCATCGGTGACGTGCTTGCCCTCGAACTGAATCGTGTTTTTTCCCCAGGGCTCGTCTCCGCGAATTCGAAACACGGGGTTGTGGTACTTGCCCTGTCCCGGAAGAACGCAGTAGTAATCGAACGAGGCGGGTTCTTCCTTGAGATGCCACTTCCCAATCATGGCGGTCTCGTAGCCAGCGGCTTTCATCTGAAGCGGCAACATCTGCCTTGCCGGGGGAATCCGTCCGCCCAAGTCAAACACGCCGTTCGTATGGTTGTACTGCCCCGTCATCACGCAAGCACGCGAGGGGGTGCAAATCGAATTCGTGCAGAACGTGTTTTCAAAGAGGGCGCCTTCTTTGGCAAGGCGATCCAAGTTCGGCGTGGGCGCGACCTCTGCCAAGCGACTTCCGTAGGCCGAGATCGCATGCGCGGCATGGTCATCCGACATGATGTAAAGAATGTTGGGGCGTTCCGCAGCACTCGCGGTCAGCGTCCAACTGCAAAGCATTGCCAACGCCAAGAATCGATATCTCATTTCAACCAGACTCGGGGAGGGGAGGGAATCTCTGCCGGGTTCGATCGGCGTCCCCGGTTCCAAAATCAAAGATTCACCAAGCGATCATAGCCGCGCAACAGTTCACGTGTTGCCACCTCGATTTCACCCTCGGTGTTGCCCCTGCCGATTCCGAAACGAACACTGCGGCGAGCCTGGGCTTCATCCAGCCCCAAACCCAACAACACATGGCTCGGCTTGGCCTCGGTACTACTGCATGCCGAACCGCTGCTGAATGCAATCTCGGGGCACTCCATCATCCAGGTTTCCCCCTCAACTGCCGGCAACATGCAGTTGAGGTTTCCTCCCAGTCGCCGCGCCGGCGAGTCGAGCGCAGGTCCATTGAGCACCAATTCCGGAATCCCATCCTTGAGGCCTTGCCAAAGCCGATCACGTAAAGAATTGCAATGCCGCTCTCCGTCTTCTTTTCCTGCGATCGAGAGACGGAGCGCGGCTTCGCAACCGATGATGTTCGCCGGCGCCATCGTTCCGCTGCGAAGATTTCTCTGCTGACCACCTCCGACGAACATAGGCTTGAGCCGAACGCGCCGACCGGGCAGCCCGCCGGCGATGGTCAAGAACCCCACCCCCTTCGGCCCGTAAAACTTGTGCGCCGATGCGCTGATCAGATCAACGTCTGTCGCTGACAGGTCGACGCGGATTCGGCCGACCGCTTGAGTGGCATCGCTGTGCAATAACGCACCGAACGCATGCACCCGTTCGGCGATGGCATCCATGGGCTGAATGACGCCGACCTCATTGTTGGCCCAATGAATGGAAACCAACGCAGTGTCTTCATCCAGCAGTTCCGCAAGATGCGCCAGGTCGACTCGGCCGGCGCCGGGGTGCCCGGCCGGGTGAACATTCACATAGCTGGTCCGGTAGCCGTCTTTCGCCAATCGGTCCACCACGTCGAGAACGGCCGGATGCTCGATCGTCGACGTAATGACGTGCCGCCGCTTTTGCCGGGGATGCCGGCAGACGCCGTCGATCGCCAAGTTATTGCTCTCCGTCGCACCGCTTGTCATCAAAACCATGTCAGCCGGGACGCCAAGTTGCTCGCCGATCGATGCGATCGCCTCGTTCATCGCGTCGGCGATGCGCCGGCCCGCCGCGTGCGAGGTGCTGTGGGGGTTGGCGAACTGTTCGCTCCAGAATGGCAGCATGCACTCAACGACTCGGGGATCGCAGGGCGTCGTGGCGTGATGGTCGAGATAGATCATGGCGATCCGGGGCCCGAGATTGTCGAGGGAACTTGCTGGACGTCGCTCTATGAATACTCCGGAGCCTTCAACCACACACTTCGCCAGAAACTTATGACCGCCGAGACGCTTCTGCAACGCTGCCAAGACTTAGCTGCCGCCCACGGATGCGGTTCCCAGGAGTGCGCCCCTGGGCCCGAAACCAGCGAAGCAGAGTCGTTGATCGGTTTTTTCCAGCTGTTTCGTCCCGACGGCGAGAAGCTCGAGGGGCTCTACGACGGCGTCGACGTCGGGGACGAACTGAGCGAGCGGCTCGAATTCCTGTTCCGCGTGGCGGGCGAAAACCGTCGTCCCCAAGGTGGCCGCGACGCCTACTTCATCGTTCGAAACTCGCCAAAGCTGCCTTTGGAGCACGCCGAACTCTTCGCAGCCCAGTGGTTGGAAGGGCTGAGAGACGTTGCCACTTCCGTCGGGGACTCGGCGACGGCCGAGCGACTCCGGGTGCCGCCGAAGATTCGCTTTCTGGAAGGATTGCCTCCCAAGCACCCGCGTGACCCCGACGAGCAAGTGCCATTGCTCAAGTGCATTCAAAACGACTGCAGCAAATTGACTCAAAAAGTGACCCCGCCAGGTTCACTCGCCGAACTGATGGCCAAGGCGTACTACTTCATCGCCTGTGATGCGATGCTACGCGACTTCTTGATGTGGCCTCTTTTTCGTGAGGCAACGGCCATCACCGACCCGCTGCGAGGCTATTTCATGCTTTGGGTACATGGAGTCAAGTTTCGCATCTTCCAAGACGATCAAATCGACTTCTACTTGCCGCGCTCCTAGCCGGGCGGCTCCTCGACCTCCGACCGCTGACTACAGATCTGCCTTTTCACGACCCTGAGCGTCGTACCGATTGAAGGCAAAATAGGCAAACGGTACCGGCAGACAGAACAACAACAAATAGAAAAACCAGCCGACAAAAACGCCCAGGACGAGCGTGACCATGCAGAACACCGTCCAAACCCACCACGTATCACGCCACAGACCTGCCAATTGATTCACGTTCAGCTCACTGGGTACCGGCAGGCTCGAATTGGCCCGCAATCTGCTTAACATTCGCCAATCCCGCCCATCCTACGCATTTGGGACCCTTCACGGGTATGCTGGAACGCGGTCTGCGAAACCGTTGTCGCGATTTTGCGAAACTTTTCACACGATCTACAGAAGAGCCGTTGACGCTATTCGGGACCAGACCTACATTCTCGCCTCCCCACTCGGCGGTCGCCTCGTGGGAGCCGTTCGTTTTAAGCCATTTTAACTCTCATTCACCTGGAACGTCGCAGTGTCAGCCGGAGCAAACGAAGTCATTCGGATTCGTATGGAAGCATACGATCACTCCGTCCTCGACCAGAGTGCCCAGGAGATTGTTGATACGGTGAAGCGAACGCACAGCGAAGTCCACGGACCCATTCCGTTGCCAACGCGTGTGGAGCGATACACGGTGCTTTCGAGCCCGTTTGTCAATAAGAAAGCTCGTCAGCAATACGAGATCCGCACGCACAAACGGCTGATTGACATCGTTCAAGCGACCGCAAAAACCATCGAGGCGTTGAACAAGCTGAGTCTCCCTGCTGGGGTAGACATCAAGATCAAGGCTTCGGCTCGGTAAAACACTTTCGCCAAGGGACATCCTTGGCGGCTTGTCGCCCTTTCGTGATGGCAGTTGCTTTGCCATCACGTTGGCCTCAAACACTGGTTCGGTAAATTCGTATGGACGGAAGCCCGCGCCGATAACCCAGCACTTGTGCTGTGGTTCGGACGGCAGTTTCAAGACCCATTTTCGATCGATACAACTGCCGCGATGTAAGTCGTGGTGAGAAAGCTATGTCACCATCAATCCTTGGCCGCAAAATTGGCATGACTCAGGTCTATCGGGAAGACGGCTCCGTCGTCCCCGTGACCGTGGTTCAGGCCGGTCCCTGCAACGTCCTCCAGATTCGGTCGGTTGAACGTGACGGCTACAGTGCCGTTCAGTTGGGTTTTGAAGACAAGCCTCGTCGTCTTGCGAGTCGGGCCGAACGCGGACACGTTGCGAAGCTTGATAGCAAGCGAGCCAAGAAGCGTGCTGCTGCCGGTGTCGAGTTGGTCGAGAAGGCTGACTGCGAGCCACAGCGTTTTGTTCGCGAGTTCCGCGGCGAATCAGATCTCTCGGTCGGTGGTACCGTCACGGTCGAGATCTTCAACGACGTCAATCGCGTGGACGTGACCGGCACCAGCAAAGGTCGTGGTTTCGCCGGGGTCATGAAACGGCACAACTTCTCTGGGCAACGTGCAACCCACGGCGTGAAGAAGGTGCACCGGCATGCCGGTGGTACCGGATGCAGTGCGTCGCCCAGTCGCGTTTTTAAAGGTCGGCGAATGGCGGGCCAATACGGAAATGTCAAGGTGACCACGCGTAACCTCGAGCTCTTCGGTGTGATGGCTGACGACAACTTGATGTTGATTCGCGGCGCCGTCCCGGGACCGAATGGTGGTCTGGTCACGATTCGTCAAACCAACAAGGTCGGTTAAGCAACGATGGCTACGCTACCCGTTTACAACGAAGCCGGCGACGAGGTCGGCAAATACGAAATCGACTCCGAGTTGATTGCCGACCGAATCAGCAAGCAACTGTTGCACGACGCTGTCGTGATGTACCAGGCCAATCAACGGCAGGGTACCCACTGTGCGAAGACACGCGGTCAGGTCAGCGGAACGAACAAGAAGATGTACCGCCAGAAGGGCACCGGTCACGCTCGTGCCGGTGGCAAGCGAACCAACGTTCGCCGCGGTGGTGGCGTCGCTCGTACGATCAAGCCGCGTGACTACAGCTATCGCCTTCCCAAAAAAGCGCTCCGGCGTGCGACTCGCATGGCGATCCGCAGCAAGATTGATGACGGCGAATTGCTGGTCATCGACCAGCTAGCGTTCGACGCACCCAAGACGAAACGAATGGTCGGTGTGCTCAGCAAACTGGGTCTCGGCGACACGACGACCTTGATTGCGACCGCGGAGATTGAAACGGCGGTCGTCAAGAGCGGCCGCAATTTGCCCGGCGTCGAGGTTCAGCCGGTGCGGCAGTTGAACGCCCTGTCGGTGCTTCGTCCGAACCGCATGCTGGTGACGAAGGATGCGTTGGATCGGATCAGAGACGGCACGTTCGCTGGTGAACAGTCCAGCTAGGCCAAGTAAGTAAGCGAACCCCAAGATAGCAGTAGAGTCATGGCACGAATTCAGCCCCCGGTACTACCGGAACCGAAGATCAAGCTAGAGCCGCACCAGATTCTGTTGCGTCCGTTGGTGACCGAGAAAGGTGTTCACCGTGCGACGCGGCACAACGAGTATGCCTTCGAAGTGCATCAGATGGCGACAAAGCCGGAGATCAAGGCAGCGGTTGAAAAATTGTTTGAAGTGCGTGTCGAAAAAGTTTGCACGCAGAACCGCAAAGGAAAGTTTCGCCGCACGCGGAACGGCCTGGGACGGACCTCCGACTGGCGTCGGGCGATTGTTCACTTGCACGAGGAAGACAAGATCGACTTCTTCTAAGTCTTGAAGTTTCGGTCTCGTTTGCACACACCTCCCCAACACACAGAAAATAGTTTCCGATGGGAATTCGCATCTACAAACCGACCAGTCCTGGTCGCCGAAATGCTTCGGTCAGCGATTTCGCTGAACTGACGCCGGGCTACAAGGTCGAGAAGTCGCTGCTGAAGCCGAAACGTAAGACAGGCGGTCGTAACAACCAAGGCAAGATCACTTCGCGACATCGTGGCGGTGGCCACAAGCAGATGTATCGCATGATCGATTTTCGCCGCGTGAAAGACGGCATTACCGCAATCGTGGATTCGGTCCAGTACGATCCAAACCGATCAGCGCGAATCGCCCTGCTGAAGTACGCCGACGGACAAAAGACCTACGTTATTTCGCCATCGGGTTTGAAGGCCGGTGACAAGGTCGTCAACGGCCCTGACGCACCACCAACGCTCGGCAACTGCCTGCCACTGAAGAGTATTCCTCTTGGCACGACGGTCTGCTGCATTGAGATGCGAATCGGCGGTGGTGCATCGCTGTGCCGCTCGGCGGGAACGGGTGCGACGTTGATGGCTCGCGAAGCGGATTGGGCTCAGTTGCAGCTTCCCAGTGGCGAAGTCCGCCGAGTTCCAAGTCGTTGCCGGGCAACGATTGGACGCGTCGGAAACAGCGAACACATGAATGTCGTGTTGGGCAAGGCAGGCCGGGCTCGCTGGCTCGGTCGTCGGCCCCACGTTCGTGGTACTGCGATGAACCCGATCGACCACCCGCACGGTGGTGGTGAAGGTCGGACCAAGGGTGGACGTCACCCGGCCAGCCCTCAGGGTAAGAGTGCCAAGGGCGGCGCCACACGTCAAAAGCGTAAACCAAGTAACAGCTCGATCGTCCGTCGCCGCAAAAGCAAGCGGTACGGTCAGCTGAAACTGTATTCATAACGGGACGAACTGATGAGTCGCAGTAGCAAGAAAGGCCCCTACGTCGATCCGAAGCTTTACTTCAAGGTTCAGAAGCAAGCGGAAGAAGGCAAGAAATCGCCGATCAAAACCTGGGCACGTGCGTGCACGATTGTCCCCGAATTCATCAATTTCACCTTTATGGTGCATGACGGACGTAAACACGTCCCGGTCCTCGTGTCCGAAGACATGGTCGGCCATAAGCTGGGCGAGTTCGCTCCGACGCGGACTTTCAAGGGTCACGGCGGAAAGAAGAAGTAGGACAATCGAGATGTCAACATTTGTTGCTAGTCACCGAAACGCACGCATCAGCGCACAGAAAGTGCGTTTGGTCGCCGACTTGGTTCGCGGCCAATTCGCTGATGAAGCGTTGGACACCCTCAAGTTCCAGCCTCAACGTGGGGCTCGGATGCTGGAGAAGGTGATCCAAAGTGCGGTTGCCAACGCACAGGACCCGGAACAAACCGGCGGTCGTCCTTACACGATCGATGAGCTTGTTTTGAGCGATGTGCGTGTCGACGGCGGGCCCATGTTTCGTCGGATGCGTCCGCGTGCTCGTGGGAGTGCCCACATCATCAAAAAGAGAAGCAGTCACATCAGCGTCAAGGTGACGCCGGTGGATGAGATCTTGGAAAGCCCCTCGTAACACCTATTTAGCAGAGTCGAAGACGATGGGACAGAAAGTAAACCCGATCGCGTTCCGAACCGGTGTCACTCGTGGGTGGTCCAGCCGTTGGTACGCTTCGAAGCAAGACTTCGCGGACTTGTTGGTGGAGGACCGAAAACTTCGGAACTTCATCACCAATCACCCCAAGAAATCACAGTACAAAAGCGCCGGGATCGACCGGATCGAGATCGAACGAACGCGGGATGAAGTCCGCGTAATGTTGTTCGTCGCTCGCCCCGGCTTGATCATCGGTAAGAAAGGCCAAGAGATCGAGATCTTGCAGGCCGAATTGCAGAACCTGATCGGACGTCGCATCAACCTGAAGGTCGAAGAAGTCGGCCGTCCGGAGTTGCAGGCCAAGTTGGTCGCGCAAGACATCGCACAGCAGCTGCAGAAACGGTCGAGTTTCCGCCGGACCATGAAGCGTTCGTTGGAGCAAACCATGGACGCCGGTGCAAAGGGAATCAAGATTCAGCTTGCCGGCCGTCTTGGTGGTGCCGAAATGGCCCGCCGCGAAAAGCAAAGCATGGGCTCGATTCCGTTGAGCACGCTGCAAGCGAAGATCGATTACGGGACAGTGGAAGCGATGACGCCACAGGGGCACATCGGCATTCAAGTTTGGATTAACCAAGGTACTTACGGAGACGACAGCGATGGCGTTGATGCCCAAACGGGTCAAGCATCGAAAAAGCCAAAGAGGGCGCATAAAAGGTAGCGCGACTCGTGGCAACACGGTCGTCTTTGGTGATTTCGGGATCCAGTCATTGGAACCGGGTTGGATCAAAGCGACCACGATCGAGGCCGGACGGATTGCAGCACAGCAGTACGTTCGTGGCGAAGGAAAGCTCTACATCCGCATCTTCCCCGACAAGTCCGTCACCAGCACTCCGCTGGAAACTCGGATGGGTAAGGGGAAAGGTGAACCGGATTTTTGGGCGGCCGTCGTCAAACCCGGAACCATCCTTTACGAACTCGGTGGCGTCACCGAGGAACAAGCCAAGGTTTGTTTCGCCCGTTTGGCGAGCAAGCTGCCGGTGAAAGTGCGTTTCGTCGAACGACGAACGTTCTAATCGAATTCATTTGTTTTCAATAGATCAGTGCAGGCGTCGGTGATGACCAACAACAGCGAACTGCGAGAGATGAGCGACGAACAGCTCCAGGCGACCGGTGATGAGGCCGCGAAGGAATTGTTTCGTCTGCGTTTTCAATCCCAGTCGGAGCGTTTGAACACGCCCAGCGATATTCGGAAGAACCGACGTCTGATTGCTCGGGTCAAAACGATCCAAACCGAGCGATCGAAGGCAGCCAATAACACCCCAGCCGAAGCATAACGAAATGCCAAAGCGTGTAGTTTCGGGAATTGTAACCAGCGACAAGATGGACAAGACGCGACGCGTCGAGCTCAATCGGTCGGTCAAGCATCCCAAGTATAAAAAGTACATCAGCCGCCGTACGGTGTGCCACGTTCACGACGAGAACAACGAGTCGGGCGTGGGTGACCGGGTGGAAATTGTCGAATCCGAGCCACTGAGCAAGTTGAAGCGTTGGCGGTTGGTTCGTGTGCTCGAAAAGAGCACCGAAGTCGACCTGGTCGCTCTCCGTGCGGCTCGAAAGGAAGCCGAGCAGGCGGAAGCGGCTGCGGCGGGAAGCGAGAACGAGTAACTCCCCAGCTCTGCGTAAGAAAACATGATCCAACAAGAAACTCGATTGGATGTTGCCGACAACACCGGTGCTCGTCAAGTGATGTGCATCAAGGTGCTCGGCGGTAGCCGCCGCCGGTTCGCCCGCGTCGGTGACGTCATTGTCTGCAGCGTCAAAAGCGTGATCCCCGGCAGCGACATCAAAAAGAAGTCGATCGTCCGCGCCGTGATCGTGCGAACCAAGACACCCACCCGTCGCAATGACGGCAGTTACATCAAATTCGACAGCAACGCCGTGGTGCTGATCGACAAGGACAAGGCCCCGCGTGGCACCCGTATTTTCGGAGCCGTTGCCCGCGAGCTGCGTGAGCAAAGCTTTATGAAGATCGTCAGCTTGGCCAACGAAGTCGTCTGAGGATACCAGCGAGTAATCAATCATGTTGTTGAAAGTGGATGACGAAGTACTGGTGATCTCCGGCGGTGACAAGGGTCACCGTGGGAAGGTCCTGGTCGTCGACCGAAAGAAGAATAAGGTCGTCGTCGAAGGTGCCGGACTCGTCCGAAAGCACGTTCGCCGAAGCCAAAAGAACCCGCAGGGTGGTCGTCTCAGCAAAGAGATGCCGATCCATGCGAGCAATGTCATGGTGATCGACCCCCAAAGCGGCCAGCCGACTCGTGTCGGTGTTCGCTACCTGGAGGACGGTACCAAGGAACGTTTCGCCAAGAAAAGCGGTGCGAGCCTGGGCCGAATCGCTCCGCCACGTGACAGCTATAAGAACGCCTGAAGTTAACGATAGGAACGCCTGACGCAACGCCAAGGGCACCACGAATCATGACCACCAAACCAAGACTTCAAGTCGCCTACGAAGAGTCTGTCCGCGGCCAGCTGACAGAGAAGTACGGCTACACGAATCCACACCAAGTCCCCCGTCTCGTAAAAGTCACGCTGAACATGGGCGTGGGTCAAGCGATCGGGGACAAGAAGATCCTGGACCTCGCCATCGACGCGATGACGCAGATCGCCGGCCAGAAACCCGTCGTCACGCTCGCTCGCAAGTCGATCGCCGGTTTCCGTCTGCGTGAAGGCATGCCGATCGGTTGCATGGTCACCCTGCGGCGACAGTCGATGTACGAGTTCACCGATCGAATGGTCTCCATCGTTCTGCCTCGGGTACGTGACTTTCGAGGCATCAGCCGCAAGGCGTTCGATCGCAACGGGAACTACACACTTGGTTTGACCGAGCAATTGGTCTTTCCAGAATTGAACCCGGACAAGTTCACGCGTCCCCAAGGGATGAACTTGACGTTCGTCACCTCCGCGAAAACGGATGACGAAGGCCGTACTTTGTTAGAGATGTTGGGAATGCCTTTCAAGGCTGCCCCCGGTAAGAGCGACGCGGCCGCATAGGCTTCGTAGGATCGTTGATGAGGAGGGGCCTGCACCTCTCTTCGACCCAAGTTTCCATTTTAATGCTGCAAACCCTGAAGACAGCCCGTGGCAAGTAAATCAAAGATCGCCAAGGCAAACCGGAAGCCGAAGTTCAGTACCCGGCGTGAGAACCGCTGCAATTTCTGCGGTCGACCGCGTTCGGTCTATCGCAAGTTTGGGCTTTGCCGAATCTGTTTCCGCGAACACGCGAACTTGGGGTTGATTCCCGGTGTTCGTAAGGCCAGTTGGTAAGACAACGGAGCGACGAAAAACCATGATGACTGACCCCATTGCCGACATGCTTACCCGCATCCGCAACGCCGTTCGTGTCGAACGTGCTTATGTGGATATTCCCGCGAGCCGCGTCAAACGTGGCATCGCCGACGTGCTCAAACGCGAAGGCTTTATCTGGGATTGGGAAGAGGTCGAAGAGAAGCCCGTCGGGCAACTGCGACTCGAGCTCAAGTACGGCAGCAACGGTGAACGCGTGATTCAAACGATCCGCCGGATGAGCAAGCCTGGCCGACGCCTTTACGCCCACTGCAAAGACCTAAAGCCCGTTCTTGGCGGAATGGGCATCACGATCATCAGCACCAGCAAGGGTGTGATTAGTGATCGCGAAGCCCGCCGTGAAAAGGTGGGTGGTGAAGTGCTGTGCGAAGTCGCATAGCAACCCCGAACGATAGCACAGCACCCGGAACGAATTTCGTCCGAGTCGTTCCAATTGAAAGAAACAAGCAGGCATGGGAGAGACCTCTCCGGCCGGAAGCAAGCAACCGTTCAGCAAGTGATCTGAAATGAGCCGTATCGGAAAGAAACCTGTTGAGATACCCGCCGGTGTAACCGTTTCGGTTGCCGACCGCGTGATCTCCGTGGAAGGTCCCAAAGGAAAACTGTCTTTCACGCACCGGCCCGAAGTCGATGTGACCGTGGACGGCAATATGGTCAACGTGACTCGCGGGCGGGATGATCGCACCGGGCGTGAGCTTCACGGGCTGACGCGAGCACTCGTCAACAACATGGTTGAGGGTGTCAAGAACGGCTACGAGACGAAACTCGAGATCGTCGGCGTCGGTTATCTGGCGAACATCGCCGGTGACACGTTGCAACTTCGCGTCGGATATGCCAACGAGTTGCACCGTAAGATTCCAAAGGACCTCAGCGTCACCTGCCCTGATCAGACTCACATCGTCGTTCAGGGTTGTGACAAGCAACGCGTCACGCAGTTTGCCGCGGAAGTCCGTGCCCTTCGCAAGCCCGAACCTTACAAGGGGAAGGGAATTCGCTACCAGGGCGAACATGTCAAAATCAAGCCAGGTAAGTCGGCCACCAAGTAAACCCGTCGCTGCCTTCCGCACCGCCTGAACCCGCCGCGGTGCGGCCTTTCGCGGCCACAACTTGCACCAAACGTATAGACACGACCATGGATAAAAATAAAAAACTCAACAAGCAGCGCAAGCGACGTCGTAATCACGTCCGGAATGTGCTGCGAGGAACCGAGACACGCCCGCGTCTCTGCGTGCAGCGATCGCTGAAGCATTTTTCGGCGCAGTTGATTGACGACTCAACCGGTCGAACCCTGTTGAGCGCCAGCACACGAGACAAGGGAATGCGAGATTCCGTCAAGGTTGGCGGAAATTGCGATGCGGCGGCCGAAGTTGGCAAGGCCATCGCGGGCAAAGCAGAATCGGCGGGCATCAAGGAAGCGAAGCTCGATCGAGGTCACAACAAGTACCATGGTCGTGTCAAAGCGTTCGCCGATGCGGCACGCGAAGCCGGCTTGGTGCTGTAACCGTCATCAAATTATTGTAAATCATGTTTGTCTGCCGGATGCCTTCGGGTGCCGGCTAACCGAGGGTTGGACTCATTAGTAATTCGAACAACCAATCGCGACGCCGAGGCGGTAAGCAGCAATCCGAAGAGTCGAAAGACGACGGGTTGCTCGATCGCGTCGTGAAGATCAAGCGATGTGCCGCCGTGGTCAAGGGTGGTCGTCGGTTCAGCTTTGCGGCAATGGTCGTCGTTGGCGACGGAAAGGGTCGCGTCGGCTGGGGCTACGGTAAGGCCAACG
>JBCBOO010000068.1:0-25026 GCA_039821235.1 Planctomycetota bacterium
CAAGCTCTTTAATATTCTTCCAGCATCGCATGCCTTTTTTGGCCGCAAGGACTATCAGCAACTTCGCGTCATTCAAGACATGGTGACTGATCTTAACGTCTCCGTTGAAGTCATCGGATGTGAAATCGTTCGCGAGCAAGACGGCCTCGCGATGAGCAGCCGCAACCGCTATCTCAGTTCGGCAGAGCGGCATCGTGCGATATCGCTTCGGTCTTCGATTCTCCTTGCGAGAGAGATTTACCAATCCGGGCAGCGTGATTTTTCTGTCATCGAACGAGAAATGCTGCAGCGGTTGAAACAAGGTCTCGATGACCAAATGGACCAAATTGACTATGCCGTGATCGTCGACCATGAACATCTGCAGCCCATTTCGATGAGCAATGGTTCGGAGTGCGAGCCGATCGCGCTGGTCGCCGCACGCGTTGGCGAAACACGATTAATCGACAATCAAACTCTCTCCTGAACGGACTCGTATCATGATCGAACGCATTCTAGTAACCGGTGGCGCTGGCTTCCTCGGCTCGCATCTCTGCGAACGCTTGGTCGACCAGGGACACGACGTCATTTGCCTGGACAATTTTTTTACCAGTCAAAAGACAAATGTCTCTCATCTACTCGATCGTCCCAACTTCGAATTGATCCGGCACGACATTACGAATCCGATCTTTTTGGAGGTCGATCAGATTTACAACATGGCGTGTCCTGCAGCGCCGGGGCACTACCAGTTCAATCCGATCAAGACGATGAAGACCAGCGTGATGGGCTCCATCAACATGTTGGGGATTGCAAAACGCTGCGGCGCTCGGGTTCTGCAGGCGAGCACGAGTGAGGTGTACGGCGATCCGGAGGTGCATCCGCAAGTCGAGTCGTATCGCGGAAGCGTCAATCCGATCGGAATTCGTGCGTGCTACGACGAAGGCAAACGTGCAGCGGAAACCCTGTTCATGGATTACCACCGCAGTAACAAGGTAGAAGTGCGCATCGTGCGGATTTTCAATACGTATGGTCCCCGCATGCATCCCTTTGATGGACGTGTGGTTTCCAACTTCATCCGCCAAGCACTGGCCGGCGAAGACATCACGCTCTTTGGAGACGGTTCGCAAACGAGATCGTTTTGCTTTCGAGATGATCTCGTGGATGCGATCATTGCCATGATGAATCACCAAGACTTTGTCGGCCCGGTCAACATCGGCAATCCGAGCGAATTCACGATTCGCGAACTCGCCGAGCAGGTGATCAAAATCTCAGGCTCGTCCAGCCAACTCGTTGAACGCCCCTTACCGGCGGATGATCCGACGCGACGTCGACCGGACATCACGCTGGCCAAGGACAAACTCGGGTGGGAACCGAAGATTCCTCTCGAAGAAGGCCTTGAGCGGACGATCGCATGGTTCAAGTCGATCAACCTGAGTGACTATCGACCACCCACACCGAATTATGTCTAGGTCGGAATCACTCAGCGGCGGCGCCGGCAAGCAACGACGCCGCCGAGCGCGACCAGCAAGATGATGCCGCCAGGCTCGGGAACTGCAACGGCTGCGGCAAACGGATTCGATGCGAAGACGGTTGCAAAACCGTCGTCGCCGTTATTCCACGCCAAGCTCGCCCACTCGCCGTCGCTCATCGTTTTAATCTCTCCGGTCGGAAGGAAGTCCGATCCGGTGATAATTCCCGAGATGCCCACCGGCGAACCTGCCCAACTGCCACCGTCGAACGGATTTCCGACGGAGTTTCCAAGGTTCCAAAATCCGAGCGAAAAACCTTCTTCATAGTCATCTCCCGCATCCGTGGCGGAGATCCCCTCTGTGACGTTATCCGAAATCGCCAGCCCAAACTCATTGAAGTTGGTTGCCGGGTTCTCGATGCCAAAAACTCGATTGTTGTTCGTGTCGTAGCCGATGCCATAAACCGTGCGACCAAAAAGGCTGCTTCCATCATCCACGTTCGCGAACAAGCGGCTGTCCGACTGCACCACGGCCAGCAGCATGTCCTCAATCGTTTGGTCTCCGTCCCAACGATATCCCCACACGTAAGACCGATCGGCAGTTGATTCGCCGATGAAGTCAATCACGATCGCTGCTTCATTCGAACCGGTTCCCGTCCAGAGCTCGATGTCGTCAAACGAGTCGACCTCGGCGGCGTGCAAGTTGCACGTGCACGCGGTAAAAAAGAAAAGGGCCAGCAATGATCTCATGGGTTTATCTCGCAGTTAAGAATCAAGGTGTGTTTCAAGTGGTGATGGAACTGGCAGTGCGGCTGGGACGTCAATGCGAATGCGGGATGGTTTCACCGCCGGCTCGCGTCAGCGTTGCATTCAAGACTGCTTGGTCGGTGCTATCGGAATAGAACGTGACGTGCCCGTCGCTGAAGGCGATGTAGGCGCCTCCTTGGTGAGGCGATCCGATGTCGTTGCCCAAACCGGATTGTGAATTGATGGACGTGCTTTGTTCCTGTGCAAACAGGTTGTGTCCGTTCGCCCATTCGGAATCACTGACTCGCCTTTGCTTGCTTTCCGCAATGATTGCGGTGTATGCGAGGCCATCGGTAATGTGTGCTGTCTTGCTGGGTTCTTCGTAGAGCATGACGCCAAGCGAATCGGCCGAAAGCCAATGACGCGATTGCGGGTTTCGAGCATTTCGGCCGGGACCTTCAACCCCGTAGATCCCGCAGTAATCCGTATACGCCATGTCCCGAAACAGCCCCACCGGAGCACGCTCGCGCCCCGTCGGTGTGGAAGGGCATAGGAACGCCGGGATGATCTCGGAGGCGGCTTCCCGATTCGGACTTCGGTAACAAGGCAAGTTCAAATCAAATCGCTGCCAGAGGGCTTGCTGCTCCATGTCAGGTAAGATCTGAATGTTCCAGGAAAGGAAACGAAGAGGCCGGAACGGCTGCCCGGGCGCGGGCGTGAAATTGCAACCGATACATCCAACCGGAAATTCTCTGTGGCGGTTTTCGTACGTGTGGCATGCCAGCGAAAGTTGCTTCATCCGGTTGGAACATTGCATGCGTCGCGCTGCTTCCCGACTTGCCTGTACGGCCGGAAGTAAGAGCGAAACGAGGATCCCAATGATCGCAATCGCGACTAATAATTCGACGAGTGTGAACGCTTGACGCACAGGAGTCCGCTCGACGTGGCTACGTTCCTGAGAGCGCTGCAAGCGACCGGCCGCGAGGCGTTTCACGTCTTGCTGCTCCGATTCGGTCATGCGGCTCCATTGCGTGATCTCATTCACGGTTCGTCCGCAGCCGGTGCAAACTCGCTTGCTATCCAGCATGCATCGTGACGTGCAGGGAGAAACGACCATGACAGTCCATTCCGATCGGCCGCATCCGCGGCACAAACAAAAATTCATTCGCGGTCCGATACTTGATCCGAACCACGTGCGAATGCGACGACCGCCTCAATCCAAGAAGGCACGGAGTCATCTTGCCCGAGGTAGGTCTTCTGACTCACTGCCTTTCCATCAACTCGCGACCTTCTCATTCGTCCGTGATCAGCCGATCACCGAAGGAACAATGGTTTGTCGAGAAAGGAGCGATGGATGCAATCGTTTAAAATTGCGAGCAGCACACAGCGGCCGGACCGTCCCGGAATTTCACCGGAGTTCCCTGTTCACGAAGCAGCTTTCGAGCCGCCTCGTCACCTCAAGCGTGCGAGAGTCTAGCGTTCCTGTGACACCTGTCAAATGGTTGCAGACGTATGGAACGCCGTCTCACCGTTCGGCAGCCAGTTCGGCCGCGAGTTGTTCGCGAAAAATCTTGCTATTGTGCCGAATGTCTACTGGCAGGGGCGCTTGTCGGATTCGAATGTCGTCAAGACTTCGTGTCAGTGGGTTTCTTGAGGCTAGGTCTAGAAGTTCGCTGCGAAGGCGATCTGATTCGGCCGCATTTGCAAATCGCTCTCTCGCAAGCGGTTCAATCAACATCACCGGTTTTTGTTGTCCCTTGGAGCCGATTCCGACTAACGCAGAACGATAAACCTCTTCATGGGCATTGAAGATGGCTTCGCATGGAACGGTAAACCAAGTGCGATTGTCCTGCGTCACACGATGAGCTTTCCGACCACAAAACCAAAACCGATTCTTTGCATCGAGATAACCGACGTCTCCCATTCGGTGCCAAATCCGTTCACCGTCGCCAACTTTGTGCACCATATTCTGATCTTCTCGAACCACGTACTGACGGGTCACCATCGGGCCGGTCACCATCAGTTCTCCGATTTTTCCTTGAGGCATTGCCTTGCATTGATCGATGCTTGTCAACGGACCGTCATCAATCTCGATGACTTTCCAATCGACACCGGCAAAGCGAGTCCCGACGCAAACCCCCTTGCCTTTGTTGGCAGCCGGTCCGGTTTCGGCGATGACCTGCCGCGACTCAATTGACGCGATTGGCAACGCTTCCGTAGCACCATAGGGCGTAAAGATTTCTCCCTCTTCGGAAATCAGGTCACGAAGTGCCTGGAGCGTGGAAGCGGGCACGGGGGCACCGGCGGACAGCACGCGACGAAGCGTCGGAAAGGGCTGACTGACTTGGTTGTCGCGGCACCATCGAACGACAGTGTTCCAAAGAGCGGGCGATCCAAACGCTTGGTCGACTTCCCATTGCTCGGCGGCTTCGATTAATCGTTGCGGGTTCACATCCGCCGGTCGCGTCGGGTCCATATCCGGAATCACCGTCGTGACACCCATCACGGCATCGAAGAGTCCGAAAAGTGGAAAACACGCCAAGTCCCGCGAGCCGCGATGAATGTCATAGCGTTCACGAATCAAATCGATCTGTGCGTGAAATGTCCCATGCGTGTAAAGCACGCCCTTCGGCGGACCGGTACTGCCGGTGGTAAAAATAACCGCCGCGGGATCAGGGCGATTGATCGTCGGCAGTTCTTCTTTCCCTTGATCGTCTGCCCCGCCAAGCGACTCGATTTGGGAGAGCGTTTTACCTCCCCAAAACCATCGTTTACCAACCGTCACATTGAACACGGCGTTTGGGAACTTTCGTTTCAGCAGCAGGCGAATCGCTTGGGCCTTGGGGATGCCGACAAAGCCATCGGGGCGCGATTCGGAGAGGCAACGGACCAGATGCTTGCGCCCAATGCCGGGGTCGATCAAAATGACGACCGCGCCTGTTTTTAACAACGCAAAAACCAACTCGATGAACTGGCCGCTAAAAGGAACCAACATGGCGAGTCGCATACCTGGCTTGACTCCCCAACGAATCAGCCCGCGGGCGATTGCGTCCGAACGTTCCTCCAAGTTCTTGAACGTGGTCAGGGTGTAGTCACGCGTCCCGTTGGTTGTGGCGGGACCACTCGGTTCGGCAATGGCGACCCCTCCCGGCGTGAGCGACGCGATCACGTTTAAACGTGAAGCCACGTTTCCGTCACGAACTTGACTGGCCATCAGCGAGACTCCCGCATCCGCTCGGATAAAACGTCCATGAGACAATCGGCAATGTTCTCGGAAACCACTTTCTGTGCTCCTTTCCAGCCCGGTACGGCGTTGACTTCAAGGAAAACCGGCGGGCCGGAATCGCGCTCGAGTAGGTCTATGGCTCCAAACGTCAGATCGAAGCTTTTCGCGATCGCTCGAGCATCTCGCAGCAGTTGTGAACCCAGGTCGACCTGTTCCACCTTACCACCTGCGGCAACGTTGGTTCGAAATGTCGTGCCATTGCTTCGTCGCATCCCAATGCATTGGTCTCCGATCACGAGCACGCGCAGTGACACGCCTCCCGGTGGCACAAATTCCTGGATTTGAAGTAACGCGTCGACTTGATCAAGGGTGCCCGCGGCATACCAGGCAAGTTCCTGGTCTTGAACCCGCATGACACCACGGCCTTCGCCACCGAACACGGGCTTCAGCACGCAGTCGCCTCCCAAATCGGCGAAGGCATGCATCGCTTCGCCTCGTGACTGCACAAATTGTGTCGCCGGGACGGGAAAGCCAGCGCCGGCCAGCCGCATCGTTGCCGCCGATTTATCAATGCACCATTCGAGGCATCGTGGCGAGTTCACGAGGAGCGTCTCGCTGGGCACCACCCCATCGGCGATGGCATGTAAGAGACTGAGTCGAAAGGTCAAACGTTCCATCGACGCAGCAGGCATGGTGCGTGGAAGGATGCCTGCAAAATGATCCAGCCTCCCTTGTTCGCACGTCAGTTCTGCCGGAGCACTCTCTTGCAACTGACAGGCGAGTGTTTCGTAGCGTGCCGAGGCGAAATCAAACCCGCGTCGTTTTGCTGCATCACGGAGCTGACTCGCATGCCATCCCGTCTCGGGACCCAACATCAGGATTCGGCGCGTCATCTTCCGAACGAATCCCGAAGCACTGATGTTTCAACCTGACCCGCGGAAAACGAATGACCGGTTCGCGCATTGTGCAGGCTGACGACGGCTGGACTGAACAGCGCCGTGTCGACTTTATAGAAGTCGTGGTCGTACGCGGCGAAGATTTCACGAAACGGCTTACCGTGATCCGAAGACGCCGAGCTGGGAATCTGAGGCAGGATGGACGTGATCGACTCGTCTTCGCAGTCAACCCATAACGTGACCTCGGCACCGTAGAGCATCGCATCGTTCGTCCGTCCGATTCCCCCGATCACATCCCCTGTCTTTGCCAAGGGCGGTAGCGGCGCGAATCCCGTCGCGGAAAACACCGACTCAATCGGAAACTCGAGCTCATGCAATTTGTGCATGGCGGTTTCGGCACTGCGGGCAACGATTTGAATGCTTCCGGCAAGCGATGTACTCGGTGCGACACCGAGGATGATCCTCTCGGTAGGTACACCGCACTCTTTGGAAAGAACCTCGATGGCGGACGCGGTCGGTAACTTGTCGGATTCCAGCAATCCACAAATAACATCGGGTTGCGTCTCCGAAAGCTGTTGTTCTTCCAAAACGGCTTCGCGCCCTCGGGCCAACCGCATTGGGCCGCTCCCCATCGCAAAATAGTCATCCGCCTGAACCGGCCAGCCGGCGTACTGGCATCCCAAACATCCCAGCACCGGACGATCCGTTTGAACGTAAACACCTTCGGTAACGGCAAACCGACCCGAGTCGCAGGGAACAAGCGAAATGTCCGCCAATCCTCCCATGCAAGCTTTCGCCATCAGCAAGCCGGCTCGAATCGTGCCACGCGACTGGACGCCAAAGTCGAAAACGGTCGCGCCGGCGATCTTTGACTGCGCAACCCGCGCGTCGAATTCGGACGCAAGTGACTGCCACAGCTTGGCCGCCGCCCGATTCGGAGAATACGTATTTGGGTCGGGAGCGGTCGGTGAATGCATGTTCGATGCCAAAAAGAAAACGCGGGAACTTGCTACCGATGGTCACCGAACCCGGCGAAATTGTCGAGAGGGGAAGACGCACTGACAAACGTCCCACAATACGTCATTCTACGCATTGTCTCGGACGCTGTGACGGGCGGGAGAGACGAGGTCCCGACTGCCAGTCACGTCTGCTCGGGCACACACCTCCTTCGGATCCGAATGAAACATGACTTTGGAAGTGATTCGCTATCCGCACCCGACGCTGCGGTACACCAGCAAGAACATCATGAAAGTGGACGCCGAGCTCCGTGGGCTTGCCGGCGAGATGCTCGAGCTGATGTATGAGAAAAATGGCGTCGGTCTGGCGGCCAACCAAGTCGATCTGCCGCTGCGAATGTTTGTTGCCAATCCGACCGGCGAGAAGGGAAGCGGCGAAGAGTACATCCTGCTGAACCCTGAAATCCAACTCCCCAAAGGCAGCGAGGTCGGAGATGAGGGCTGCCTCAGCTTGCCGGGACTGACCGGGAAAGTCGCGCGGCCGAAGTCGATCCGCATCAGTGCCTACGATATCAAGGGAAACCAATTCGAAACCCGAGTCGACGGATTTCTCGCGCGGGTATTTCTGCACGAAATCGATCACCTCAACGGCGTGATGTTCTTTGACCGGATGGAGGAAGCCGAAGTGGAGGAGATTGCCGATGGCATCGACGAGATGACGAGCGAATTTCGCAAGCAACAAGAAAGCGGCGAGATTCCTGCCGATGATGAACTCGTCGCGCGGCTCAAGGTTTGGACTGACAAGTACTGTTAACGACGGATACTCCACGCGTGAAATCTCTACGGCTCATCCTGATGGGTACAGGTCCGTTCGCCGTCCCCGCATTCGAATCGTTGCGGCGCTCCCGCCATGAGATTGTGGGTGTCGTCACCAAGCCCGAACCGCCGATCAAAAGCCGAAAGGGACCTCCGCCCGCACCAGTGCGAACCTGGGCGGGACAGAACGATTTGCAGATCTATGATCCACAAAGTATCAATTCGCCGGATGCGGTCGAGTTGCTGCAGCAGCTCCGCGGAGACCTGTTGGTGGTGTGCGACTACGGCCAGATCTTGAAACCCGAGCCGCTATCGAGCGCGCCCCTCGGCGGCATCAATTTGCATGGGTCGTTGCTTCCCAAGTTTCGGGGTGCCGCGCCGGTTCAACGTGCTTTGCTGGAGGGTGAGCTGGAAACGGGTGTGACAGTCATTCACATGACGCCCAAGCTGGACGGCGGACCGATTGTTGGAACCCGTACCGCCACGATTTTGGACACCGAAACCGCCGGCGAACTGGAAGACCGGCTGAGCCAGTTGGGCGTCGAGCTTGTTGGCGAAAGCATCGAGCAAATTTGCGAATGGGACGGCGAAACAGCACTCGGGGCTCCTCAAGACGCTTCGCAGGTGACTCGAGCACCGAGACTTTCGAAGCAGGAAGCCGACATCGATTTCTCCAAGTCTGCCCGCGAACTCAGCTGCCACGTTCGGGGCATGCAGCCATGGCCGATCGCGTTCACGCACCTTCCGATTCGCGAGGACAAACCCCCGTTACGTCTTGCGGTTTTGGAAGTTTGTTCCAGCGAAGCATCGACCGAAGGTCTCGAGCCGGGCCAAATCCTAGGCGGGAAACAACTGGCGGTGGCCTGCGGTGACGCGGCAGTGGAACTCGTCCGAGTGCGTCCCGCGGGGAAACGCGAAATGACCGGCGAAGAATTTATGAGGGGATATCAGTTACAACGCGGCACTCGTTTCGTCCCAGCTTGAAGACAGGATGCGTCAGGTCTCGTCCGTTGGACGCAATTGATCCGAACAATCGCATCTTCCTCCGCAAAAACAGGTTTTTTGGCAGACAACGGACCTGCAAAGTCATTTCCATCTCGCTTAGACTTTGCGGTTTGAGAGTCCGGATTCTCCTTGCTGGTCGCCGATGTCCGTTCCATCCCCGGAAAAATTTCTCGAACTTGTCGAAAAGAGTCGGCTCGTCGATGCGACGAAGGCCGGGCGTCTGCTGGAGAAGGTGCGGGAGCATTTCGAAGGGGGCTTGCCGCCAGATGCCAAGTCGCTGGCGAAGATTTTCAAGAAGCGAGGTCTGCTGACCGACTGGCACATCGAGAAATTGCTTACCGGGAAGTACAAGGGTTTCTTCCTCGGCAAATACAAGCTGATGGGGCACATCGGCACGGGCGGAATGAGCAGCGTTTATCTCGCCGAGCACGTCAAACTGCAGGACCAGCGGGCAATCAAAGTCCTGCCCAAGAAACGCGTCGCCGACTCGTCCTATCTGGCGCGGTTCCAATTGGAAGCCAAAGCGATTGCGTCGCTGAACCACCCGAACATCGTGCTCGCATACGACATCGATAATGAAGGTGACGTCCATTACATTGTGATGGAGTACGTCGACGGGCTCGATCTGCAAGCACTTGTCAAACGCGACGGTCCACTGGATCCCTCCACGGCTGCGGATGTGATCGCACAGGCCGCACGCGGACTCCAGCACGCACACGACAACGGAGTCATCCATCGCGACGTGAAACCCGCCAACCTGTTGTTGGATTCCAAGCACGTCATTCGCTTGCTGGACATGGGGCTGGCCCTCATGGGCGCCGAGGACGAAGAATCGCTGACCGTCGCCAATAACGAAAATGTGCTTGGCACCGCCGACTACTTGGCCCCCGAGCAAGCACTCAATAGCCATTCCGTCGATCATCGCGCCGACATCTACGGACTGGGCTGCACGATGTACTTTCTGCTGACCGGTCAACCGCCGTTCAATCAAGGCACACTCGCCCAACGCATTGCGATGCATCAAAAAGAGATGCCCCAGCCGCTGCGAAATCTTCGCGGAGATATTCCCGGTGAACTGGAAGGCATCTGTGTCAAGATGATCCAGAAACAGCCCGAGTACCGCTACCAAACCGCCGGCGATGTGGCGGAAGTCCTCGAGCGGTTCACGGCGAAAGTTCCCAAGGGTGCAAAAGTCACGATCGGGCTCGGGGAAAAACCCGAGTACGATCCGGCCGACGGGTCCTCTTCGATTTCTCTGGACGATTCCGATGTGAACCCCAGCGGCGACACCGTCAGCAACAAGAACGACGACACGCTTGCCAGCAGTCGCAGTCGTCTGATTCGAAGCGAAGGACTCAGCAGCAGCGACAGCGGCAAGATGGTCAACGTCAAACGATCCGCCATCGAATTCTCCGAGGGCAGCTTTCTCGATCTGCAAGCCGAGTCGGGCTACGGGGGAACGTCGATTGCCGAGTCTGCAACGCAGGCCGCCGCTGCGGCGAAGTCGAAATCCAGTTTGAACATCGGTGAAGAGTCTGATGTTCATCGTGGGCCGGGATCAAAGAAGAAACCCGAAAAGGGAATGGACAAGCTGCTGATCGCGGCGTTGCTTCTGGCATTCTTCATCATCGCAGTCGGCCTCGGTTTCTTTCTCGCCCGCGTCACGGACAGCTGACGAGGCGTCTTGCGACGACACCTCGTTCGGGACGTGCGATGATCCGGTTCGCGTAATGGTCAATCCGCGAAGGGCTCTCTAAACTCACGGCCATCCGTGAGTCTCTTTTATTTGCTGGAACGCCCATGACTGTCGTCTTTGAACGACCGTATCAATTTGTCCCGCCCATCAAATCGGCGTGGTGGCCGTGGCTTGTTCAACGCTTGCGTATCTACGATTATCATCTTCGCAAGAAGGAAGGGGTTGTCGATTACGAACTCCGCCACTTGGACCATCTCAAAAACTCGCTGGACGCAAAGCACGGAATTCTGCTCGCGCCCAATCATTGCCGATACGCCGACCCACTTGTGATGGGATGGCCCGCGCGAGCGCTCGGCATTCACGTCCACGCGATGGCCTCCTGGCACCTTTTCAATGATGGATGGCTAAATGCATTCGCCATTCGGCGCATGGGGGCATTCAGTATCTTTCGCGAAGGGAATGATCGTCAGTCACTTGAAACTGCCATCGAAGTTCTGGTGGAAGCTCGTCGCCCATTAGTCGTCTTTCCCGAAGGAACCACCAATCGCACCAATGATGAACTCAAGCCGTTGCTTGACGGAGTCGCGTTTATGGCACGGACGGCTGCCAAACGCCGTCAAAAGCAAATGGATGCCGGTGAAGATCGCGGCAGTGGGAAAGTCGTCGTCCATCCGGTCGCGATTAAGTACTTGTGTGTGGGCGATTACCAAAGTTGGGCGCACGACCAGCTGGATGAATTCGAGAACCAACTCGGATGGCGACGCATGCCCAAGCGTGACCTTCGATCGCGAGTGATGCAGTTGGCAGAAGCTCAACTCGCATTGAAGGAGACACAGTACCTGGGCGGTTCGCGAGCCGGAGAACTGCCCGCTCGTCGAGACGCTTTGATCGACGAGCTGCTCTCTCAAGCCGAATCGGGACTTGGATTGGAAAAGGATCCCGACGGTGTTCGGGCTCGCGTCCGACAGATCCGAGCGACCGCTTCCAGTCGATACTTTGAATCCGCTGCCGATACAAACTCGGCTGACGAATTGCGTCGGCACGGAAACGAATTGCGTCGGCACGTACAGGCTGCCGACCTGGCACAAGACCTCTCGTCGTTTCCCGATTCGTATCTTTGCAAAGAAGACCTCACGGACACGCGTTTGATTGAGACGATCCAACGCATGCAAGAATCGATTAACGGAAAGGCCGACCACTCGATACCACTGAAGGCCGTGATTGAGTTTGCACCGGCTATTGAAGTTGAAACGGGACGACCGCCACGAGGCGAACGTGATCCGCTGATGGTGGAACTGGAGCAACAGTTGCAAACCATGATTCAGCGGCTTTCGGATGAAGCAAACAAGCTCTACTAAGGTCGTGATGTCGAAAACGGCGACGCAATCGTTTCTACACGGGCGAGATCGCGGTATACTGGAGGACCCTCCGCACTTCCCTCCATTCTTAGCTGACGCCCATGAGCAAGCGGCAACACTGTGGCCGATTCCGGCGACAAGGATTTTCCCGCCGAGAGATGTTGCAATCCGTCGGTAGCGGGTTGGGCATCATGGCCCTCCAATCCCTTCTGGCTCCCGAAGCGTCCGCCAGCACGGCTTCGTCACAGAACGAATCGAAGTCGGGACATGGACCTCATTTTGAACCCAAGGCGAAACGCGTCATCTTCCTTTATATGGATGGCGGTCCAAGCCATGTCGACACGTTCGACTACAAGCCCATGCTCGAGAAATTCGACGGGGCAGATCCCAAGCAAACCATCGGCAAACTGGCGCCGACCCAGTTCGACAACGTTGGCAAGGTGCTCGCCAGTCCTTGGAAATTCAAGCAACATGGTCAGTCGGGTGCTTATGTCAGTGACCTGTTTCCCCATCTCGCCACCGTCGTCGATGATTTGGCGTTCGTCCATTCGATGACCAGCGAGTTCTCCGAGCACACGTCGGCGAACTACTTCCTCCACACCGGCAACGGCCTCCAAGGTCGTCCCAGCATGGGCGCCTGGTTGGGTTATGGGTTGGGAACCGAGAATAGCCAACTCCCTGGTTTCGTCGTCATCAACGGCGGGTTGATTCCTCCGGGTGGACTCGACTGCTTTGGTAGCGGTTTCCTTCCCTCCGCGTTTCAGGGCAGCGTTTTCCTGCCGACCGGTAACCCGATCGCAAACATCCAAGCACATGAACGCTCGGCACAACTGCAACGCAAGAAACTCGATTTCATCTCGAACTTTGATCAAGACTTTCTAGAAGCAACCGACTTTGATCCCGAAATCGAGGCCGCGATCAGCAACTATGAAACCGCATTCCAGATGCAGACTACCGTTCCAGAGCTCGTCGATTTGCAGCAAGAAACGCAGTCGACAAAACGGATGTACGGTATCGAATCAGACTTCAAGAACACGCGGACGTTTGGAACGCAGTGTCTGTTGGCTCGCCGTTTGGTCGAACGTGGCGTTCGGTTTATTGAGCTGACTTGCCCATCCGGAAATGGTGATCGATGGGATCAACACAACGCACTGGTCGATGGCCATACCAAGAACTGTCGAACCGTGGATCAGCCGATTGCGGCATTGATCAAAGACCTCAAACAACGAGGTCTCTTCGAATCCACCTTGGTCGTCTGGGCCGGTGAGTTCGGTCGAACGCCGTTTGCACAGGGCAAGAACGGGCGCGACCACAATCCATTCGGCTTCACCATTTGGATGGCCGGCGGTGGAGTCAAGGGCGGTGTTAAAGTCGGTGAGACGGATCCGTGGGGCTATCGTGCGGTCAGCAATCGCTACCAAATTCACGACTTGCACGCGACGATGCTCCATCTTCTCGGAGTCGATCATGAACGATCCACGTTTCGTTTCAGCGGGCGAGACATGCGTCTGACGGATGTTCACGGACGTTTGATCGAAGGAGTCTTGGCATGAACCGAACGTTCCTTTCAACCGCATCGTCTTGGCGATTGACTCTCGCAATCGTCTTCGCTTTGCTCGGCACCCGCCTGTCAATCGCATCGGACCGCGATCCGAGACACGACTTCTTTGAAAACAAGATTCGTCCATTGCTGGTCCAGCATTGCTACGAGTGTCACGGCGAAGGTGAATCCGAAGCAGGACTGCAGCTTGATTCACGTCCCGGTTGGGAAGTCGGCGGAGACTCCGGTGCGGCCATCGTCCCGGGGGACGCCGATGCGAGTCTCTTGATCGACGCGGTGCGCTACACGGAAGACGTCATACCCGGCATGCCACCCGACTCAAGGCTGAGCGATGACGATGTTGCCCTGCTCACCAAGTGGGTCAACGAAGGTGCCTTCGACCCTCGCACGCAAGCGTCTTCGCCGGAATCCGAACGCGCGACCTTCAGTGTCTCGCAGCGACGCGCCGAGCATTGGTCCTGGCAACCGATTCAGAATCCCGATCTTCCGGTCGTCAATCAAACGGATTGGCCGCGAAAATCACTCGATCATTTTATTGCCAAGAAACTCGATGATGCTGGCATTGTTCCGGCGGAAGATGCCGACGATCTCGTTTGGCTGCGACGTGTTTGTTTTGATTTGACCGGACTTCCTCCGTCGCTCGATCAAATTCAACACTTTCGCGACTTGCTCCGCACCTTTGAATCTCGACAACGGGCCCGGGAGCAGGTCGTCGATGAGCTTTTGGATTCCCCGTCGTTTGGCGAGAAGTGGGCCCGGCACTGGATGGATCTCGTCCGTTACGCCGAAACCTTTGGGCACGAGTTCGATTACGAAATTCCGTATGCCCACGAGTATCGCGACTACTTGATCCGGGCCTTCAATCTGGACGTGCCTTACGATCAGATGATTCGTGAGCATGTCGCCGGTGACTTGCTGGAGCGCCCGCGACGCCATGAAACCGAATCGTTCAATGAGTCGGTCATTGCGACCGGATATTGGCATCTACATGAAGCCACCCATGCGCCGACAGATGTGCTGCAAAATGAGGCCGATATCGCCGCAAATCAGATCGATGTTTTCAGCAAGACCTTCATGGGGTTAACGGTCGCTTGCGCGCGGTGTCACGACCACAAGTTTGATGCAATTTCGACGGCAGACTACTACGGTCTGTTTTCGTATCTGCAGAGTAGTCGCCGAATCGAACGTCCACTCGACGTGCACGGACGCGGCGCCCAAATTGCGACGCAGGCTCAAGCGATCCGCCGCGACTTTGCGGAACGTATTGGAGTCGCAACCTCCGATGACCGGTCAAAAGACGCTGAATCCCAGTGGGTGGCGCCAGCGGGAACACGTTACATCGGATTCGAAGACCCTGAGTTACCGAACGGCTGGATCGTTGCGGGGACCTCGTTCGGTCTGGTTCCCGATTCACCCGAGGCTCGTCTCTCAGCCGGGAGCCACAAGCACTTACCCGGTACGATTGACAGTTCGTGGTATGGCGAGGGTGCTGCGGGAACACTCCAGTCACCGACTTTCGAAATCACGTCCGACAAGATCCATTTGCGAGTCCGCAGTGACGCCAATCAAATGATCCGGGTCGTCATCGATAATTTCCAACTCGCGCCAGCGAATGCTTTGCTCTTTCGAGGGACGCTTCTAAACGGCAAACAGACCGACACAAAGGGTCAATGGCAATGGAAAACGCTGGGCGGCGACCTTCGAAAATACATCGGGCAGCGAGCCTATTTGGAATTGATCGATCGTGGCCCCGGTTCAATTGCGGTCGATGAAATCTGGTTCGCCGGCGATGGCCCGCCGACAAGAAGGGCCGGTGATGAGACGTCTGACTCGGCAGCGAACGACGATCAAGCCAAGTCCGCCGAAGAAGCATTGAAGGCAGCCTGCGGTCAGTGGCCGGCTCCTCGAATGGTCTTAGCCATGGCAGAAGGTTCCGCCATTCAAACGCCTGTCTACATTCGAGGCAGTCACACCAATCAAGGCGATCCAGTTCCTCAACGAAACCTAGAGGCGTTGGGAGGTCGTCCCCGCACGCGTCTCGAACTTGCAGACGAAATCGCCTCCGCATCTAATCCTTTGACGACTCGTGTCTACGTCAATCGCATCTGGCAAAAACTTTTCGGCAAAGGAATCGTTGAGAGCGTCGATGACTTTGGCCCTCAAGGGACGCGACCGTCGCATCCCGATTTATTGGATCACTTGGCGACCACGTTTTCCCAAGATGGATGGTCAACCAAGCGTCTGTTGCGTCGCTTGGTTCTCTCGCGAACCTACGGACAATCGGTTGTCGCACACCCCCGCAATTCGCGGCAGCTGTTATCGACGGCTGATCCAACGAATCGGCTGCTTCATCGAATGACGCTTCGTCGCTTGCCGGCGGAGTCCATTCGTGATGCCATTTTGCATACCGCTGGAACGCTTTCTTCCGACGCCTTCGGTCCCAGCGTTCCAACCCATCGAACCGCATTCATGTCCGGCCGTGGTGCACGTCGCAGTGGGCCGTTGGACGGCCACGGCAGGCGCAGTATCTACCTTGCGGTCTATCGCAACTTCTTGAATCCGTTTCTTACGACCTTTGATCGTCCCAATCCGTTTGGCCCCAAAGGCCGGCGGAGTCAGTCCAACGTGCCCGCTCAGTCGCTCGCGTTGATGAATGATCCCTTTGTCATTCAACAGGCGGACAAACTTGGCAAGCAACTGGTTGCGTCAGCAGAATCTCCCGATGCAGTCATTCGCGGGCTTGTGTTGCGAGTCCATGCGAGCGAGCCCAGTGATGATCAAGTGCAGTCGCTCGTTCGTTTTCACCAGGATCTGGTTCGTATGCACAACGGTTCTGGAGAAGCCGCGTGGAAGGACCTCGTCCACGCGTTGTGGAACATGAAAGCGTTCACCTACCTGCGTTAATCTCCCGATCGACGCCAGCTGTCAATCTGGCATTGGCGTTTGGAAGGCATCCGAAGACATTTTTTCGGGCTGCCAGTTTTGTTCGTGCGGGAAAGCCGACACTCCCGCAACGCCCTCGATCACCCGTGTTTTGAAGGTTTTTCGAGCCCCCGATCATTCTGGCAGCCGCTTCGAAGGAATGAAAATCTCCTTACGAACGGGTTTGGCACGGGCTTTGCTTTTCCGTCTTTCGAAACTCGCGGCACGCGAAAACGACAGGCAACCGCAAACAACTCCCGTCGAAAATCCATCCAATCACGGAGACGAATAGCAATGGCTCAAGGCGAAAAAATCATCGGCATCGACCTCGGGACCACGAACAGTGTGGTTGCCATCATGGAGGGCAGCGAAGCGAAGGTCATTCCGAACCCCGAGGGCAACCGACTGACGCCCAGCGTCGTTGCTTTCACCGACAAGAAAGAAACCATCGTCGGCGAGCCTGCTCGTCGGCAGGCCGTCACCAATCCGCAACGCACCGTCTACTCGGTCAAACGATTCATGGGACGTCGTCACCATGAAGTCGAGTCCGAAGAGAAAATGGTGCCGTACGGCGTGTCAGGTGCCGCCAGCGAATACGTCAAGATTGAAGTCGGTGACGAGCAGTTCACGCCTCAAGAAATCTCCGCCAAGGTCCTTCGCAAGTTGAAGGAATCTGCAGAGTCGTACTTGGGACACAAGGTGAACAAGGCCGTCATCACCGTGCCGGCATACTTTAACGACGCCCAACGTCAAGCGACGAAGGACGCCGGGCAAATCGCCGGTCTCGAAGTCGCTCGGATCATCAACGAGCCCACCGCTGCGGCATTGGCTTATGGCTTGGACAAGAAGAAGGACGAAAAGATCATCGTCTTCGACCTCGGCGGTGGTACTTTCGACGTTTCCGTCTTGGAAGTCGCCGACACCGGTGACGAAGAAACCGAGAGCCGTGTCTTCCAGGTCATCAGCACGTCGGGTGACACGCACCTGGGTGGCGATGACTTTGACGAAGCATTGATCAACTACGTTGCCGACGAGTTCAAGAAAGAAAACGCGATCGACCTTCGCAACGATCCTATGGCTCTCCAGCGTCTGCAGGAAGCGTGCGAGAAGGCCAAGAAGGAGCTTTCGACGTTGCCTGAGACCGACATCAACTTGCCGTTTATCACGATGGACCAGTCGGGCCCCAAACACCTGACAATGAAAGTCACTCGTAGCAAGTTCGAAGAGCTGATCGATGATCTCGTCGAACGATGCCGCACACCCGTGATGCAAGCCCTCAAAGACGCCGGATTCTCGCCCAGCGAAATCGATGAAGTCGTTTTGGTCGGTGGTAGCACCCGTGTTCCAAAGGTTCGCGAAGTCGTCAAGAACATCTTCGGCAAAGAGCCCCACCAAGGTGTGAACCCCGACGAAGTTGTCGCCGTTGGTGCCGCCATCCAAGGCAGCGTCTTGGCCGGTGACCGAACGGACGTTTTGTTGCTGGACGTCAGTCCGCTGACACTCGGCATCGAAACCGAAGGCGGTGTGATGACAGCGTTGGTCGAACGGAACACAACCGTTCCCGTGGAAAAGAAGAACGTCTTTAGCACCGCAGCGGACAACCAAACCGCCGTGACGGTGCGAGTGTTCCAAGGTGAACGAAAGATGGCGTCAAACAACCGTTTGCTCGGAGAGTTCAACCTCGAAGGGATTCCCCCTCAGCCTCGAGGCGTGCCGCAAATCGAAGTCAAATTTGACATCGATCAAAACGGCATCCTCAGCGTGTCCGCCAAAGAATTGAAAACCGGCAAGGAGGCATCCGTGGAAATTAAAGAAGCGGGTGCTCTGAGCGAAGAGGACATCGAAAAGATGCGCCGCGACGCCGAGCAAAACGCCGAAGACGACCGCAAGCAGTTCGAACTCGCCGAGGCCCGTAACAAGGCCAACCAGCAGGTTCACCAACTCGAGAAAGAGATGTCGGAACATGCCGACAAGCTATCCGATGATGACAAGGATCCGCTCAACCAAGCGATCGAGAAAGTGAAAACGGCCTCGGCGACCGATGACGTAAACGCCATCAAGCAGGCCACCGAGGAACTCGACGCCGCCGCGAAAGCCTTCAGCAAAGTGCTGTATGAAAAAACGGCTGCGGAAGGCGGAGCGGCTCCCGAAGGCGACGCGGCTGCAGCGGCAGCCGCCGGTGCCACGGAGGCAAGCGATGATGATGACGCCATCGATGCCGATTTCGAGGTCAAGAACTGAGGCGGAGCTGCCACGGAAATGACGAGACGACGCTCGCAGCGGCGGCTGCGAGCTTTGACCAGACGGGTGATCGGTCGCCCGTCTTTTTTTGCGCAACAACGAAACGAACCGGCCGCATCCCCGTCGCCTTTCAGCCCGCGAAGCTCGCACACACACTCATTACGCGAACCCAACCCGATAACACGGTTCGACAATGCACCTGCATTACAGGAGAGAATGATGGCATTTCGATTTGACAAACTGACCACCAAAGCTCAAGGCTTAGTCGCCGAGGCTCAAGGTCGCGCGGCATCTGCCGGGCATCCTGAAATCACATCATTGCATCTCCTGTCCGCCATGTTGGATGAGAGCGAAGGCATCACGTCCGCGTTGCTGGCGAAAATGAACGCCGATTACGCACAACTGGTGCAGTTGACGGAGGCGGAAATTCAAAAGCTGCCCAAAGTTAGCGGCGGACGCCAACCCAGTGTGGGGTCAGAACTGCAAACCGCCTTCAATGAGTCCGCCGACCTGGCGGCATCGATGAAGGACGAATATGTAAGCACCGAGCATCTGCTGATCGGCCTCGCCAAAGCAGACTCTTCGGCGGGGCGACTGCTGGCGCTGTGCGGAATTTCTGCCGACGACGTCTTGCAAGCCGCGAGCGAAGTCCGCGGGAGCGCACGGGTCACCGACCAAAACGCCGAAGAGAGCTACCAGGCCCTCGAGAAGTTTGGCGTTGACCTGACGCAGCTAGCGGCCGCAGGAAAACTTGACCCGGTCATCGGACGTGACAACGAAATCCGTCGCGTCATTCAAGTGCTTTCGCGGCGGACGAAGAATAACCCCGTTTTGATCGGACAGCCCGGTGTCGGAAAGACGGCGATCGCCGAAGGCCTGGCGCTACGAATCTTCGAAGCCGATGTTCCACAGAGCCTCAAGAACAAGCGTGTCGTCGCGCTCGATATGGGGGCACTCGTGGCGGGCGCGAAGTTCCGCGGCGATTTCGAAGAACGTTTGAAGGGTGTACTGCGCGAAGTCAAAGACTCGGATGGACGCGTCATTCTCTTTATCGACGAGCTTCACCTGGTTGTCGGGGCTGGGAAAGCCGAGGGTTCACCCGATGCCGCTAATTTGCTCAAACCCGAGCTGGCCCGAGGTGCACTTCGCTGTGTCGGAGCGACGACTCTGGACGAGTACCGTCAACACATTGAAAAAGATGCCGCACTCGAGCGACGTTTCCAGCCGGTGTTCGTCGAAGAGCCTTCGGTCGAAGATTCGATTGCGATTCTGCGTGGACTAAAGTCCCGATACGAGTCCCACCACGGTGTCAAAATTACCGACGGTGCGTTGGTCGCCGCGGCAACGCTCGCGGAACGCTACATCACCGATCGATTCCTTCCCGACAAAGCGATTGACCTGGTTGACGAAGCGACCAGCCGGATTGCGATGGAAAAGGAAAGCGTTCCTGAACCGATCGATCGCATCCAACGACGGTTGCGACAACTCGAGCTTGCGCAGCGGCAATTACTGGAAGAGGACGATAGCGATTCGTCGATCGCATCGAGTCGTGAAGACATCCAAACGGAAATGGAGTCGCTTTCGAGGGAGCTCGCAGACTTGCGTGAGCAGTGGGAAAGCGAAAAGGTTGGTCTCGAAGGTGGTCAATCGATTCGTCAAGAAGCGGAAACGCTTGCACATCGGTTTACAACGCTCGACGCGGAAGCGAAACAGACGCAGCTGCGCGGTGAGAACCCCGAGTCACTGTATCGTGAGATGCTGGAGATTCAGTCACGTCAAAAGGAACTGGAAACCAAGTTGCAAGACTTGGAACGCCGCGAGTCAGCCGCTGCGGCCGCCGAGAGCGCAGCGGATAGCAATGAACGCCGGTTGCTAAGACGCGAAGTCACGGCGGATGAAATCGCAGAAGTCGTCTCGATGTGGACCGGCGTTCCAGTGAGCCGAATGATGGAAACCGAACGAGCGAAGTTGTTGGTGATGGAGGAACGTCTTCATCGCCGGGTCATCGGTCAAGAGGAAGCCGTCCGAGCGGTCTCCGATGCTGTCAGACGCAGTCGAAGTGGTTTGGCGGATCCGGATCGTCCGATCGGTTCGTTCTTGTTCCTCGGGCCAACCGGTGTCGGGAAAACCGAACTCTGCAAAGCACTCGCGGAGATCATGTTTGATGATGAAAGCGCGATGGTCCGCATTGACATGTCTGAATTCATGGAGCGTCACAGCGTGGCACGCATGATCGGTGCACCTCCCGGATACGTCGGCTATGAAGAAGGCGGCAAGCTCACCGAAGCGGTGCGTCGCCGTCCGTACTCGGTCATTCTGCTCGATGAGATTGAGAAAGCGCACCCCGATGTCTTTAACATTCTTCTGCAAGTCTTGGACGATGGTCGTCTCACGGATGGTCAGGGTCGCACGGTAAACTTTACCAACACCGTGATCGTGATGACCAGCAATGCCGGATCGCAAGCGATTCAGCGAATCGCCGCCGAAGGTGGTTCCGAGGACGATTTCCAAGACGCCGTCCAGGAAGCCTTGAAGGCAAAGTTCTTACCGGAGTTCTTGAACCGAATCGACGAGACGGTTGTCTTCAAGCCTCTTCAGCAGGACGAGATTCGCGAAATCGTTCGCCTGCAGTTGGACGAACTCGCTCGCCGAGTCAGCGACAATGGTTTCAAGTTGGAGGTCAGCGAAGCCGCGGTCGACCACGTTGCCGGCGTAGGCTACGACCCAACCTACGGGGCGAGGCCCCTTAAGCGGGTGATTCAGCGAGAGATCCAAAACCGCTTGGCGACCGCGCTGCTGAAAAGCGAATTTCCGGATGGGAGCACCATCCACGTGGATCATGACGGAGAAGAATTCACGTTCGGAGCAGCCGTCCCCGCCACAGCAAGCAGCTAAACCAATGTCGTCCCGACACTCCGTGGGGGGTTGCGTAAAAAGAAGCTCAATCAACGCCGTCCCGACACTCCATGACGGGTTGCATAAAAAGAACCTGCAACCAATGTCGTCCCGGGACTCCGTGACGGGTTGGAAAAAGGGCGTCGAAGCCGAATTAGAAGGCTTCGTCGACCGGCTGCTCACCACGAACCATCGCAATCCCCCCGCCGACCTCAAGAGGACCTGAAATCTGCGGAGCCCGATGCCGCATCGGCCCATAAGGAGTGGTTTTTGAGTCAAGACGGCACTACCAGTTGGGCCAAACGCCATGGCGACGCGGAAATGCGACAAATTTTCCACCGCGAACCCACCAAGAATCGCCAGACTCCTATTCAGCAACCAAAAGACGTTTGCTAAACTTCGGCCCACAGCCATCACTACCCCGTGGTGTAATTGGCAACACAGCTGGTTTTGGTCCAGCCATTCTAGGTTCAAGTCCTAGCGGGGTAGCTGAATTCTATTTTCCCTCAGAAGCATCGGCTGCGGAGTGAACCCGCAAAACGTCGGGTTTCCGTGCTCATCGCGGACGACTTCGCCGCTCTCGTCTTTCCTCAGAGAGAACTTTGTCGCGTCCCGACGATCGGGCTTTAGGTAGCCGGGATTTCCGCACTCCATCATCTGTTCGTTGTGCTCAATCCCTACGCTATTTCGGCCTTCGAGCGTGGGCGGATAGTGACCGGTTTTCTCGCGATATTCGCGGTCAATCCATTCGCGGCGATGATTTTCTTTGGCCTGCCATTGTCGCTCTAGTTCTTTCGCGGCGGCGAGTTCAGTTTCGCGTGTCCGGCGCATGCTCTTAAACGGCTCGGGCCATCAGTCCGCAAATCTTGGGGCCAAACTTGAGTTCACCCTGGGTCAACCCACCAATTTTTCGGAAAAGCCCTTTAATTGGAGATGTAACCAGGGCTGGGTGTGCGATTTTGCTGCACGAAACGCAGGTAGATATTAAGTTGGGTTCCTGTCCACGCCAGATTGGATTCGTCCTTGATTAAAGATACCGACGAACTTCTAAAACTTGCCATTGGGGGCGACGAAACGGCTCTTGCGGAGCTGTTCGCGCAGTTCAAGGACCATCTGCGCCGTATCGTTGCGTTCCGACTGGATTCGCGGCTGAAGGGGCGTGTGGACCCGTCAGACATCCTGCAGGAGGCGTTTATTGATCTGCTGAGACGTCTGCCGGAATTCCCCGAGAAGAATATGTCGTTCTTCGTTTGGCTGCGGCTGGTCACTAACGAACGCGTGCTTGCCTTCCACCGAGAACATCTAAACACTCAAAAGCGTGATCCCAGACGGGAACAACGGATTCAACCGGCCTACAGCGGAGCTAGTTCCGTGTTGCTGGCGGCCCATCTAATGGGCAATTTCTCCTCCGTCGCCGGAAAAGCAATTCAGGCCGAACAAAACGCAAATCTCCAGGCGGTTTTGGATAGTATGGACCCAATCGACCGCGAAGTGATCGCACTGCGTATCTTTGAGGGGCTGACCAATAGTGAGGCGGCCGAGGTTCTCGAGCTAACGAAGCAGACGACGAGTAAACGCTTCATCCGAGCAATCCGACGGCTTCGAGAAATACTCTCCACACTTCCTGGCTTCAACGAATGAACGACGAAAGTGGTCTGCAGCTCCGACTCGATGCCATTGCAGACGAATTTCTCACGCGGCGCCGAGACGGAGATCCGGTTTCCATCGAGAAATATATCCAGGCAAATCCAGATATCGCTGACGAACTCCGCGAAGCGCTGGAAACGATCTTGATGGTCGACGGCTTGAACGATGTTAGCGATTTCGACGCGCAAGCTCGACGGCCAAAAGTGAAGGAAGACTTCCCTGAAATACCTGACTATCGGATTGTTGCCCGCATCGGTGAAGGCGGTATGGGAGTGGTTTACGAGGCCATCCAGGAAAGCCTGGGGCGGCGTGTTGCACTGAAAGTCTTGCCATCGGTCCTCTCGCGAGATGCCAAATACGTAGAGCGGTTTACCCGCGAAGCGCAATCGGCGGCCAATCTGCACCATACCAACATCGTGCCCGTATTCGATGTTGGCGGTGAGGAACAGACATTGTTCTACGCCATGCAGTTCATCGAAGGGCACTCGCTGGAAGAACTTCGGAAGGAGGTTGCCCGACTGAGGCAGGCGGGCGAATCTCTGGCCCAAAGCTCCATTTCCCGCCTGCTTGGAAGCAGCGACAGTTCTGGGACCTCCGCTACGAGCGAGTCTTCCCAATTCCGCGCCTACACCAAGTCGATTGCTCAAATCGGCATTGAGATAGCTGAGGCACTAGCTTATGCCCACCATCGAGAGATCATCCACCGAGATGTGAAACCATCGAATTTAATCCTGGATAGCCAAGGTACCGTCTGGCTAACGGACTTCGGCTTGGCCAAAACGGTCGACAGCGATCTGACCGCCACAGGAGATGTTCTTGGCACGATTCGTTACTTGGCTCCAGAGGGTTTCAAAGGCCAGGCAGATGAGCAGTCGGATATCTACGCCCTGGGTGTCACACTGTTTGAGATGCTGACGCTGCGTTCACCCTTCGACGCGTCGAATCGTGCGCAGTTGATGCAACAGATCGTTGAGCGCGAACCGAAGAAACCCAGGGACATCGACGAGCGAATCCCAATGGACTTGGAAACGATTCTTCTCAAAGCGATCGACAAGAATCCGGCAAAACGTTACGCGTCGGCAAGACAGTTTGGCGAGGACCTCCGTCGGTTCATTGCAGACCAGCCGGTTCTTGCTCGGCGCATATCATGGGCGGAGCAGAGCTTCCGCTGGATGCGACGCAATGTTGCATTGACTGCAGCCATGTTCTCCATGATAGGTACGATCGTCGTTCTTGTCGCATCAACGTTTGTCATTCTTGGTCAGAAGAAAGAGAGCGACCAAAATTTCCAACGCGCAGAACAGCAAAAGCTACTGGCCGAAGAGAATTTCCAACTTGCTTATGACGCCGTCGACAAATTCTATGACAAAGTAACCAACGAAACGCTGCTGGAAGAGCCAGGAATGGCCGGTCTCCGAAAAAGTCTTCTGTCAGAGGCGGGCGGTTTTTACAAGGACCTTTCCAAACGTCGATCGACCAATAGCGTACTGCAGGCCGACTATGTTACAGCCGTCTATCGCTATGCAACGATCACGAACTTCACCGAGTCCACCGAAAAAGCAACTCAGTTGCTGCTAGAGTTGGTCAATGAAACAGAGACCGATGACGCGCTTTCT
>JBCBOO010000069.1:0-24468 GCA_039821235.1 Planctomycetota bacterium
AGTACTTCCGGGAAACCGATTCGCGTTGCCGCAGGTCGGCCGAAAGTTGGGGGAGTTCATACGGTTCGTCGAGAATCAACTTGATCAGTGCTTCGGAAGCCGCCACACCCATCTCGACGGCGGGTTGGTGGATCGTGGTTAACGGTGGTGTCATGAACTGGGCTTCGGCCTGGTCATCAAAGCCCACGATCGAAGCGTCTTCCGGTACGCGTATTCCACGGCGATGAAGCGCAAGCCTCGCGCCAAATGCGACCATATCGTTTGCAGCCACGATCGCGCTGAAGTGCACGCCGCGTGCTATCAGACTGTTAACGGCCATCACGCCTGCTTGTGCCGAAAAATCGCCCTGGTAAATCAAATCGTTGTCACATTCGATGCCCGCGTCTTCGATCGCCTTCAAGTAACCTTCGAATCGCTGAATGGCATCCGAGTGGTTTTGGATTCCGCGAATGATTGCGATTCTTCGATGTCCGAAGTCGATCAAGTGCTTGGTGGCTTCATAGCCTCCTTTGACGTTATCGATGTGCATGCACTGACCTTCCCACCCGACGAGTTCACGGCCAACGACGATCGTCGGAAGTTTCTCTCGTACCGAGTTCAGGTCTTCGATCGCCACTTCGCCACCGACCACGATCAATCCGTCGATGCGTCTGCCGATCAATGTTCGGATCGAACCGACACCCGCCTCCTGATCCCACCTGCCGTCGGCAAAGATCGGTGAGTAGCCGGTGGCCTTCATGCCGCTGATGATGCCTTGCGAAATCGCGTCGTAATACGGGCTGCCGAAGTTCTGTGTCAGGACTCCGATGGTCATCGATTTTCCGCCGGCCAGGGACCGCGCCACGGAGTTGGGCTCGTAGCCGAGCTCACGCATCGCCTTCGTAACGGCCTTGCGTTTGGCAGGCAGCACCTTCGAGGAATTGTTGATCACGCGGGACACCGTCGCCTTGGAAACGCTGGCGCGTTCGGCGATGTCCTGAATCGTGATTTGGCTCGAATCCATCGCTTTCCCGGGGGGAGTACCTTCTAGCCGAACGGAGTACTTTAAGGGGTTTCGATCTGTCATCGTCACTAGGTTAGTGAACCGCAAAACACCCTTCACTAACAACGGTACGATGTAACCGGTTTCATGGCAAGCCTTGACATTGGATTTTCCTGGCATATTCTTCGGCTACCGATGAAACCGGTTTCTTGGTCGGTCGCTCCTCTCCCACGTGTCAATTTTCATGGATCAGCCGGAACCCGAAAGCCAAACCGATCTGGCGGACGCGCACCGCGACGGACGGTCCGGCGGCCCCATGGCGGAGCATGCCGCCGAAGAAAAGCTCTCCGTCAAGGAAAAAGTCGGATACGGGCTGGGGGACACCGCATCGAACCTCTACTGGAAGACGTTTGAGTTCTTCCTGATCTACTTCTACACCGATGTCTTTGGCATCACCGCGAAGGCAGCCGGGGTGATGTTGCTGGTCACACGGATCTGGGACGCCGTGAATGATCCCCTGATCGGATACCTTGCCGACCGCACGAAGACCAGTTGGGGAAGGTTTCGACCTTACCTCGTTTGGATGTCGATCCCATTCGCCATCACGGGTGTGTTGACGTTCTACACGCCCGACTTGGGTTCGCAGGGAAAACTGATCTACGCTTACGTCACCTACACACTGGTGATGATGGCTTACACGGCCATCAACATTCCCTACGGTGCACTGATGGGAGTGATCTCGTCGAAGTCGATCGAGCGGACCAGCGCGTCAACCTATCGCTTCGTCGCCGCTTTTTGCGGTGGCATCTTGGTTCAGTTTTTCACGCTGGAGTTGGTTGCCATTTTTGGAGGTGGCAAAGAGTCAATTGTCGTCGACGGCGTCACCCGCGAGGTGATCGTCAACGAGCAGGCCGGGTTCTTCTGGACGATGGTCCTTTACTCGATTGTGGCCGTCATTCTCTTCTTGATTACGTTCGCGACCACCAAAGAACGTGTCGAGCCGGAAGCGTCGCAAAGCACGACTTACAAAGCCGATCTTCGATTCCTATTGACCAGCCTCAAGTTGCACCAAACGCTACTCAGTTTGGTCACTGTCCTCGCATTGATGGTGACCGCAGTCTCATCGCAGTACTTGCCTTGGATCATCTGTGGCTACTTCTCGCTCTCTATCGTCTCCTTGCTCATTCGGCAGCTTGCCCTACGAGCAATGGGACAGCAGGAATCGGAAACCTCGTCGCTCGGCCTCGACTTCAATGACCTGTTATCGAATCGGCCATGGATGGTTCTTTTCGGCTTCGGGTTGATGCAACTGATGGGAATGTTTATCCGTGGCGGCGCGGTATTGTTTTATTTCAAGTACTACTGCCAAGACTCCGGACTGGTGCCTTGGTTCTTGGTGCTGGGGAGTGTGTTCGGAATCGGCGGAATGCTCTTGACCAAACCACTGACCCGAGTCTTTGGCAAGAAGCGTTTGATGATTTCGATGAACATCAGCCTCGCGGTGCTGATCGGGGCGTTTGTTTTCCTCGGTCCGGAACACACGCCTTGGATGTTTGCCTTCCATCTGCTTGCCTCTTTCTTGAGCGGGCCAAGCCCTGTGCTTCTCTGGGCGATGTACGCCGATGCGGCAGACTACTCCCACTGGAAGAACAACCGCCGTGCGACCGGACTCGTTTTTTCCGCCGCAACATTTTCGCAGAAGTTGGGCTGTGCGGTCGGAGCAGCGATGACGGGCTTCGCGCTCGACTTCTACGAGTACCAGGCACCGATCGACGGCGTCGATCAACCGCAAGCCGAAGTAACTCTCGAAGGTTTGCGAATGATGATGAGCTTGATTCCGGCCGGATTTTTCGTTCTCGCGGCCGGATGTCTCGCTTTTTACAACATCAGTGAATCGATGCTCGAGCAAATCGAATCCGATCTTCAAGATCGCGAGTCGAAACACGAATCAGAGCCAGAACGACGGGAGCAACGTGTTGATTGACTCCGTCTCCCCAAAAGCTTCGCCTCACTCTTCCAAACAGGTTTTCTGCAAGACAGCAATGAATCATTTCCCAGATCAAGCGAACGCTCCCAAGATCGACTGCTATGAAAATGGTGGCGATTACTGGGTGCAGATCACCCATTCGCAGGTCATGGATGAATTTTTCATGATGCCGTTAAGCTCCAGTGACCATTGGATGTTTGTGTCTAGCAACGGTGCGATCACGGCCGGTCGTCGCAACGAGGACAGTGCTCTGTTTCCGTATTACTCCGCCGACAAATTAATTGACACGGCGGGTTCCAGCGGACCGAAGACGATTTTCCACGTTGCGAATGATTCAGGCGTCGGCTTCGTTTGGGAGCCGTTTTCAAGATGTGTCGAGAAGGCCTCGTTGGTGACGCGCCGGCTCTACAAGAATTCTCTTTCGAATCAGCTTTCGTTCGAGGAGACGCACCATTCGCTTCAATTGGTGTTCCGCTACACCTGGACGTTTAGCAATGAGTTTGGTTTCGTACGCGACTGTTGTTTAACCAACCTGGATTCGCGTCCGGTTCAAATTTCAATGCTCGATGGTTTGCAGAATGTGTTGCCATCAGGAATCGACAGCAAGTTCCAATCGCGTTTCAGCAACCTTGCCGACGCATACAAGCTGAGTGAGATGATCAACGGCTCTCGCGTCGGTGTCTTTTACCTCAGTTCGATCCCGACCGACCGAGCGGAACCGAGCGAGGGCTTGCGTGCGACCACGGTCTGGCAAGATGGACTTGAGAACACGCAAGTTTTGCTCAGTGATTCTCAACTGGATCAATTTCGCCGTGGCCGCACGGTCGAGCAAGAGAGCGTCTCGCGCGGCCGGAGAGGAGCTTACCTCGTCACCTCACGTTTTGAACTTGCCGGCAGCACAGAAGGTTTCACACCCGGTCCACTCGCGATTGACCGGCAGTTGCTCCCGCATCAGAAAAACTGGCTGATCGTTGCGGACGTCAACCGAGATCAAGGCGACGTGGTTTCGCTTGCTGCCAAGACAAGTTCAGTGGACTGCGCCAGAAGACTTGTGGCTACAGATGTCCAAGCGAACGAAAACCGATTGCGTGAAATCGTTTCGGCGTGCGACGGCATTCAGCAGGGAGGCGATCCGTTGCGACTGATGCGGCATCGATCCAACGTTCTTTTCAACGTCATGCGCGGGGGGATGCCACCGAAAGGGTATCAAATTCAGTCCGATCGTTACTCGGCTCACGTCTTGCAGCGCAACCGCATTGTCTGGTCGCGAAATGAATCGTTCTTTCAGCAACTAGATGAAGAAGTTTCTTATTCGAGACTGATGGAGCAAGTGGATGCAAGTGGCGATGAAGGCCTGATCCGATTGACGCTCGAATACCTTCCATTCACGTTCAGTCGTCGACATGGTGATCCGAGCCGGCCGTGGAATCGGTTTTCAATCGACTTTGTAGAAGCAGACGGAACGGAGAGTCTTCGCTACCAGGGGAACTGGCGCGACATTTTTCAAAACTGGGAAGCTCTTTCGCTGTCCTTTCCAGAGTTTGCCGCCGGGATGGTCTTTCGGTTCGTCAACGCATCCACGGCCGATGGCTACAACCCGTACCGGGTCACCCAAGACGGTGTCGAGTGGGAGACGCTTGACCCGGAGGACCCCTGGGCAAACATCGGCTATTGGGGCGACCATCAGATCATCTATCTGGCAAAGCTGTTGGAATGGACGCGTGCTTTCACACCGGACAAACTGGGGCACTGGCTCGGGCGAGAGGTTTGTTCGTATGTCCAAGTCCCCTATCGCATTGGGTGCTACCTGGAGATTTGCGACAACCCGCAGGAATCCATCCGGTTTGACGATGAAATCGCGGCGCGGATTGAACATCGCGTTGGCCAGATCGGTTCCGATGGCAAACTGCTGCATGATGTAAACGAGAAGCTCGTTGAGGTGTCGCTCGCCGAAAAGTTGATCGTTCCCATCGCTGTCAAGCTAAGCAACTTTATTCCCGGTGGAGGACTTTGGCTTAATACCCAGCGTCCGGAGTGGAACGATGCGAACAATGCGTTAGTGGGTAACGGGCTCTCGGTGGTGACGGCCTGTTACATGCGACGGTACCTGACTCAGTTGATCCAGTGGTTCGAACAAATCGACCACCAGGAGTTGTTCACCTTTTCGAATGAAGTGGCCCAGTTCGTTTCGCAAATCGGGGATGTCCTGCGATCGCATCGTGACCAGTTTGCAGTGCCGATGGAGGGGAAGACGCGCAAACGGATTGTCGACCAACTGTCCCAAACCGGTTGTCGCTACCGCAGTTCGCTCTACCAAGATGGGTGGTCGGGTGAGAAAACCGAAGTGCGATGTGAGGAACTGTTGCGACTGCTGAAAGACGCTCGCCACATGGTTGATCAGACCATTTGGGCCAACCGACGCGAAGACGGGCTCTTTCATTCCTACAATCTCATGGAGATGGATTCCGACTCGATTCAAGTGCGTCATCTGTATGAGATGTTGGAGGGTCAGGTGGCGGTCATTAGTTCGGGACTGCTGGATGCGGAAAACGTCTGTGGGGTGCTGGATGCGTTACGCGAGAGCGCGATGTATCGGTCGGATCAGGGAAGCTACATGCTTTACCCCGACCGCGAACTCCCACGATTTCTGGAGAAGAATCGAATCGTTGCCAACGACGCCGAGCATCTTCCTTTGCTGCAACGACTCGTCCGTGACGGGAACACCGACCTATTGTTTGTGGATCCAAACGGCGAGTATCGGTTCAATGCCGACTTCCGAAATGCGGGCGACCTGGAGTGTGCGATCGACAAATTCGAGTCCGATCCGGAATACTCCGAAGATGTTGCGAAGGACCGTGAGCGATTGCTGGAACTTTATGAAGAGACGTTTCAGCACGATCAATTCACGGGGCGGAGCGGCACCTTTTTCGCCTACGAGGGATTGGGGTCGATCTACTGGCACATGGTGTCAAAGCTTGCGCTTGCGGCGCTGGAAAATTGTCTGTCCCCCGGAGTGCCGGACGATCTTCGTCTGCGGTTGCGAACCAAGTATCGAGAGATCCGAGAAGGATTGGGCCTCAGCAAGTCACCCAGTGATTACGGAGCTTTCCCAACAGATGCCTATTCGCACACGCCGAAACAGACCGGTGCTCAGCAACCGGGGATGACAGGACAGGTCAAGGAAGATGTTCTCACTCGACTGGGCGAAATCGGAGTTCGCATCGAAGACGGCCAGCTCTCGTTTGATACGTCTTGCTTTGACGAACGCGAGTTGCTCCCGACTCAGTCTGTGATGGAATTCACTGATTTGCGGGGTCAACGGAGGCGTCTGCCTTTGGCCGAGGGGAGTTTCGCGTTCACCTATTGCCAAACTCCCGTTACCTACCGGGCCTCTAGTGAACGAAAGATGGTTTTGGACCTCGCAGATGGAACCAAGCAATATCGTGACTCCTTCGAGCTGACGCGACTCGAGTCTGAGTCGATCTTCAACCGAAAGGGCGAAATCACCCACGTTGAAATTCGATTCCAAGGCGAGCAGGCACTGTGAACCTGTTTAGCTATTTCACATCGTGAATCTCATTTCGATACAAACATCATTGGAGATAAGAATGCGTTTCAAATTCATCGCCGGACTCGTGTTGTCGCTTCAGTGCGCGGTCGGTGCTTGGGCACAGGAGAAGACTGAAATGCCATCCACACTCGTTTGGCAGGACGAATTCGAGGGAAACTCTCTGGACTATTCAAAGTGGGGAGTGGAGCAAAATGCGTTTGGTGGCGGAAACAACGAATTGCAGCTGTACACCGATCGCAAAGACAACGTTCGCGTTGAAAACGGTCACTTGATCATCGAAGCACGTCGCGATGCGCCGAACGTGATGGGAGCGACCCGTGAGTACTCTTCGGGACGCATTCGCACAAAGCACCGTGGAGACTGGAAATACGGCAAGATCGAAGTTCGTGCCAAGCTGCCCAAAGGTGACGGGATGTGGCCCGCCATCTGGATGCTGCCGACGGACAACAAGTATGGCAGTTGGGCATCCAGCGGAGAGATCGACATTATGGAAATGAAGGGGTCGATTCCGAACGAGGTGCTCGGGACGCTGCACTACGGGGGGCAGTGGCCGAAAAACAAATACTCAGGTGACAGCTACAAGCTACAGAAGGGTGACTTTAGCGAAGATTTCCACACGTTCTCGGTGGTTTGGACGGAAGGGCGGATCGACTGGTATGTCGACGGCGAGCACTACCAATCACAAACGGAATGGACGAGCGCCGGTGGAGAATTTCCTGCCCCGTTTGATCAACGCTTCCATATCGTGTTGAATTTGGCCGTCGGGGGGCATCTCGTGAAAGCCCCCGATCCGAAGGACACCTTCCCCAAGCAGATGCTGATTGACTACGTCCGCGTCTATCAATGATCGAGTGAATTGTCTCGTGGGTTTACGCCATTGGATTGGGATCGCTGGTTTCGGTGCGATGGTTTTCTTGCTGGGATGTCAACCGGGCGAACCCAAGCAGACGCCGTCAGCGGGCAAAGAGCCTGACTTGCCGAACTCCGTCGAGCCGCTCGAGCAACTCAATGCGGCGGTTGAACGAGGAGACTGGGCGACCGCATGGGAATTGCATCGGGATGTCTTGATGAATCATCCGGATGATCCCGATGTCTTTGTCAAAGTTGCCAAGGTTGCATTTGCGAACAATCAGATGGACCAATCGGCGGACCTGCTGCTCGATGCGGTGCGTCTGGATGCCTATGAGAACATCGATCTTGTAAAACAATCGATCATCGCATTGACTTCGGTCGGGCGAGTCTTCGATGCGATGGAGGTGTTGGAAAGCGCCGTCGAGAACGATGCCTCGCTTCATGAACTTCGGCGTTGGCTCTTCGATTTCCGGACATCTCTCGAACAGCACCACCTTGCCGTGGAGCATGGGCGAGTCCTGGTCCGTGAGCGTCAGATTGACTTTGCACTTCTGCTCGAATTGAGCAACACCGAGCGGCGGAAAATTGAAAACGACTCGACGGATCAGCTTGCCGAGCGCAACCCTCAGGACAAGCGATACCTCGCACCCAAGGCAAAGGTGCTCTTTGATCGCGGGGAACTCGATCAGGCAAAATCGCTTGCACTTTCGATCACCGAATCGTCGCCCGACTTCGTGCCTGCGCAGATCTTGTTGGGGCGTATCCTGGTCGACCTTGGAGAACTAGACCAGCTGCCCGAATGGGCCGGCCAGCTTCCGGCGAACGCGAGTTCCCACTGGGGCTACTGGATGGTACTCGGAGATTGGGCTCGCTATCTCGGCCAACCAAACGGCGCCGCGCGAGCCTATTGGGAGTCTATTGAACGCAACCCCGACGTCGTCCAGGTTTGGGCCAAGTTTGCTGCCGTCGCCGCTCAATTGAGTGAAGGCGGAAACACCGGTTTTCCGGTCGATCGCATTGAGAAACGAGCCAACTTGCTGTCTGCACTCTACGCCCAGAAGGACCGGTTTGAGCGATCGAATCGCCGTTCAAAACGCGTCGTCCACGAGATTGCGACGACACTGATGCGACTCGGACGCCCCTGGGAAGCTGAGGCTTGGGCGGCACTGGGCATGACGATCGTTGACCCGGAAAAGGATCCATCCGCGACGGATTCGCTGAAGGGTGTCCGCAGCGAAATTTTGCGTCGGCTGAGCAAGTCGACGCCCTGGCAGACGATTCGTGATCGCCCCGAACTTGTGATGGATCTGAATCACCTTTCCCTGCCATCATTTGAGGGTGGCCGGTCCCTGGCGACATCGCCGTCATCCGTTGACACAACGGTTTCGTTTCAATTCGCCGACGAAGCCGCGTCGCGAGGATTGCAGCACTTTGGTCGAACACGAGACGACTTGGATCGAGAAGGAGTGCCAATTTACGCGGAGCTTGGATGTGGCGGTGGAACGATCGACTACGACTTAGATGGATGGCAGGATCTTTACTTGATGGACGCGGGGGGAACGCCTCCGGCGCGAGACTCGCGTCCGAACGTTCTGTACCGAAACCTCGAAGGAGCATTCCAGTCGGTGACAACGTCATCGGGCACGGTGGATCGTGGGTTTGGTCAGGGGGTCGCCACCGGCGATGTGAATGCGGATGGCTTTCCAGACCTGTTCCTATTGAACTATGGCGTGAATGCGTTGCTGATCAACAACGGGGATGGGACCTTTTCACGAACGGCAGCCAGTTTCTTTGGCGACAGTTCCGGTTGGTCCACCAGTGGTGCGATCGCCGACCTCAACGCAGACGGTCTCCCAGAAATCGTGAGCCTGCAGTATTGCCAGGGGACACGTCCGGTAACCGAGATGTGTACGAATCGTGAGACGGGTGTCACAAAATCCTGCGCGCCGATCCATTTTCCGGCAGCACGCGACCAACTGTTGAGCATCACTGCCACGGGCAAACTGCGGGATGTGACGAACGCGTTCGGGATGACACCGGAAATCCCTGGGAGAGGGTTGGGCGTGATCGTCGGTGACTTAGACGGCGCGAACGGGCTGGAAATATTTGTTGCCAACGACATGACGAACAATCACCTTTACGCTCGTCAAAGTGGAGAGGCGTTCGGCTTGGCAGAATCAGGAATGCTGCGAGGCTTGGCTTGTGACGACCGCTCCAATCCCCAAGCGTCGATGGGAATCGGGGTGGGGGATTTGGACCAAGATGGCGACGTGGATTTGTACGTCACGAATTTCGAAAACGAATACAACACGTTTTACGAAAACGGAGGCGCCGGAACGTGGCAGGACAAGACCGCCCAACGGGGGCTTGCGCGAGACTCCCTTCCCACGCTTGCATTCGGAACCGAAGCGATCGATTTTGACAGCGACGGGAATCTGGAACTGATCGTGGCAAATGGCCATGTAAATGTTCCGGTGGAAAAAGACGACGCGCCATACGCGCAGCCCATGCATCTCTTTCGTCGGTCGACGTCCGCTCGATTTGAGTTGGCTGACGTTGACACGGTGCAAAGCCCTTACTTTGGCGAACTTCATGTGGGGCGATCGCTGTGGACACTCGATGCCGATCGTGATGGACGGGTCGATGTCGCAGTGACCCACCAAACGGAACCGGTCGCGTTGCTGATCAACCAGACGCCGCATACCAATCACTGGATAGCCTTTCAGCTGCGTGGAACCATGACGTCACGTGACGCGATTGGCACGCGAGTGGAGATCCGGCGTCAGTCACAGACTTGGCAGCAATCGCTGGTCTCCGGAGATGGGTTTCAATGCAGCAACGAACGTGTGCTGCGTTTCGGCTTGGGAGACGCCTCGGCCAACGTCGACGTGACGGTCCGGTGGCCGGACGGAAGCCGCGATCAATTCGAAGGACTCGAGATCGACCGGGAATGGTTGCTGGTGCAAGATCAGGAAGCGACGGACTACGTCGTGGCGAATCGGCCACGAGGGGATTGAACAACGCGGCAGCCCTCGAGCCGGACACCCTCCTCTTCAAGACGCTCCACCTGGAGGCTTGGGTTGCACGGTGGAAGGCGACCGTCGCTGTAGACGACCCTCCACCAGGGCAGTGTGTCCATTGAGCCGGAAAGCAAATTCCCAGCGGCGCGACTGGCATTCGGGCGGCCCGCCGAGGCGGCAATATCGCCGAAACTGACGACTTCTCCCGGCGACAATGATTCCACTGCAGCTGCCATCGCTTGTTGGAATTCGGTTAACATGCGGGGGTCGCCATTGTGATACCCCGACGGCACTGGTAACAAATCAAATCCTTTTTCCCCGACTCTTGAGTGTGACGTGAAACGACGAACGATCCTTCAGGCAGGGCTGGCATTCGCCGCCACGGCAATCGGGGGCCAACGACCTCTGGCCGCGCAACCGTTGTCTGACACTCGTATCCGACAATCCGTCATGGGTTGGTGTTTCAATCCGATGGAGACGATGACGCTTGCCAAGCATTGTAAACGGATCGGTTTGGAAGCGATGGAGGGTATCGGCAGTAAGTTCTACAAGGACGTAACGGCACTTGGCCTCAAGATTTCACTGGTCGGCAGTCACGGTTTTGCAAAGGGCCCAGTCGATAGCGAGCATCACGCGGAAGTCGAGCAGAGTCTTCGTGATGGAATCGACTTGGCGGTGCGTTACGGAGCACCGAACGTGATCACCTTCACTGGAATGCGAAAAGCCGGACAGAGCGATGCGGTCTCGCGAGAGAACTGCCTGCGCTGTTGGAAACGAGTGCTTCCGTACGCCGAGGAAAAAGGTATCGGCATCGTCCTGGAGCACCTCAACAGCAAGGCACACAAGAACACCGACGGGACGATCCATCCGATGAAAGGGCACCCAGGCTACTGGGGCGATGACGTGCATCAATGTGCGGAGTTGGTCAGTGCAATGGGCAGTGAAAACTTTAAGCTGCTCTTTGACATCTACCATGTCCAGATCATGAACGGCGACCTGATTGCAAACTTACGAAAGTACCAATCGCTGATCGGCCACTACCACACCGCCGGGAATCCGGATCGACGTGAGTTGGACGACGCCAACGAAATCAACTATCCGGCGGTGATGCGAGCCATCTTGGAGACGGGCTATCAAGGCTACGTCGCCCAAGAATTCATTCCCACCAGTGACGATCCTGTTCGATCGTTGGAACAAGCCTACGCCGTTTGTGATGTGAGCCTCTAACTCAAGTCCAAAGTGATTCGCGTGACCCTGAAATCAGCAACACACTCATTCGTTCTCGCGGGGATGCTTCTGCCTCTCTGGATGACACCCGCGTGGGTTGCCAAAGCGGATGACCCGCCGGAGACCAAAGAGGAGGACAAGACAGAGTCTGACCAGGACGCTTTCTCCAAGGCACTGGATCAGTTCGAAGAGAAGCTAATTGTCCAGGAGCGGCACGCACGCTACGGCAACGATGAAGTGGAAGCCTACGCCGACGAGTTGGAGCAAGAATTTCGAGACAACGCCGCACGTCTTCAAAGACTCCGTCAGGAATCCGAACCCGACGAGCGACTCATCGGATCGGCCAAAGATCGTGAGCAGCACCTGTCGCTGCTGCTCTGGCAGTTGCAGCGCACCGGAGGCACTCTGGGAAAGACAAACGACCGAGACTACTCGAAAGTTCATTTGGAAATCCACAAACTGCTGTCGGAACATCGAACGGCGATGAAAGACCCGCAGTTGATGAAGCGTTTTCGGGACCTGTCGCAACGTTCCTCCGCGCTCATCCGCTTGAGAGCCGAGTCAAGGATGATGGGCAACTTTCATTTCGTGCGGCCACTCGAGCGTGAACTTGAAACGGGCGGACAGATTGGGTTTGCGAACGCCGATGGCGAAACCCAACCACTCAATCAAGTTCGCAAATCGATCGGGATGCTGTTTCAATTGTGCTGGAAGGATGGGCGTTTGCACGTCGATCGAGACCATTGGTCGATTCCATTTGCCGGAAAGAGCCTGGAAGAAATCGATCGTGAGATTCGCACGGAACTCGAGTCACGCGGATTGGAGATTCCAGAGGTCGACCGATCCGCAGCCTTTCGGCAGAAACAGCTTTTCGAAACGCCTCCAGCGATGCTGTTGTTTCAGGACATGCAGTATCAAGTGACCAGCAGCAACCCGCGCTATACCCGAAGGATGTTTCAACCGAAGCAGGCAAGTTTCTCGGCCGGCGGTTTGTCCGCCGACTTACGTGTCACCGATGAACTGCTTGAGCTCTTCTTGCGCGAAGAGTCCGGAGAGCATCGAACACTCGAAATCCGCTACGAAACGGACGGAGAGTTGCGGATTCGCCTGGTCGGCGACCATGTTTTTCTGTTGAGCCAGAGTGACGATGCGAAGGCCCGGTTCGTGTTTGTTGGCGAGGACGTTGTCAAACTTTCCGGGGACTCGTTTGCCTCGTTGTATGGATCGGATCCAGACCGCACGGAATCGATCTTGTTCAAGTTCTTGGAAGATGTCGGGATCGGATTGCCGATTCAAAGAAAGGATGTGCGCGTGGCGGAGAGGATTCAGCAACGAAAACGTGGGATCAATCCAAAAGCCAAAGATGATTTCCAAGCGTTACTCGATCAGCTCGATAGTTCTCGGTTCAGTGACCGCCAGAAAGCACAACGGAAGTTATCCGAGAACGCTGAGAACTACTCGCTGCTCATCGCCGGAATGCAAACGGGGACAAGGTCCGCCGAAACGAATGCGAGGCTCGATGAGATACGCAAGCAATACAACGCGGCTTACCAAGAAATCGACAGTCTCATCAATCAAGCGGGCTGGTTAGACGAATAGGGCGATTTCCGCCAGTTCGCCCTCCCGGGATCCCAGCGTTTTCGTTCTCGCTCACGTGACGGCTAGGGTATAATGGCGTTCCCTCCCGCAGCCTGAACGGACTCACGTATCCCTCTGCGCTGCTCAGCACGTCTCCCTCCCGGGCGGTCGCCTCATGAATCGCGTCTTCATTCGGTGCGGTCTTCTGCTCACCGCAAGCTTAATAGTGCCCCCTGTCTTCGCGGCCGAAACCGATCAGCCATCGGCGGGCGAAAAACTCTTTGCACTCACGATCAAGCCGCTTCTATCGGAGCGATGTTTGGCCTGTCACGGCGCGGACCCCGATGATCTACAAGGCGGGCTGGATTTGCGTTCACGCGAGTCGCTGCTGCGCGGCGGAGATTCGTTTGAGTCGGATGTCGTACACGACGGAGACGGAGAATCGAGTCTGCTCTATCTCACTGTGGCGAGGAAAGAAGTCGGATACGAAATGCCGCCGAAGGAGGCCGACGCACTCACGGAGACACAAGCCTGGGCATTTCGCGATTGGATTAACGAAGGAGCACCTTGGCCATCGGACAAGCGGGTTCGAGAGATTCAAACGCAGTATGCCGCCGGAGAGCAGGTGACGACGTCGAAGGCCCTCTCGGATGACTGGCAAAACCGGCGCTACGAACCGCAAAAACTCTGGGCATATCGCCCACGCCAAGACGTCTCGGTACCCGAAGGCGTTCACTTAGTGGATTGGTTCATTGACAGGCGACTCGACGATCTGGGGCTTTCGCCCGCGTCTTCGGCTTCGGCGACCGAGTTCGTTCGGCGACTCAGCTTCGGATTGACCGGATTGCCTCCGGCACCCGCAAGCGTACTCGCATTCGAATCGGAATACGCTGAAAACCCAGATCGAGCGGTGGAACAACTCGCCAGCGAGTTGATGTCCCAGCCGCATTATGGAGAGCACTTTGGCCTGCATTGGTTGGATGTCGTTCGATATGCCGACACGGCCGGATTTGCAAATGACTACAGCCGCCCGAATGCGTGGCGTTACCGAGACTATGTGATTCGTTCCTTCAATGATGACAAGCCTTATCGCCAATTCGTTCTCGAACAACTCGCCGGCGATGAACTCGACGAAAAATCTCCCGAGCATCTCGTTGCCACGGGGTTCCTGCGGATGGGACCGTGGGAACAAACGAGCATGAGCGTGTTCAAGGAAACTCGCCAGCAATGGTTGGATGATGTCACCGATTCCGTCGGGCAGACTTTCTTGGCCCACGCAATGCAATGCGCGAAATGCCATGATCACAAGTTCGACCCGGTTCCGACGCGTGACTATTACGGAATGATGGCGGTGTTTTCGACGACTCAGTTTGCGGAACCTAATGCGGATTTCTTACCAAGCGAAGATCGAACGGGATTTCAGGATTCCAAGCGTTGGGTCGAGCAAAAGATTGCTGCCTATAAGGAGCAAGAGACGGCGCTCAATCGGCACATGAAGCGGCAGCGCAAGCAAGAAACGGGTGACGCGAAAGTTGGCGAAAACGGTCTCGACCCAGGCGACGAAGCTTCCCTAGCTCGTATCCGAAAGAACATCGCGCGACATCGCTGGGAGTTGGATCGCGTCCGGCCAATCGCTTTGGCCGTTTACACCGGCAGCACGATTGCTCGCAAGAACGTTGGGAATCGGCTTCAAAAACCGAAGGACGTTTGGGAAGCGGGTGAGATCGAACCCGACACCATTCTGACCGGTGGCAGTGTCTATTCACCCTCCGAACCGGTCACGCCGGGAGCACTCAGTGCAGCGGTTTCACTCGGTGAGATGGCCCCGGACGCTTTCCCCGCTGGACAGGGAAAGCGCAGACTGGCATTTGCGAATTGGGTCGTCGACCCAGCGAACCCTTTGACGGCACGTGTCATCGTCAACCGAGTTTGGTCGTGGCACTTTGGAAAGGGGATCGCTGGTAATCCGAACAATTTCGGCGGCACGGGAGCGCTACCGACCCATCCCGAGTTGTTGGACGCGCTCGCCAACTGGTTTATCGACCACGGTTGGTCGATCAAGAAGCTCAATCATCTGATTGTCACCAGCGAGGCCTATCGCCGCAGCACACGTCACCCCGATCCCGAAGGCGTCGAGCAACGCGACCCGGCCCGCGAAGGTTACGCAACCTTTCCGAGTCGCCGCTTGACGGCGGAAGAACTGCGTGACGCGATGCTCACGGTCAGTGGAGAATTGAATCGTCAGGTTGGCGGGATTCCCTGCCGACCGGACATCAACTTGGAAGTCGCTTTTCAGCCCCGGCAAATCATGGGCGGCGCCGCATCCGTTTACGAACCCGATCCCAAGCCGAAGCAGCGAAATCGCCGCAGTGTGTACACCGAGAAAATTCGCGGGCTTCGCGATCCATTTTTCGAGTCCTTCAATCAGCCCGGACCGGACAAGTCGTGTGAGCTTCGTGAGACGTCCACGGTCGCCCCCCAAGCACTCACGCTGATGAACTCGGAGGAGGTCTTGGACCGCGCCACCGCGTTTGCGGCAAGACTCTTGCACGAGTCTGCCGGAAACGTGAATACGGCAGAGGAACGACAGAGGTTGATTCAACGGGCATTCCGGCTTTCGCTTGGCCGGGCCCCCAGTGACGAAGAAGTCGCGATTTGCCACCAGCATTGGGAGACAACGCTCCGGTCGGAACGTGATCGCAAGTACTCCTCCGACTCACCGTCAAACAAGATCTCCCGAACCGTGATGGCTGAGAAGACAGGCCAACCCTACACGTTTGAAGAGCACTTGCCGGCATACATCGAGTACGAGAGCGATTTGCAGTTCGCGGATGTCGATGCGGAAACGCGAGCATTGGCTCACGTTTGTCTGGTCTTATTCAATAGCAATGAATTCAGTTACTTGGATTAATCATGACCACTCGCAAAAAAACACCGGCCTTTGTGACTCCAACACGCCGTGAAGCTCTGTTCGGAATGGGAGCCGGGTTGGGATCGGTTGCACTGACCAGCTTGCTGGCGTCGACGAACACGTCGGCGAATGACACGAAGGCTTCGTTGGGTCAGCCCCATCACCGACCACGCGCCAAGCGATGCATCTTTTTGATGATGGAGGGCGGGCCATCACACATCGATACGTTTGATCCGAAGCCGGAGCTTTCTCGAAAGCACTTGGAGGCGTTTACGCGACATGGTGAACGCGAAAGTGCGATGTCATCGGGTAAGCGATACTTCGTCAAAAGTCCGTTCGACTTTATCAAAGCCGGCGATTCTGGCGCCGACATTTGTACCGAGTGGGAGCATCTCAAGGAGCTCGTCGATGACCTTTGTTTCTACCGTGGTGCGCACGTGGACTCGGTCAATCACCCGACCGCGTGTTACCAACTCAACACCGGAAACCAATTCGGCGGTGACCCGGCCGTCGGTTCCTGGGTCACGTATGGATTGGGCACGCAGAACACGAACCTGCCGGGATTCGTGGTGTTGCCTCGTTCGAGTTATCCGCAAGGCGGCGCGGGAAATTGGTCCGGAGGGTTCTTGCCGGCTTCGTTCCAAGGAACGCCACTCCGCGCCACCGGCAGTCCGATCTTAAATCTCAATCCGCCTCCGGAGATTGCGTCCGATCAGCAACGACTCAATCTTGACGTCTTGAATCAGCTCAACCAGCAGCATCTCGTCAAACGCAGCGGACGAACAGACCTGGAGGCGAGAATCGCGAGCTACGAACTCGCCTATCGCATGCAAACGGAAGTCCCGGGCGTGCTAGAGATCGAGGGCGAAAGTCAGGCGACACTGGACGCCTACGGGATCGGCAGTGGACCAACCGACGCGTTTGGAAGAAAGTGCCTGTTGGCAAGACGATTGGTCGAAAACGGAGTCCGATTCGTACAAGCTTATGCCGGCAACTGGGATAGTCACGACTACATTTCGCGGGCACACGGTTCGCTAATTCGGTCGGTCGACCGGCCCATCGCAGCCTTGCTCAAGGACCTCAAACAACGTGACCTTCTCAAGGACACGTTGGTCGTTTGGTGCGGGGAGTTTGGGCGAACCCCCGACAACGGCCTGCGCGGTGGTTCCAAGTCTTACGGTCGGGATCACAACGCGGCCGCGATGGCGATGTGGTTCGCGGGGGGCGGAACACGTGCGGGACACACCATTGGTGCGACCGACGAGTTTGGTGCCGAGGCGGTGGAGTGCAAGCACCATATCCGAGACGTGCATGTGACGCTGCTGCACCTGCTTGGTCTCGATGACAATCGCTTGACCTACTACCACGCCGGGCGACACAAACAGCTATCCCAATTTGGTGGTGAAGTGATCAAGGAACTGATCGGCTGACCTCCCGCAAGCGGATGGATCGACTCCATCCGCTGCGTACGCGTTAACGCTCTCGCAAATCCAGAATCAGATCCCAGGTCCGCCACCCGGGCCTTGCTGGACGACCTGCGTATCAACGTTTTCGTGCTCGTAGCAAGGGTCATCCTCCGTTTCGGTGGTCGCGCCGCAATGATCGGTCGAAGCACTAAACTTGACGGTCGTGAGGCCGTTGAGCCCATCCCGGCACACCAGCTTCATCTGAAGCCGATGCTCATCGGTACCCGTTTGGTTCACTCCGACCACATCGAACTTCTTGTCCGCGCCCGTGCAGGGGCGACCGATGATGGCGCACTTAAAGATGCGTTCGTTGACAATCCCGTTGGAGTCAAAGAACTTGATGTCGATGGTGCCAGGACTCGCACCACTGATCGAATGGCTGGAAAGACGCATTCGGTTCCAGCCATCAATCGTGACATTATTGCTGAATTGAAGGGTCTGGTCGGGAAGCTGGGGATCGGCAGCCACGGCGTTTTGCACTGCGGTCAGCGAAAGCAGCAGGCAGCTCATGCCGACGAATTGCCTGAAGTGTGAGAACGGAATCAGAGCATTCATGGGAAAGCGATGTCTTGAATCAGGAGGAATAAGGTGTCCGACCTGCAACTGCAAGTCTGTACATGATTCAAGACTGTAATCAAACGCGGGGGGTTCGTAGCGAATTTTCGCCACCCCCCCGAAAATCGCTACGCTAGAAGTCCCGTCTTTTGAAGTAGACGCAGGAAAGTGTCAGCATAACAACGATGAAAACGCCGCAGCTGAGAACCGGCCGAGCGATTTTGTACTGCACGACTTCCTGGTCATCCGGTTGTCCCTGACCGATGGCGAACGATGACTTGCCACTGACCAGTGCGGCAACCATGTCACTCAGCTCGCCCGTTTGCGGCGTCAGGGTTCGAAGCGGCGTGATGGCATAGCGATCGACGCTGCGCCACCCCGAGACGGCGGGCTCAATTTCCCGCACCGTCGTCAAAGAACCGTCCTCACCCACTTTCACCCAGTCGATTCGGTCAAGATGATGTGCGATGGCCAGCACTCCTGGGTCGCTCAAATAGTCAACGGCCGTCACATCGCCAAACGACATCGGCTCGCGAACGAGTGCCCCGTCTCGAAGACTGACCAGCGACAGATCACCATCGGTATTGAGTAGCGCGAAACGACCGGACTGGCCGATTCCCTTCATCGAAACAATGGTCTCGCCGGCTTCGGTTTCCAGCGTCGCTTTCGATTGCAAGTCGTCGGCGTCGAACCACTGCAGCGGTTCGTTCTGGCGAGACAGCAACAAGGAACGCCCGGAGGCAGCCAGCAAACTTCGCGCGGCGTTTTCGTCTTCGAGCAAGAGATCCGCCTCCGTGCTGGCCGTCGTTTTTTGTTCCAAGTCGACCGACTCGAGTGACAGGCGAACCAAGCGACCTCGCGAATAAACCACCAACGAGTCGAGCTCCGGCAGGTGCTCCACACGTACCGGTTCGGTCAGCGTGATGCCCGAAGGCAGAATGTTTGTAAACGAATCGGTTGCGCCGCCTTGCATACGGAGCAAATCCCTCATCCAAGCCGCCGCAGCCATGCCTGAGGCCGAACCGGTTGACTCCGAACCAGTGGACTCCTCCGCGGCCTCTTCCGAATCATCCCCGTCGTCTTCATCTTCTGGGCGAATGGTGCTGATCGCCTTCTCAAGCGGCGTTGCCATGAGTCCGGCGTTGTTCACTCCGATGAGTAAGTCATCGCAGATGAGGAATCGACGGGTTCCGTTTGGAAGTCTCAGTCCGGGTTCCAGTTCCCACTCGGACTCGCGTCGAAGCATCAACAGGTCCAACGAGCCGGTGCCGTAGAGGTTGAATCGTCCGTTGCGAATTTTCGCGGTTGCGATTTGACCCTCCGCCAGTCGAACGGGAGGCACAATTAAATCGCTTCGGCGGAAATCACGTTCGATCAGGACGTCCCACTCGTTTGTCTCTGGATCGAGGTGTTTCAGTTCGCCCCCGCGAGTTGAAACCACCACGTCGTCGCCGTCAAAGGCCATTCGGCTGATCCGATCCGGCATGCGAACGCTGCCGTCGAAATAGCCTCCGACGATACCGATAATCAACACGACCGCGCCGAAGATGCACGTCAATCCGATCGCGAGAATCGAAGATCGCCAACGCAGCCCTGCCAACATGGAAACGCTGTAGAACACCGCAAAGAGGAAAACGGAGACGGGGATGCACCAAAGGATCCTTGGATTCCAAAGGTCCAATCGCAGCCCGGCGATGAGATAAAGCCCGATCACCAACTGACAAACGCAGATCAAGACGAAGGCCAGGGCGCCGACAAACTTGGCCAGCAAGAGCATCGTTCGAGAAAGCGGCTTGCTGAGCAACAAATGCAACGAGCCTGGCTGCAACATTTCCGGCACAATCGATGCCGTGACCAGAATACCGAGAAAGATCAGCGCGAACCCGAGCAACCAACTCGTAATCAGCGGGACAACGAATTGATTGACGACGGTTCCAAACTGCGACTTACTGATTGCGAACATCGCCGGAAAGTCGAAACCAGCGTACGAAAGCATGATCGAACGTGATGACATCGCAGCGAAAACGCCCGGCAGCGCGGCTTCGATCCTCAGCCGCGCCCTTCGACGTCGCAGATCCTCACTGATTTCGTCGTCTGGGATCTCGTCCAGTTCTCGCAGTTCCTTCAGTCGGACCGTCGATTCCCAAGCTTTTTCGTCGTACCAACTTTCGTCATCCAGCGACTCGTTGAAAGAATCGGAGAGCTTTTCCAAGTCGATGCGAATGTTTTCGCCACGAGCGACTTTTTCGAGAGACCGCCGAGTCTCCTCGGGGACCGTCTGAGCAATCCGTCCGAGCGCGGTCTCCTTCTCGTTGGGGTCCACCAAGCCACGGGCGAGCATGGCTTTGAGCTGCGTCCCATTGTCCAAATCAAACCAGCGAAACTCGGTGGTGTAGACCTCGCGATAACCGATCGGTGCGAGACCGGCCAGGAAGACCCAGATCGCGAGGATCGCAATCCAAAGCACCCGCGAGGAAAATGCGGAATGAAACGAGTCAAGCACAACCGCTAGATAAGGTTTCATCTCACGCCTCCTTTGCGGCGGGAACCGTCGTTGAATCTGTTACAGCCACCGGCGCGGGACTCGCGGTGACGGCGACACCCTCGTTGCTGCCGACCAATCGCATGAAGGCTTCCTCCAATGATTCTCGGCGGACTTCCAAACGAGTGATCGAATCTCCTCGGGCACGAATCCGATCAACGATCCAATCGATCTCCGGTCGTTCCTGAACTTCGATCGTCAAGTGTTGTATGGCCGGGTCGGCGGGAGAATCCGCCTGTACGGCAAATCGCTGCTCAAACGTTTGCTCCCACCACTGCGAAGCCGTTTGCTGATCTTCCAGAGTCAGCGTTTCCGCCAGGTGCACATCAACTTGAAGACGACTGTCCGAGTTTTCCGACAGTTCATCGATTCGGCCAATGCCTTTGATTTCACCTTTGGCAAGAATTGCCACGCGAGTGCAGACGAGTTCCACTTCCTGAAGAATGTGGCTGTTGAGAAAGATCGTCTTTCCACTGTCTCGCAATCGATCGATGACCTTGCGAACTTCGTTTCGTCCGACCGGATCGAGCCCGTCAGTCGGCTCATCCAACACCAACAGATCCGGGTCGTGAAGCAATGCTTGGGCGAGCCCCAAACGTTGGTACATTCCCTTGCTGAATCGCCGCACCGACTCACGGTCGCGTCCTTCCAAACCCACGAGTTTGAGAAGTTCATCGCTGCGGGAGTGGATTTGATCGGCCGCCATGTTGCTCATTCGCCCGTAATACCGCAGCGCCGAACGGGCCGTGTGGTGTCGATCGACACGAAGCGATTCTGGCAAATACCCCACTCGGGCGCGTGCCGAAGAGCTACCGATGGGTTGGCCAAAAATTTCGGCGCTGCCGGAGGACGGTTTGACCACGCCGAGCAGCATCTTGATCAACGTGGTTTTGCCGGCACCGTTAGGTCCGAGCAAGCCGAAGACTTCTCCCGGAAACGCCTGCAACGAAACACCGCGAACGGCATTCACATTCTTGCGACCCTTCAGCGAGAACGAACGATAGGTTTTGTGGAGTCCTTGGACATCGACAATCGGTGCGGTCACGTTCAAGCTTACTCCGTCTCGGCCATATCGCGGGCGTGGTAACTGCTGCGAACAAAGGGGCCCGAAGCGACTTTCTTGAAGCCCATCTTTTTCGCAATTTCGGCCAACTCGTCGAATTCTTCCGGTGGAACGTATCGAACGACTGGCAAATATTTTTCGCCTGGTTGGAGATACTGGCCGAGCGTGAGGAAATCGACGCCGTATTCTCGAAGATCCGCAAGGGCATCGAGTAACTCGCCACGTTCTTCACCAAGCCCCAGCATCAGACCACTCTTGGTCTTCACATCGGAATCGTATTCTTTGACTTGCTTCATCATTCCAAGCGTCCAGCGGTAGTCACTCTTGGGACCGCGGACGCGTCGATAAAGTCGCGGAATGGTTTCCATGTTGTGATTAAAGACCGTGGGTTTGGCTTCGATGACGCGCCGTAGTGCGTCCTTACACTGGACAAAATCGGGTGTCAGCACTTCCGTTGTCGCACCGGTGCGCTCGCGGACCGCGACCACGCATCGGTAGAAGTGATCGGCACCTCCATCGGGCAAGTCGTCGCGGGTCACGCTGGTGATCACGACATGCTTCAGCCCCAGTCGGGCGGCCGCCTCGGCGACACGATCCGGCTCGTCGGCTTCGGGTTGCTCCGGAGGCCGACCTCGGTGTACGGCACAAAAACCGCAAGGACGAGTACACACATTCCCCAAAATCATGAAAGTCGCCGTCTGCTGGCTGTAGCACTCCATTCGATTGGGGCACTTTGCGTTGTCGCAAACGGTCTCCAATTTCAACTCGTCCAGCAATTCCGCCGTCATGTGGTTCGAATTGCTCTTGGGGATCGGACGTTTGAGCCACTTGGGCAAGCGTCCGCTGCCACTGAGAGCGGTTCCGGCGGGAATTTCAGGATCGGCGACAACGGGTAAGCGAAAAGCCATGAATTCAGTCGTGAAGTCAATTCGAGGAAGCGGAGAACCGTGAAACCAGCGGAGTAAGAGAACGATACGGTGGAGAACAGCGTCACCGGAACGATTCTGTTGCGGGCCATCGGTGGGGAGGGCGAATGAAAAATCCGCCGGACGAACCTTTTTGTCACTCGTATTGTAGTGAGTGCATCGAAAGAGCAATGGCAATCGAGGCGGCGTGGCGATCTTGGACCTTCCGGATACAATCGTCCCACTATGGCCAAATCGAAAAAGAAAAAGAGTGCCGGCGGCAAGAAAAAGCCGGACCCGGGTGTGACGATGGTTTCCGAGAACCGGAAAGCACGTCACCGCTACGAAATCCTCGATTCGGTCGAATGCGGCATGATGCTGATGGGCAGCGAAGTGAAATCGATGCGGGAAGGAAAACTCTCCCTCGACGAGGCTCACATTCGGACCAAAGACGACGAGCTCTGGCTGATCGGAGCCGACATCGCCCATTACAACAACGCCGGGATGTGGAATCATGATCCTCGACGACCGAGAAAGCTGCTCGTTCACTCCCGGGAATTCGACAAGTTTGCCGGTCGCGCGCACGAGAGAGGACTGACACTGATTCCGCTGCGTGTTTACTTCAACGACCGAGGCCTCGCGAAATGTGTCATGGGCTTGGTCAAAGGCAAGAAGATCCACGACAAACGCGAAACGCTCAAGAAACGTGACGCCGATCGTGGCCTGCAGCGGGCGATGCGGCGCGGCAAATAAACTTGATCCCCCATCGGTCCCCTTCCCGTCCATCATCCCGCCACCCACCCCTCCTGGCCCCACCGCCTCACCGTGAACGACCAAGACAACGCTCCCGAGGAAACTCCCGCCGCCACCCCATCCGCCGCGGGAGATGCAGTGCTCAGCATCCGTGATTTGGTGAAATCATTTCCGCAACCCGGTGGTGGCCGCCTGACGGTGCTGGACATTCCGGAGCTGACCATCCCGGTGGGCGAACAACTGGCACTGATCGGCGAATCGGGCGGAGGAAAGACCACGTTGCTGCATCTGATCGCCGGGCTGCTCGCTCCCGATTCCGGCAGCCTCCGTGTCGCGGGCATCGAATTGACCAAGCTGTCCGAACAAGGACGCGACCGATGCCGAGCGGCTTCCGTCGGCTATGTCTTTCAAACGTTTAATTTGCTGCCGGCGTTCTCGGCTCTGGAGAACGTTCAGCTGGGAATGGCCTTTGGAAATCGTGCGGTGGACGTTGATCGAGCCAAAGACCTGCTCAATCGTGTCGGCCTCGGGGATCGGATGACCTACCGCCCCAATCAATTGTCGGTCGGACAGCAGCAACGCGTCGCCATCGCTCGCTCACTCGCCGGCCGGCCGCGTCTGCTGCTGGCGGACGAACCCACCGCCAATGTCGACCCGGCGAGCGCCGAAACGGTTTTGGATTTGATCATCGGGTCCTGCCATGACGAAAACATTGCCCTCATGATGGTCACCCACTCGATGTCGGTCACCGAACGTTTCGAGCGAGTCATTCGCCTCGATGAACTCAACCGCGTTTTGCAAACGAGCTGATCAAACCATGTGGCTAATACGGATTGCCTGGCGAAACTTCTGCTTTCGTGCGCTCTCAAGTTTGCTAACGACGATCTCGCTGATGCTGGGCGTGGCCTTGGTGGTGTTGGTGCTCGCGGTATTCGGGATCGTCACCGAAGCATTCTCTCGAAACGCCCAAGTCGGATACAACCTGGTCGTCGGACCCAAAGGCAGCTCGCTTCAACTGACGCTCAACAGCGTCTATTACCTCAGCCGCCCGATTGA